>NZ_JBUIOB010000001.1:0-36707 GCF_056113345.1 Candidatus Arsenophonus phytopathogenicus
TCGGTCATTGGCACATTCAAATCTTAATAATCATTGCGTCCCACATGCGCAACTAATCCAAACATCGAACCCGTTATTTAGGAATGAGCCTTTGAGGTAATCAGTTTTGCTGATGTCACTTCGATGGGCTGATTTCCTATGTGGCAAAGGTTCATTACCTAAGTAAGGAAGACATCATGAATCATGTATTAACATTTAAAACCCACAATATTGTTCCCTTTAATAACGGTGACGGAAAAATCTGGTTCACTAATAAACAGCTATCTATCTTACTAGAATACAAGGACGAATCTTCTATTACTCGCATTTTCAACAGGAATAAAGATGAGTTTACTAATGAGATGTCAGGGACGGTCAATTTGACCGAGAGTAATGAAAACAATGAGTTATGCTATAAAAAGATTAGAATTTATTCTGTTCGTGGTGCTCATCTTATTGGAATGTTATCTAAAACCAAAGTCGCTAAAGCACTCCGTAAGTGGTTACTGGATTTAGCGGAAAAAGAAAGCCAACCAGCCAATCTTGCTCTGTTAGATATGGAAGGATTGAAATCATTAACGATTGGCGAAATGCAAAATAGATTGGTTGCGGCGGATAAATGGTCATTTGACAATTTTGGTAGAAAAGGAAGCGACTTAATGAATTTACGTAAGCGTCATTTAAAGAAATTACGTAAAGCTGAGAAAACCATTTTGTCACTTTCTCAACTAACGCTGCCTGGATTTGAAGCCCCTGCAAATGGAGAAAGTCAAGCATGACCCCCGAACAATTCATCGAAATCAATATCAAGGCCGAGTTATTAAAGCTCGGCTTTTCTTCATCAATAGCAGCAATGGCAACAAGTGAAGCGATCCGCTATTACCGCAAACAGCCAGCTAGCAGAAGAGGCAAGATGATATCGGATTGTCTCAATCAGGCTAAACGAAGTGCGAAGGTGGGGGAGGATGTCAAGTTTGAATATTTATATGAATATGATTGGATTGTTTATCCGGTCGTACTCTTTATTTTTGGTTTGTTATTTGGCTACTTAAAATGAAAGATTATATTAAGTCTCATCTTTTGTATTTAATCATTTCATTACTAATTTTTTCTGGGATTTTTGTTAAAAGTAATCCTTTTTTCAATGTTGGTGTGGTTTTAATCTGGTGTTTAATTATCTTATTTCTGTCGGGTTCTTTATTTCATATATTAATTTTGAATTTACCGAGAGAAAGTATTAAAGAAGAAGTCATCAGATATGTTAAGAACTTTAATGATAAAACAAAATCAATTAAAGGATTAAACAGAAGTTTAGCTATCATTAATTTTATCATCCTTGCTTACTGCGACTGGATAGTAACCAGTATTATTTATTTAATTAGCATGATCATAGTTAAAATCAGCATCTTGTTCCTTAAAGAGAAAATAAATGAAACTTAACATGTTAAAGCCAAAATTAATGATATTAAATAACACGGCTATTAAACCCTATCATGTTAGCAATCGACGTATTACTGGGTATCAATTGCAAAAGCGTCGACTTAACATATGGAAAGACAACCCGCACTGCGCGGTGTGTGGTCGTCTGGTCGATTACCCATCAGGATTTGAGCTTGATCATATCATCCCGTTGTTCAAAGGGGGTGCTGATATCATCGAGAACTGTCAAATCCTTTGCATAGGCGAAGACGGTTGTCATCAACGAAAAACAAAAAGGGATTTAACAAGCCCCTGTTTTTAATACAAAACAGGGGGGGAGGAGGTCAAAAAGTTAACCGCCCTACTTTAAAAAACCTCCCGTTCTCTCATTCAGAGAAAAAATTCCCATTTTGAAGAAGTTAACCTTGCCTGAAAAATTAATATGCTAACGATACAAAAAAAGAAATTTGCAGAGGCTTTACATGCTGGTAAAAATCAGCGAGAAGCCGCTATTGACGCGGGTTACAGTGAAAAAACGGCAAAAGTAAAAGGTAGTCAATTAGCCAAAGATCAAGACGTCATTATATACCTTGAAAGGTTAACAGGGGGTATTAACCTTAATTGTTCTCCTGATACAAAAGACACCCTACCCGATGAAGAGTTGAACGACCCGATTAAAGTGATGACGTTAATCATGGTTAGCAACATTACTAACGATCCAAAGTTGGCATTAGACGCTGCGTCTAAATTAGCGCCGTATATTCACAGAAAACTCGACGATCCGGGTAAAAAGCAACTGAAGGTAGAAAAAGCGCAAGCGGTTAATCGATTTGCAGCTTTACCTACACCATCATTGAAACATTAAAAAGGAAATTACTTAGGATTTAGGCAAATCACCGGCAAACCATGCAAGAATCGATTCAAGTTTAGTTAACTTGGTGTGATCATCCAACCCAAGTTTAATTGATGTCCTTTTATAAGCTGCATTAGCAAGAATGCCATAGCATTTAGTATCTGATTTTTGTAATTCATTAAATTTCTGATGTAATTCATCATCACTTAAGGTTGATTCATTATAAATTAATGCCAAATATTTCTTGGCCTGTATGTTTGAAAAACATGAATGTTTAGCGTATTTGTAGAAATACTGAATGGCAGAAAGGCATGAAACAAAGGCACCAAATAAAAGCAAATTGGAAAAAGGGGTAAAAACTGAACCACCCAATATAAACAAAATCACAGATATCAATTTATCTATACGTCCCGTTAAGGTGCTAAACATTTCTTCTAAATAATAAGAATAATTAATATCAAAAATTATATTATGACGGTTCATAGTGTTACCTCTTTTAATTTGGTTTAGGTTTTGGTCTGGGCTTTTTAGGCATTTGTTTCTCTTCAAAATCATCAGATAAATCGCGATAACATTTAAGATAAAAATGACAAAAATCTAGCATATTTGATCCTTTTCAGTTCGTTGGGGTTAATTGATTATACATGATTTCATTCGTTGGGGAACGATGAAGCCACTGCTGCCTGAAGTGGCTAAATAATCAGGCATTAATAACTTAAATGCGGTTGATTAAGTGAAAACAAGGTTTGAAAATTATGGAACAATGGTCAACCGCTTGTAAAGATTGGGCTGAGCGTATAAAACAGGGGATATCAATCATTCCTAAGCCTATTTACCCTGAACAGGCCGAGCAAGCCCTTGATATTTTTAAACAGTTAAAGATTGTTGATGCACCAAATAGTCCTACATTTGGTGAATCCTGCGCTCAATGGGTGTTTGATTTAGTTGCGGCACTGTTTGGCTCTTATAATGTAAAAACGGGTAGAAGGTATATCACCGAAGTTTTTATATTGATCCCCAAAAAAAATAGTAAATCAACGTTAGCCGCTGGAATCATGATGACGGCCTTATTGCTTAATTGGCGAGAGGCGGCTGGCTATACCATTATTGCGCCGACAGTCGAAGTGGCGAATAATGCCTTTAATCCAGCGAGGGATATGGTCAGATATGAGGATGATTTAAATGATCTTCTTCAAGTCCAAACACATATCAGAACGATTACGCATCGCAACACCAACACAACGTTAAAGGTTGTCGCTGCTGATCCTAATACGGTTTCAGGTATTAAATCGGTAGGCACCCTCATTGATGAGTTATGGCTATTCGGTAAACAGGATAAAGCGGAAGATATGTTACGTGAGGCGATTGGTGGGCTAGCGTCACGTCCGGAAGGTTTTGTGATTTATACAACAACACAATCGAATGAACCTCCTTCCGGTGTATTCAAACAGAAATTACAGTACGCCCGTGATGTTAGAGACGGAAAAATACATGATCCACATTTTTTACCCGTTATTTTTGAACACCCTACTGAGATGGTAGAAAAGGGAGAGCATCTTTTGCTTGAGAATATTGCAATGGTTAACCCGAATTTGGGCTATTCCGTTGATAAGGCTTTCTTAGAAAGAGAATACCAAAAGGCAAAAGAAAGCGGTGAGGCCTCATTTCGCGGTTTTTTAGCCAAACACGCGAATGTTGAAATCGGATTGGCGTTACGATCTGATCGCTGGGCTGGGGCGGATTTTTGGGCACAACAGGCTGACAGGTCAGTGACATTTGACACCCTGCTTGAACGATCGGAGGTGGTTACGGTAGGGATTGACGGTGGTGGGCTTGACGATTTACTCGGATTAACGGTGGTTGGCCGTTGCAAACAAACCCGTCAATGGTTGTCCTGGGTCCATGCATGGGGACATACGTCCGTTCTTGAGCGTCGAAAAAGTGAAGCGTCAACATTGCTTGATTTTGAAAAAGAGGGCGATTTCACGCTGGTTAAACACGTTGGGGATGATACCAAAACACTTGCTGATATCATTGAGCGGATTGATAAGGCCAGATTACTCGATAAAATCGGCATCGATCCGGCGGGTATCGGCGGGCTACTGGATGAAATAGTTCAGCGTGGCATAGATCAGGATAAAATTGTTGGGATATCTCAGGGTTGGCGTTTAGGGGGTGCGATACAGACAACAGAGCGGAAATTAGCGGAAGGCGCGCTTGTTCACGCCGAACAGTCATTAATGAACTGGTGTGTCAGTAATGCCCGTGTCGAACCCAGAGGCAATGCGATATTGATCACCAAACAGGTTAGCGGCCGATCTAAAATTGATCCGTTAATGGCGCTGTTTAATGCGATTTCCCTGATGGCGTTAAACCCGGAACCTACCCAGAAAGAATACAAGGTTTATTTTATCTGAACGCCGCAAAATAGCGGTTTTTTTATCGGAGTTTTCATGCAAAATCAACGTTCCTATAGTCTGTTGACGATTAAATGGGTCAATGAGGAAAAAAGGGAAATCACCGGGCTGGCGACTACCCCCTCTGCGGATAACGAAGGGGATATCATCAGTCCGGAAGGTGGTGTGTTTACCCTGCCTGTTCCGCTTTTGTGGCAGCACAACGCGGAAGAGCCTATTGGTGAAGTGACAGCGGCAAAAGTCACTGGCAATGGCATTGAGGTAAAGGCAAAACTGATTAAGGTCGCCTACCCTTTACAGTTAGCCGAAAGGCTTGAGGAAGCGTGGGCATCAATAAAATTGGGACTGGTAAAAGGTCTGTCCATCGGATTTAAGCCGATAGAATACGCTTTTATTGACGATGGCGGTGTTAACTTCACCAAATGGCAGTGGTTAGAACTCTCCGCCGTAACGATACCCGCGAACAGCGACTGTAGTATTCAGACTATCAAATCATTATCTAAATCGCCCGCCGCGTCTGGCACAAGGCAAGTTATCCATTTAAAACAATCTAAAGCTGGCGTTTCAGCAGACATTAATTCAACCCAAGAGGTAAATAAAATGACCACTAGCGAACAGATCAAATCGTTCGAAGCGAAACGTGCTGCCAACGATGCCGGCCGTTTAGATATCATGAACAAGGCTGCTGAAGAGGGCCGCACTTTGGACGCGGAGGAATCTGAAAACTATGATAACCTGACCGCTGAAATAAAATCGGTGGATGCGCATTTATCCCGATTGCGCGAGATGGAAGAGACTCAGATCAAAACGGCCAAACCCATTAGCACTGAAAAATCTTTTTTGGATGCGGCGCGCAGTCGAGCAGGGGTTGTGAAAGCCGATGAACAATTAGCTCCCGGCATTGAATTTGCCCGTTATGTAAAATGCCTGGCGTCAGCAAAAGGTAATGTTAATCAGGCGTTAGAAATTGCCAAATCAAAATACCCTGAACAACCCCGACTCCAGAATGTATTAAAATCGGCCGTAAGTGCGGGTACAACAACCGATCTCAAATGGGCGGGTGCACTGGTTGAATATCAGAATTTCGCCGGTGATTTTATTGAATTCCTGCGCCCTAAAACAATTATTGGTCAATTTGGCAGCGGAAATATCCCTTCTTTGTTCAAGGTTCCTTTCAACATTCGGGTATCCGGTCAGGTAAGCGGAGGTAAGGGTTACTGGGTTGGGCAGGGCGCACCAAAACCGCTGACAAAATTTGATTTTGAATCGGTAAAACTCGGGTTTGCCAAAGTGGCGAATATTGCTGTTTTAACCGATGAATTGGTACGATTTAGTAATCCTGCTGCAGATACGCTGGTTCGTAATGCTTTAGCGGCTGCTATCATTGAGCGGATTGATACCGATTTTATCGATCCTGCAAAAGCAGAAGTAGCAGATGTATCGCCGGCCTCCATCACCAACGCGGTCACAGCCATAACCTCAACGGGCGACCCTGAGGCAGATGTTGAATTACTGTTTGAAGCATTCATGAAAGCCAATCTCACACCAACAAATGGCGTGTGGATTATGTCATCGATGACAGCACTGACATTGTCAAAAATGAAAAACCCATTAGGCCAAAAAGTGTATCCTGAATTAACTTTATTAGGTGGCACTTTCCAGGGTTTACCCGCGATTGTTTCGCAATATGTGGACGATAAGCTTATTCTGGTGAATTCTTCAGATATTTATCTGGCTGACGACGGGCAGGTCGTTATTGATGCAAGTCGTGAAGCATCATTACAGATGGAGGATGCTCCAACCAATAACAGTAAAATTTCTACAGGGGCACAACTGGTTTCCATGTTTCAAACCAACAGCGTAGCGATCCGCGCGGAGCGATTCATCAACTGGAAAAAACGTCGTGCGGAGGCTGTAGCATATGTGTCCAAAGTGAATTACAAGACAACGATAAAGCCAGCCAGCCTAAAGTCCTAACCGCGGATAATACAACTATAAAGGCGAGTAAAAGCAAAAAGTTGTATTAACGGCAATAAAAACCATGAGTCAAGGGCATTTTGCCCTTTTTTTATGCATTAATCGCAACGGAAAAATTATGTTGATGATGAAAAAAACAGGCCGCCTTGTGCGTCGTTGGTTCTCCAGCAGCGTAGGAGGAGGGGTTACGTTGATACGAGAATTATTTCCGGGCGCCTGGCAACAAGATACCGATGTCAAGTTAAGCCGGGAGGATGTCCTCGCTTTTCATCCTGTTTTTGCCTGTATTACATTAATTGCCTCTGATATTTCAAAATTGCCGTTGCGATTAAAAAAACGGGATAGTACGGGTATCTGGCTTGATGTGAAAAAGACAGAGCCTGTTCTCATCCGGCCAAATAAATTACAGAACCGTCATCAGTTTTTTGAAAACTGGCTAAATTCAAAACTTTCTACCGGAAATGCTTATATTTTCAAGCGAAGAACGCAATCGGGAAAAGTCAAGTCACTTCATGTTCTAGATCCTGGCCGGATAACCCCGCTTGTCAGTGATGAGGGTGAAGTTTTTTATAAACTTTCGATAGACAATGTGGCGGGTATCAAGGATTCGGTGACAATCCCTGCCTGTGAAATGATCCATGACCGGTTTAACTGTCTGTATCATCCTTTAATCGGCGTACCGCCTATTTACGCGTGTGCGATGGCGTCCGCCCAGGGTAGGGCGATCATGAAACAGTCCACCCGATTATTCATTAATGGCGGGAAACCCAGTGGAGTAATTGAACTCCCTGGCGACATCAGTCCAGAGACCCTTTGTACATTGCGGGCGGACTGGGAAACCAGTTATGGTGGCAAAAATGTCGGCAGAACAGCGATATTGCCAGAAGGAGCGAGATACAACCCGAGCATCGTTAGCCCTGTTGATGCCCAGGCTGCAGAGCAACTCGGGTTAACCGCGGAGATTTGCTGTTCCGTCTATCATGTCCCGTTATTCAAGATAGGGTTAGGTGAAGTGCCGTCGTACAACAATGTTGAAGCGCTTGACCAGCAGTATTATTCCCAATGCGTGCAGACCCACATTGAAGCGATTGAAACGTTACTGGCCGAAGGATTAGAACTTGGCGAGGGGCGCAGGATTGAGTTTGATTTAAATGCGCTGTTAAGGATGGACACCTCTACCCGGTTTAAAGCCTACAATGATGCGATAAAAGGGGGGTGGTTTGCACCGAATGAAGCCAGAAAAAAAGAAAATTTACCGCCTGTTGAGGGAGGTGATACACCGTATGCGCAGCAGCAAAACTATAGTTTAGCGGCGCTTTCGCGACGTGATAACAACCTGAAACCTAAAAAATACGCCACGGAGAGCGCAGAGAAGAAACCAAAAGCATTAATAGAGAGTGAGCAGCGCACCTATAAATCTATTCTCAAAGGAATGTTTTCACCATGAACGAAAGAGAATTGTCGCTGGTAAAGTTAATTGGCGAAACCGTTAAAGAAGAGTTAATCCGGCTTGAAAACACGTTTAACCGTGAAATTGATAGTCTTAAAAAAGACCATGATGAAAAAATATTGAACCTGAAAAAAGCGATAGCGGCAGAAAATCAGGAAAAAAATCGCCTTGATGAGCAGGTTTTAGCGGAAAAGATAAAAACAACCGTTCTTGAGGGAAATAAAACTGGTTAATCAAATTTCGCTATCGGATATTGAGATATCGATAAACGAAAAATTAGCCAACATAGTGCAATCGTTACCGGTACCTGAACAGTCTGATATTAACACCTTAATTGCCGATGCTGTCGATAAATTACCAAAACCTGAAGACGGGAAGAGTGTAACACTGAAGGAAATTGAACCGTTGATAAAACAGGGTATTCAGAAGATATTTGATGCTTTTCCCAAGCCAAGAGATGGTAAGGATGCTGATGTGGAAAAAGTCGTCGAAAAACTCCTGCCACTGATGCCAAAACCTGAAGACGGGAAGAGTGTAACACTGGAGGAAGTTGAACCGTTGATAAAACAGGGTATTCAGATGATATTTGATGATTTCCCTAAACCAGAAAATGGCAAAGATGCTGATCCGGAAGAAGTTGCCCGAAAACTCTTGCCGTTGATGCCAAAACCTGAAGACGGAAAAGACGCATTACAGATTGAATTCCTCCCGGGTATTGATGAATCAAAAAGCTATTCGCGCGGGACGTTTGCTATATGCAAGGGTGGCGTCTGGCGGGCTTTTCAGCAAACTACCGGTATGCACGGTTGGGAATGTATTTTTAACGGATATTATGACTTACGTACTGAAATGAAAGACGCCCGAACCGTATTGCTGCACACGGAGATGACCAACGGAGAGGTTAAAACCCATAAGCATGTTATTCCGGCGATGATTTATTGTGGTGTTTATCGCGTTGGATCAACGTATCAAAACGGGGATATTGTCACCTGGGGAGGTTCACTCTGGCACTGTGATGAAGCGACCAAAGACAAGCCTGGAGAACATAGCTCAAAAGGGTGGACTTTAATCGTGAAACGGGGTCGTGATGGGAGGGATATAAGATGATAGAAGTCGTGACGCTGGAAGAAATCAAGTCACATTTGCGTATTGATCACGATGTTTTAGATGCTGACCTGCAATTAAAGATTAACAGTTCAACGGCGGCCGTACTGGATTTTGTCGATGACTGGCTACAAAAAAATGATAAAAAGGAAATAACAGACTCTCCTGATTTTTATCGCGTCAAAAGCGCGGTCATGATTCTGACCGGTATCCTATACCGCGATCCTGACGGGGCCGATAAAGGATTGTACCCAAAAGGCGAGTTACCCTATCCGGTCAAAGCCCTCATTAATTCACTACACAAACCGGTGATTGTATGAAAGCAGGGGATTTAACAAAACGTATCACGTTATGTCGACCTAAAATCATTCGCCAGCCACTTGGCACTGAAAAAGTGATGATTGAAAAAGTGGCTGATGTCTGGGCAAAAGTTGAAGCGATTTCGAATAATAAAATCCGTACGGCTGATCAACAACAGGTTATCGAAAAAACGCGTTTCACACTTAGGCCACGAACGGATGTTGATATCGACTGGTTGATAGACTATCGACAACGGCGATTTACCGTGCGTTCGGTTGACAGAAATCAGCCTGATCGACTGCTTATCACAACTGAAGCGGATGTGAGACATGATAGAAGAGGATATTGAGAAAGATTTAAGGCGGATTACGGGATTGGACGCTTTTCCCCTTCAACTTCCCGTAATCAATCTTGAGGGTGTAATTTATCAGCGTATCAGTGATCCGAAAATCATGACTGGTCTGGCAAAAACCAGGCTGGTACAGGCGCGATTTCAGATCACGGTTCAGCTCATGGACGATTATCTAAAAGCCCTGTCATTGAGCGATAAAATCCGGGATGAATGGGAAAATATTGAACACGGTTACTTAGGTGATTATCCGGTACAACACGTTGAACGTGATAATTTCTGGCAGGATATGACCGAGCAGACCGCTAACCGGAAAATATACCGGATTGGACGGGATTTTATTCTGACCTATGCGGAGGATGCAAAATGAGAATACGCCTTGAAGTGAAAGGCTTAAGGGAACTGGAGTACGAATTGAACAAACTGGGAGAGGAAATCACAACTAAAATTCTGCGAAAAGCGGGCCGTGAAGTGATGAAACCAGTGCTTGACGATATGAAAGCGCATGTGGGATTTGATGTGACAAGTCAGCGTGAACATATGCGGGAGAGTATAAAAATACGTACAACAGACAGAATGAATGAAGAGAATACGCAAACCGTCATGACCGTTAGGGTGGGCCCTTCAAAAAAACATGTAATGAAAGCGCGTGCGCAGGAATTTGGTACGGTAAAACAAATCCCGCACCCCTTTATCCGTCCAGCTCTCGATTTTAACCGTCAGTTTGTACTCAATACACTGGCGGAACAAATCCGGGCGAACATTGAAAACATCCGTTAATTAACAGGAGTATCCCCATGCCAGACAAAACATCCCCCGAATACGCCATGTTGCCTACTGATACCGTGGTTAAATTTGGTCAACCGGGTGATCCCGTTGACAAAATGAAACCGCTGGCCAATTGTAGAGCCGTAGGTGCAACAGGGTTAACCGGTAGCTTTATAGATTGTACTACATTGCTGGATAGCCACAAACAATACATATCGGATTTGCCGGAAGGCCCTGAAAAGACACTGGGTTTTGTTGACAATCCGAAAAATGCAGATTTTACCGCTTTTTTAAATGCGGCACAGAACCGGGAAACCGTTCAGTTTTATATTGAGCTGAAAAACAAACGGACGGCAACCATGATTCTGGCATTGTCAGGTTGGGAGATGAATGATCTTAATGCGCCCGCAAGTGAAGTGGTCCAGATCACCGTCAAAGGTAAACAGAATAAGCTGGTCTGGGGAATGGCGAGTTAATGATGGTTTTGATGTACTCCTTAAAATTTTGGGAGAAATTGACAGTCGGATTAAAACTTTGTCCGCTGAAATGTCGAAATATGTTAACGCTGCGGAAAAAAACAGGAAACTAAATGTCATCATTAAAATCACGTCTATTGGCCCCGGATGTCCATGTTGAAAAACAGGTTATATTTGGTACTGAAGTGCATCTTCGTCGCTTAACGATTGCGGAACTTGACGAATACGAGCAGGCGTTAAAGCAGGCACAGGAGAATGGTTCTAATACCCAGGCCAGCCTTGCGGGGGCAAAGCTTATTTTGCAAGCGCTATCCGATAAAGCCGGACAAGCTTTCCCTGCGGGAGAATTACCTACTGCAGAGGAATTAATTGCTACCAAATCCACCTTCTCACTGATTGAAGCGCTTAAATGTGTTCAACAGTTCAGCTATGGCAATCTGGACACGGCTAAAAAAAACTAACAGACTCATCCCGCTTACACTTTGTTTTTCAGCTTGCCGACAGGTGGGGTGAGCCCGATCCGCGCAAAATTGCTTCGTTACCGGCTGAGATATTAACGTACTGGCAGGCGTTTTTTCTGTTAGAGACGGAAGTCGAAAAAGTTGGCAAAACCACGCCTAAATGGATTGAACATGATGATGATAACAGGCAATGTAATGCTATCATGAGGATTTTAAATGGCTGATGTAGCAAGTTTAGCGGTGGCATTACATCTGAATGCCGCCAGTTTCAAATCACAGATAACCGATGCTTACAACGTGGCCGAGAAGGGATCCCGTAAACTGACGCGGCAGGTTGAAATAAGTTCCAATGCGAGTGCGGGCGCCATTAAGCAAATGGCCACACAGGCACAGCAATCGAGCGGTCAGGCAGCTAAAGGCTTTGGTCAACTGCATCATGTTCTGACTGAACTGGTTTCTGGCAGTAATGTTGCCGTCAGTACGATTTCAAAGGCCTTGGTTCCCGCCTTTGAACGTCTTTTTGGGGCGGCCAATGATCCCTCTTTTGATATTCAACAGCGGGTGGTTAAAGAGGCAGCGCAGAGCGCAGTAGATTATGCGCAAGCTGCTGTTGAGGCGGCTAAAGCAGATAAAGTCAGGGCACAGCAGGGACTTAAAACGGCTCAGGCAATGAAAGCGCAGGCGATGGCACAACGTGAACAGGCCTTTTTGTCAGATGAACATCTTGAAAAGCTGCGGGCGGTTAGTGAGCAACATGGGCTTAACGTGGCCGCCATTGAAAAGACTCATGCGGCACAACATGCGGCCAATGCCAGAGCGATTGCTGAAGCTAATCTTGCCGAGGTGGCCGCAAGTCAAAAAGCGGCGTCGGCGTCGGCGAAACTGACGGCGGCACAGACAGCGGAAGTGACGGGCACAAAACAGTTAGTCGTGGCCAGGCAGCAACTTGCTGTTGCAAATACAGAATTAACTAAATTGCAGCGCATCACGGGAGGCGTAGCTAGCGGCTTCCATAATCTGGTTAACCTGATGGGCGGTCCAGTCAATGCTGGATTAATGGCGGCGGCGGGTGCTATATTTTATCTGCACTCAAAGTTTAAGGAAACCGAAGCGCAAACAAAAAGTTTTAATGAAGCCATCGCGCACACAGGTTTAGTGGGTATCGCGACAGCGGATCATTATCGAAAAATCGCGGACGAAATGGGTGGAACAAAAGCGGCGTTTGAAGCCGTTACTGCAGTCGCAAATGCGGGATTTGTGGGCTCAATAGCGCAGCAGCTTGCACAGGTCACGATGAAAGCCGGTGAAGCGGGCTTCAAGGTGAAGGATATTACGAGCGCTTTTGCCCTTGTGGAAACGGATGCGATCACCGCGATGAAAAGCCTGACGGATGTGGGTGTTGTGCTTAATAAAACCGTGGTTGATCAGGTTGTGGCTTACGTTAAAGCCGGCAATAAAGCCGCTGCGGGCACGCTATTATGGCAATCTGCGCTTGAAGCGCTTGAGACTAAAGCGAAGCTGGCTTCTGAACCCCTGCGTAAACTGAATTTTGAAGCCGAGAAATCGATGATACTGGGGCTTGCGTTTGGGAATACTTATTACAAGGCGTATCTTGACCAGCGAAAGGAACAGCAGAAAGCCCAACAAAAAACGGTCAATGAGCTCACTGAGCAACAGGCAGAAGCGATAAAAAAGCAAAAGCAGTACATTAAAGCGGCAACAGAAGCTGCCGTTAAAAAACCTGCTACCCGAATGGATTACGGTCAACAGCGATTAGGGCAATTAGAAAAAGAAACGATTTCATTGCAGGCGCAGTTACGATATACCGATAAGATGACCGTTTCCCAAAAGCAGCTCATTGCTTTTGAAATTGAGCTGGCATCGTGGAAAGGTCAGACGTTAAGCGCCCAGCAGCAAAGTATACTGGCGTCCCGAGAACAGATTAAAGCACAGTTAAAAAGTAATGCTGTTATCGAGAAGCAGCTTGAAGACCAAAAAACACTGAATGACCTTATTGTGAAAAGTATTGAAGAAGCCAATAAAAAAGGTGAAGAAGCCGCAAAAAGAAAAGATATAAAAGGGGGATTTCAGCAGGGATTTAAGGATTTTGAAAATGAAGCGACTAATATGTTTGAAAATGTTAGAAATGCGACAAAAAACGCCTTCGAGGGTATGTCAAATACCTTAGCGGATTTTGTTACGACGGGAAAGTTCAATTTTGCTGATTTTGCGCAGTCGGTGGTGAATGATATTACCCGCATGACCGTTAAAATGATGATTTTTAGATCGCTTGAAAGGGGTACAAAAGGGACTTCATTTGGGGGCTTTCTGTTTGGTAATGCGCAAGGTGGTGTTTACAATTCGCCGGGTTTAAGTGCCCATCGTAATACCGTCGTCAATTCGCCGACTTTTTTCCCTTTTGCGAAAGGAATGGGGTTAATGGGTGAAGCAGGTCCAGAAGCGATTATGCCGTTAGCGCGAGGTTCTGATGGTTCACTGGGCGTCAGGTCCGCAGGCGGTTCATCGGAGACACAGGGTATTACTGATATTCATATTCATCAGGAGATAAATGTAACCGGCAATGGTGATAAAGCGCTGGAGGAAGCGCTCCTGCGGGGGGCAAGGCTGGGTGCTGATGATGCCCTTGCGCGAATACAGCGTGATTTTGCGACCAATGGACGGATACGAAGACTACTGGGAGGCTAATCATGGCGGTAATTGAATGGCCGAATAATATTGGGCCCTCATCAATGCACTGGCAGCTGGTCAGTAACAGTAAAACATTCACCTCGATGTTTACCGGCAGTCTTCAGACGGTGCGTTTTCCGGGAAGTCGCTGGCGGTGTACCTTAACCTTTAACAATCTGACGGAGAATAAGTCGCGAGTGCTTGAAGCCCTCACGGCGGAACTTGATGGTGAAAGCGGTCGGATAAAAATCCATAACTGGATACGAAAAGGCTTAACGGGCAGAGGCAAACCCGCAATTAGTGTTGCTAATCAAACAGGCGGGATACTTCAAACACGGGGTTGGGATGCCGATTCAATTGTGCTGCGAAAAGGCGATTATCTGACGGTTAACAATGAGCTTAAAATGGCCATAGATAACGTTACAAGTGATGTAAATGGAAACGCGACAATTCCTATTTCACCGATGCTGCGTTATTCGCCAACAGTTAATGATAAACTGGAAACCCTTTCTCCGTTTGGTATTTTTAAACTCACCACGAATGACCAGGGCAATTTCCAGTATCGTCCTGGCGTATTTTCTTCGGTTACGCTGGCATTTGAGGAGGTGCTTTACTGATGCTCTACCATCCGTTCTCAAATAAAATGGTAAAAGCGATAAATGACAGTCATGAGCTTGTTATCGCCGCTAGCCTGGATTTAAAATCCGGTGTGACGCGTGCGCATACTGGAGTGGGTGATTTAGTTATTGCGGGTAAACTTTATCAGGGGGTTGGGCAGTTTGGTAAAGTTGAACAGGTTAAGGAACAAAATAACACCAGCCCGCAGCAATTGATATTATCTCTCTCTGGCTTTGACTCTCTGCTGATTGGCGATGTGATGAATGAGCGTAGCAGGGGGCGAAATGTACGATTAATGCTGGTTGCTATTAACAAAGCAGGAAACCCGGAAGTTGCTGAGATTATATTTGCCGGTCAAATTTCAACTATCGGTGTAACGACGGGCGAAGAAAATGTGGTTGCGGTTACCGTATCAAACCGGTTTGAACGCTGGTCAATGGGTTTACCGGACAGATTTACGGATGAGTCGTGGCGTAAGCGGAAAAATGACCGTGTGTTCAGGTATGTGACGCAAATGGCCGAGCGGGCAATTTACTGGGGCGGTAAGAAAGATGCGCCCGCTTTGGTGTATAAATAACGATTTTCACAGAGGTATAATGCGACATCGAAACTGGGCAACCAGACTACCAGATACCCTAAGGGCGGCGATGAGTCGCCCTTTTTCATGGGGCGAACATGACTGTTGCCTGTTTACGGCTAACTGCGTGATTGCCGTTTGTGACTTTGATCCGTGTTTAGAAATTAGAGGGCGTTATTGTTCAAAAGCGGGGGCATTACGGGTATTAAAAAATGATTTTGGTGATTTGCAACAAGGAGTGTGCCGTTTTTTCAACACTATTCCGGTTAAACAGGCAGGGCGTGGCGATGTGGTGATGTTTGATGGCGATGAAGGGTTAACACTGGGTGTCTTATGGGCAAACAGGATTTGGGTAGTAACCGGGGTAGGGGCAAGACCGGTTGATAAAATTCCTATCATGGCATGGAGAACTGAGTAATGGGCAAGACAGTTACAAACATTGCTAGCGCAGCACTGATGATAACAGGAACCGTGCTAACGGGCGGTTGGGGTCTTGCGTTAATTGCCGCAGGGCTTGCCGTTCAGGCCACGGGTTCATTACTGTTTCAGGAAAAGCCACTTGATGGCTATCGTGATCAGGCTGAACGAAAACAGATATTACGCTCGTCAGTTGCTTCAGAAGTGGTCATTGTTGGTAAAACCGTGTGTTCAGGTTTGCTCTTTTTTGCCGAAACAAAAAAAGGGCGTAAAGGTATTAATGAAACACTGCATTTGACTATTGCGCTGGCTGCACACAAAATCAGCCGCATTGGTAATATCTGGTTTAATGATGAGTTAATCGGCTCGTTTGGTAATACAGCGAGTTACGAGCTACATAACGACCGAATCGATCCCGACCCTTTTTTGTTAAAGGAAGCGCCAGGCTGGAAAAAGGATATGATTGGGAAAGGTCTGGCGTGGCTCAGATTTACCCTGACTTACGATGCAGAAAAATATCCGCACGGTATACCCAATATCAAAGTGGAAGTCTGGGGAAAAGAGATTTTTGACCCTCGGTCCAATAAAACCACCTGGAGCAATAACGGTGCGCTGGTCATTTTAGACTATTACCGTAGTTATTTGAAGGTGCCAGATAGCGATATAGATTTCAACGCCTTTAAAATTGCCGCGAATTTATGTGATGAATCGGTTACTACACCAGAGAGTAAATCTGAGCCACGTTATACGTTAAATGGTGCCTATGATTTATCAGAGTCGCCCGCATCGGTCCTTGAACATATGCACCGTTGTATTGGTGCCGAGCCGACATACATTGCGGGTCAACACGGCATATTAATGTGGGCTTATCGTGGGCCGGCGACGCTTAGAATTGAACCACACCAAATCATTGATACCGTGAATATTACGCCAGAGTTACCGCTAAGTGATGCGACGAATGCCCTTTACGGTACGTTTATTGATGCGGAGCAGAAATATACTAAAACGGATTTTAGTCCAATTGTTATTGATAAATGGGTAGAAGAAGATGGGCTGGAGATTAAGGAAAATATCGATTATCGATTTGTCAGCAGTCCCTATCAGGCGAAACGGTTAGCTAATCTGTATTTACGAAAGAAACGGGCGGGTAGACGTGTCCAGTTAACCTTAAATTTAGATGGCTACGCTTACCGTCCTGGCGATGTGGTATTACTTGATTTACCTAATCTGGGGATAAAAGCACTTGAATTTCGAGTGGCAGAATGGAAATTCCATCCACAGGAAGGCGTGGAAATTTTATTAGAGGAAGACGGGGCTCATATCTACGAAGATATTATGGGTAAGTCGTTTGAAAGACCGCCTTTTACCGTGCTGCCAACGGGCGGCGTTGCCCCACCGATTAATCTTGCCTTTATGCCGATTAATATGGGTGATGTCGTACAAGGTTATTTGAGCTGGAAAAACACAGCAGCAGATGTACGGCACAATGCCATCAATATCCTGGAAAACGGAAAAACGATCCAAACCATTCAGGTGCCCGGTGAAAGAGTTGATATTGCGGGTTTGCCAAGAGGGACTTATCGTGTTGAAGTCAGAGCGGTTAACGCGGCGGGGGCGATTTCACAGCCCACAATACAGGATTTTTCAATTGAAGCGCCACCCCCACCAATCCGTGTTGATATTACGGGCGGCATGTTTTCATTGACCGCCGCACCAAGACTGGGTGACTCCGCAGCCTATGGCAGTACCTTTGAATTCTGGTTTAGTGAAAAAAGGCTGGCGGATACCTCAGAAAATGCAGTGATAAATTACGCAACCAAGGTAGGGCAAGGGCAGTTCTGGACACAGGAAAACCTTAAGGTGGGCCATGAATATTCCTTCTATATTCGTACGATAAACAGTTATGGCAAATCAGCGTTTGTCGAGGCATCTGGCATACCTGAAAGTCTTCCAGCGGATATTTTAGATGAGATTGATAAAAAAGTTAACGACACAGAAGCGATTAAGCAGTTAAAAAAAGGAATAGACAGCAGCACAGAAGCAATACTGGAAAACGCGAAGGGGCTTAACGGCAATACACAGTATTTCATTCGCCAAAACGGCAAGATGAAAGCCGAAATTGTCAGGGTTGACAATTATGTGGTAACCGAGACCAAAGCCTTGGCCGAATCTATCCGTCAGGTCAGAGCGACAGCGGATAAGTCCTGGGTGGCAGCACAAAATTCGCTACAGGCAAAGTATGACCTGAAGAAGGGCGAGGCCTCTGCAACTTTTACGAATCTCGTCAAGATTGTTTATGATGGAGTTTCTTACGACACAGGGCTGGTTATTGGTGCTGAATTAAAAAAGGGAAAAGTGACTTCGACGATGGGATTTAACGCGCAACAATTTGCGTTTTACAATCCCATTAATGGCAAAATGGCGCTGTTTATGTATATGCAGGAGGGGCGTGCGTATATCAATGAAGCCCTGATCAACGAAGCCTGGCTAAATAGCGTCATCGTTGTTGATAAAGTTCAGTCTGAACACTATGAGCCTGCGAAATCGGGTTTTATCCTGGATGTGAAAAATAACAGGTTTGAAATGAATTCGAATGCCAAAGGTAGCAGGTTTACATTTGATGGCACCGGGTTACGTCTTTTTGATGCAGACGGACAAGTTAGAATTGAAATTGCTTTGGAGTGAATATGAAATTCTTTCTCCCCGTTTTTAAGATCTATCATGCTGGAGGCGAGATAGACAACATTTTACAATCATTTGGCTATGTTATTCATTCAGAACAGGTTGATTTCAAAAAGACGGGTTTCCAGTTTGATTCACGTTTTCTTGAAGGGGGAGGGAAAATCATTGCGATCCCCCGTATCGATATTGAATTGGGTAACAATCGTTATCCGACTATTGAAAACGTTGAAATCAAGGGTAATACCGTCACTTGGGAATATACCGATTTTTTCACCAGGTCTTCAACAATTCCCGTCATTCATGTATTTAAATTGACACGCTATGGTATTTAAATATGAAACCCACGATCAAAATCAATGGTTCTGAACTTGGCCTTTTTTCTTCATTAACTTATGTTCTGGAACGATTAATCGATTGCAGTAAAGAAGGCACGCCAGATCCTAACGTAGGAGGATTTAAAAACCTGGTATACAAGGTAAAACATCCCGATATTTTAAATCAATATCTTGTTTTTCATAGAAACGCACGTAAGGAAGGTAATTATCATTATCTAACCTATACTGAGGCGTTAAAAAAAGGGGATACCTTTGCTGTTCGTGGACATAATACGACGAATGTTTATATCTACCGGCCTCAACTTCTATCTGATGCGAATGAAAAAGCTTATTTGAAAATTTACAATGAAAAAGGGGGATTATTTTATAGCTCCAACAATTTACCCTTAAAAATAGCTGATGTCTTAACTGGGCCTTTCCCAAATGAAGGACATATAGACCAAATGGCTTTAGTTTATATTAATACGGTATATCAACCCGCTAATGAAGCCGTAGCGGAAATTTGGGGACATGGCGTTTCAAGTGATGGCATTGTAGCAATCACTAAATGGACATGTCCTGGCTATGGGCGTAAAGATTGGGGTTACGTTAATAATTTTGGGGCACTTCTGGCCTATGCGCCAGACGCTTATCCGAGATGGAAGTAAACTTTTAGGAAGTTATCATGTTATACAACACAGGCACAGTAACAATAGTGTCAGGGTCAGCTATTGTCAAAGGCACGGGCACAAAATGGAACAGTAATAACCCACTGGTATCAGCGGGTATGTTAATGCTTATCAAAAATGGCGATATAAACTATCCCTACATGATTAAAGCGGTTAACAGTAATACGGAATTAGCTCTTGCTGAAGAAGCAACATTTTCAGCAACAGATACCCCTTATACCATTAATCTCACTGAGCCAAATAATAATTCTGACGCTGCAAGAGCACTGGTTGCAGCTAACACTTACATCCTCTACTTTCTGCAAAACATGGATACCTGGATGGGGGAAAACGGTGTTGTTGAACTCACTTTACCGAGTGGCAAAGTGGTTAAACTTGAATCGATTAAGGCATTGCAGGAATTAGTAAAAGGCAAAGCCGATACTGATATTTTTGCCAAGAAAAATTCACAGGAAGTACTCAGAACCGGCAATATCGGTATCAAAAGTGGCAAAGACTACTCCGGCCTGATGATAGAAAGAAAAGATGGTGTTGTGTGCGCGCTTCAAACTTCTCCTGATAGTGCGTATTTAGCCTATGGAGAGCATGGCAAACTTGATATTCCATACAACAGAAAGGGCACACTGGCATTAACCGCGGATGTTGACGCGATTAACAATTATCCGGTTGGCGCGCCGATTCCTTGGCCACACGCCACCGCACCGGATGGGTACTTTGTGTGCCGAGGTCAGACGTTCACGACAGTCGACTATCCCCAGTTAGCTCAAGCCTATCCTTCTGGGATATTGCCGAATTTGTGCGGTGAATTTATTCGAGGTCTGGATTTAGACGGACACGCTGACCCAGATAGAAAAGTACTAAGCAATCAAGGGGACGCTATACGCAATATCACCGGACGTATTGGCTATGTGCGCCGCGGGTGGAATTGGCCTCCTGTTGGCGAGGACGGTGCCTTTAGAATAGACAAGACTTTCAACGCAAAAGTCGCTGGCGGGGGTAATGATGATTGGGGTGCCATCACGTCTTTTGATCCTTCTCGTGTTGTCCCCACCGCACACGAAAACCGACCACGAAATATCGCATTTTTATACATAGTGAGGGCTGCATAGTGAAATACAGTACAGAAATACCCAAAGCGGAAATCGATGAAAACGGTTTCGCTAAAAACCGAGGCTGGATAAAAACCTATATGTCGAGTCATGAACCGCCGTATGAATATTTTGGCGCGACAATGGAATTAGTGTACAAAGGGGTTAGTGTCAGCCAATATTCGTATATCGATGCGCCAGAGCTTCCCGATAATGACGACATTGCTGTTGTTCGCAGTGCTGACGGCACCCAGTGGCGATACGTGCCAGACCACCGCGGCAAGACGGTATACAATACCTCCAATCGTGCTTCCTATACCGTTGATTACCCCGGCGAGATAAAAACCGGCTTCACTTTATTAGTGCCCTCAACACAATTCGATAAATGGGATGGCAAAAAATGGGTAACGGATACTCAGGCGATGAAAGCGGACCAAATCAACACCGTAAATCAAACAAAACACCAGTTAATCGACGAAGCGGAATCAAAAATCACCTTGCTTGACCGTAAAGTACGTTTAGGGATGGCGACCAATAGTGAAAAAACCGCGCTACGGGCCTGGGAAATGTACAGCGTGAAACTGAATGATATTGATACCACCACCGCGCCAGATATTGACTGGCCGAAAAAACCGGCGTAAACAAACTGCCCCATTCAAGGGGCATCCTATTAGCAGCATTGGACATCAACCCGCTTAAACGGTTTGGTGTAGATTTTTTCGGCAATATCTCTGCCATTAAAGCAATCCAGCCAGTCAGTACTATACGAATGCGGACTTTTCTCACCACAATAGAACAGGATAGGAAAAACCAGCGGCAACTCTTTGTGTCCAGCCTCTAAATGCTTTTGCATAGCAGCCATACAATAACGCATAAGTCTCCATGCCATCAGTTTATCCGGCGTGGATTGGTGCTCAATCAGCAGATAGACATAACCCTGCCCTTGTTGGGTGTTGACAGAATAGAGAATATCACTCTGGTAGTTTTTCATTTCACTATCGACAAATGAGCCTGACTCCACTTTGAGGCTATCTAAGTCACACAACGACTTAATCTCATCTGGTAGCCAGATTTCAAAGAAATCTTTTGCCGTCTCTTTTTCACTTAAAAACTGTTTAAACACAGCATCGTGTGGTGTTGGAGTAAATTTTTTATTCATTTAAGATTTAAGCGTACTTTCCAACATACCGATATGCTAATGGATAGTTTTCACTATTCTCTAAAATAAAATTATCTATTTCTTTGAGTAACTCTGATTTATCAATATTTTTTTTATCTACTTTTGCGTAAATATCACCATTTATTGGCCCTTTGTAATATTTATTAGATGAAGTTTTTGATGAATTAAATTGAATATTTTCATAAATAGGCTCATTTCTTTGATTATATGGTTCAGAATATATAGGTTCGTTATTCAATTCATAAGGATTGGCATAGATATTTAAATCCTTGAATTCCTTTATCTCATTATTAAATTCTTTAGCAAGGTTTTCTTGTGTATTTATTCTTATTTTGTTAATCGATTGAGCAAAATGATAAATCCACTCATTTTCTGTTTCTATCACACAGCTAATATCCAAGCTATCAATAGAGTAGTCTAGCGAGGAACGTTGTTCAGCATAATAATCAAAACATTTCATTTGTAATGAAATCCATTTTTGGGCTAAATGCTGATTAATATCCATTTCTTGCTTTGTTTCTTCATCCAATAAATGCAGACTGACCCTTGGCTGATTTGCTGAAGTAATACCTTCCAGTTCATTTTGCTTATAGTCATATTTTACTTTATTTAAAGTTACATCTAGACCTTCTTGGATAACAGTATCGTTGTCTAATAACTCACTACTGTTAGTTAATTCTCTTTTTTTTAAAGAATAAATATCTTTTTCAGTGTTCCCATAAACCAATGCGCGCTCATCCATAACATCTTTAATGGAAAAAGAAAAAGTATATGTACCATCTTCGTTTGGAGTAATAGATGCCTGAAATCTATCCTGATAAACGGGATACGCCATTTCCTTAAGTTGGTAAAACGCAGTCACTTTTTTTAAAATGGATTCAGTATCAGGTTCATCATTGTCATGTGTTAACACATAAAATTTTTCCAGCGCTTCACTTGTATTGGTTCCACAAAACCAATCTTTAATTTTTTCCCATATGCCAACGTGTGTAGCTTCTTCTTTTGATGTGCTATTAATAGCGCGCTGAACGTCTTCATGGCTAAGCGTTCTATTGAATGAGAATAAAGAATTACCTTGAATAGAAAGTGACATAATAGCTCCTTTTTTCCTCACATTTTTTATTCATTACGCCCCTACTTGCTCAGGGGCATATTTCAATGACTCGGACTAAACCGGGATTTCTTCCGTTCTTCAAGCACCGCGCCCACCTCTTTTGCTTTTTTCTCAGCCTCAAAAAAGCCAAGCACTATTTCACCGTCTGGAAATCGCCAAGCGTCGCCTGTGCCGTTTGCTAGCCTTGCCATCCAAACATCGGTATTCTTTTCTGGAATTAACCGCTTTTTGGTCGCTTAGATTTCCATTAAGCATTATTCACCGCAAAAAAAACAGTCCAATCCAACGGGCATCATATTAGCAGCGTTGGAGGAAGTTGTTAACTATTAGTTGTTGGTTGAGTGTAAGTGGTTTTTTAAAATTAGAACTCACTATAAGCCGTAAGTAATTGATTTATAGTGAGTGAAATCGCTTGTTTTTACGTGTAAATGCGTATATTAAATGAGCTATATATTTTTAAGTAATTGATATTTAAGCTTTATGTTTTTATTTGTTAGCTTATTTGGTATAAGCTGCAAGTAAAAATGGATGTTTTTTAGCGTTTGGTGGTGGCAGTGTTACTCTAAGTGAATTAGAAGAAGCGACTGGCAAAGGTATTGAAACAAAAATTTTTCCTGAGTTTTTACCAGATCCAATTAATTTAGACGGTAAATTAGCGCAAGGAAAAACAATGGCTGAAATATGTCCAATACAAACAAAATATACAAAAGAGATATAGTATAAGAATAATCTCTCCAGCTGATTTACATAAACGAATAAGGCAATATATTTAGCCCGCCATTTATTCTTAATAGCTAGGGTAGTTTGCTATCTTACAAAATGGAGTGATTATTTTAATTGTAAAAACTCTCAGTCTCTTGATGGTTATATTACATTAAACAAAAAAACTTTTATCAAGTGGTGTTCAGTGTTATTGATATCTTACATATTATAGATTTTAGACGTTAAAGATTAGCACACATTGAACACATCAAGTCTTTGCGTAATTAGTTAAAAAATTACCATAAATATAGTTTTCTTTATTAGAAGGCTAGATTTATTTGGTTAAATTTTTTCAAAAGATAAAGTGTATTGTTCAAGCCAACGCATTAATAAAGTTAAAATGCCATTCACGCATAAATAGATAATTTCCGCTGCAATAAAAACATCGATATTATAAGTTTGGCCAAAAATTTGTTGGCTATATCCCATAATTTCTAATAGCGTTATGGTACTTGCTAGTGAAGTGCTTTTAAAGATAAGGATCACCTCATTAGAATAGGATGAAAGTGCACGTTTAAGCGCGTAAGGCAAAATAATTCTTAGGGTTTGGTAATTTGACATACCTAACGCCTGACAAGATTGCCAGTTAGCTTTAGGAATTGCTTTTACTGCACCATGAAATAATAAGGTGGAATAGGCAGCGCTATTAAGCGCTAACGCTAACAGGGCACAAACCCATGGAGTAGAAATCAATGCCCATAATGCAGAGTACTCTTTTAGTGCGGGAAATTGACCGGGTCCATAGTAAATTAAAAAAAATTGAACCAGCAAAGGAGTGCCGGTAAATAGCGTAATATAGCCTTGAATAATAACCGAAAAAATCGCTGTTTTTAACGATAAAATAATAGTCAAAAATAGTGCTAACAAAAAGGCAATTAGTAACGCGCATAATGTTAATGATAAACTGGTTGGTAAGCCTGGCAGCAATGACATGATTAAATCGATCATTTTGCGACTCCCCGTTCAAACTGAGTTGTGCGTAATTCAATGCGTCGTAAAATAAATTGACTTACCAGGCTGATAACCAGGTAGATTAATGCCACAATTAAGTACCAAGTAAAAGGTTCATGAGTACGATTGACAATCGTTTTGGTTTGCAACATCAAGTCATTTACGCTAATCAGTGAAACCAATGCAGTATCTTTTAGCAATACCAGCCATTGATTGCCTAAGCCAGGTAATGCATGACGCCACATTTGGGGCATAATAAGCCGTAGGAAAGCAATATTTCGATTGAGACCCAATGCATGAGCTGATTCCCATTGGCCGGATGGTATCGCTTTTAGGGCGCCTCTTAAGGTTTGCGATGCATAGGCGGCATAGAGTAGAGCAAGAGCAACAACACCACAGAAAAAAGGGATAAAATCGAATTCACTATTTTGTGGGAAGAACCAGTCAGGATCGACTTGCCAGGTTGTTTGCCAGAAAATGAAATTAATATTAATGCCGTCACCTAACAACATAATAAATTGTAATGTGCCATAGTAAACGAACAGCACAACTAATAATTCAGGTAATCCGCGAATTAAAGTCACCCAGCAAGAACCAAGCAAGGCTACAGGCCGCCAGCGAGCAGATTCCCAAGCAGTAAATAACAGGGCTAATAATAGCCCTAGTATCAAAGCGATACCAGCAAGAGTAATCGTCAAACCGGCGGCATTTATTAGAAACAACAGATTATTCATCACGATAATCGACTATTTTTGCAACCATTTTTGATAGATAGCATCATAGGTGCCATCTTGTTTTAATTGTGCCATCGCTTTATTTAATTTATCTAGCAGCGCTTTGTTTCCTTTGCGTACCGCAATACCCAGACCCACACCAAAATAATTTGCATCTGTTATTGTTTCGCCCACGGCGGCAAGGTTTTCGTTACCTTTTGTTTTTAACCATTCCGTTGTAACAGAGGTATCTCCAAACACAGCATCTATACGGCCATTTTGTAAATCGAGGATAGCAGTTTGGTAATTATCATACGGGATAGCTTGCATCTCTTTATGCTGTTGGATGATATATTTTTGATGGGTGGTTCCATTTTGCACGCCAATTTTTTTACCTTTTAATAATGATATTTTATTAATTTTATTTTTTTCTGCGATAAATGTTGCTGAGTTATTATAATAACTATCAGTAAAATCAACTTGTTTTTGCCGCTCTGGGGTAATATCAATTCCAGCCATCAAAGCATCAAATCGACGCATTTTCAAATTGGGGATTATGCTATCAAAAGATTGATGAGTAAATGTACAGTTGGCATTGAGTTTTTTACATATGGCATTGGCCAGATCAATATCAAAACCGACAATGTTATTATTGGCATCAATTGATTCGAATGGGGCATATGTTGCTTCAGTTGCAAAGCGTATCGTCTCTTTTGGTGAGGATAGCACTGATATGGATAGGCTGCATAAGATAATAGCTAACAGTGATTTCTTCATTAGTTTATTCTCAATGAGATGAATGGGATAGATAATTTTCCAAGCCTTGAGTTTGTGGTCTAGTGAAACAATCAATATCGCCTTGCTCCACAATTACCCCTTTTTCCATATAAACTATCTTGCTCGCTGTTTTACGGGCAAAATCAATTTCATGAGTCACTATCAGTTGGGTGATGCCCATTTTTGATAATTCTTGTATAATATTAACTAATTGGCTTGTAATTTCAGGATCGAGAGCGGCTGTTGGTTCATCAAATAACAGTATTTCAGGCTCCATCATTAATGCTCTGGCAATTGCCACTCGCTGTTGCTGACCTCCAGAAAGATGCAATGGGAAACAATTAGCAGATTCGGTTAACCGTAAACGGTGCAATAAATTTGCTGCTTTTTCTTTAGCTGCTGCCTTAGTTAAACCTAATACTAAACAAGGCGCTTCAATCAGATTTTCTATTACGGTCAAATGTGGCCATAAGTTATATTGTTGAAATACCATCCCCACTTTTTGTCTTAACGCTCTGATTTCATTTTTTTTTGTTTGGAGTGAAAAATCAAAATGGTACCCAGCGATGTTCAGTTGGCCTGAACGGGGCATCTCTAGTAAATTGAAGACACGTAATAATGAGCTTTTGCCAGCACCGCTTGGGCCAAGTAATACCATCGTTTCACCCGTTTCACATGTCAAATTGATATTGTGTAGGGCTTGCTCTTCACCATAAAAGCAATTGATTTGTTTTAATTGAATGCTCATGCTAAAAATATGAATAAATAAATAAGTTAAACAATGATAATCTTAATGAAATAGTTATGCAATATGTAATTTCTACAAATAGACTAATATTGATATTTTATAAGGAATTTTGGCTTTATTAAGCTAATTTTTATTGTTATTTATATATTATTAATGCAGTTTTATTGGTTTTTTTAGCCATGCCCTTAAATATAAAACGATGAATTGGGCTCATGATTAGCCAATACATTAGTCCTGAAAAACCGGCAGCATACCACCATGCTCTGACATCTAACGTTCGATATTTGCCATAATCCTTGATGGTAAAAGTTAAACGTCCTAGTCCCGGTGCTTTCATACCAAATAATAGGGTTAATTGATGTCCGGGTTTGATATTAATCACTTTCCAGCTATCGATCATGTCGCCTAAATATAATTCCTCACGTATAGGGCGGCCATATTTTACTTTGTTGAGCATTAAATCATCAATTAAGGCGCGTAATTGCCATAAAATATTGGCGTAGAAATATCCTCTTTTGCCACCAATTTGTTGCACGATTTGCCAAATAGTCCGGCTAGTAGCGCGGGTTGTTAGTGTAAAACCGGCATCTTTCGGATAATAACTATATTTGTCACACCATTTTGTTTTTAGAATTGGATCTAAGCCCCAATCCGCTTTATTAATGGCATTAGGCGAGTTAATAAACGCTGGTTTGATTGCTTCATCAACGCTAAGCAATTTTTGCGGAATAAGCTGTTTTAACGCTTGATCATTAGCTGGCAGATTGTGCTGTAGCCCTTGAATTAAACTTTTGGTAATAGAGGGAGAGACTGACGTTATTAGGCTAATGAATTGAATGAAAATTAATCTAATTGGGATAGGTAGCGGGATAAGTGGTCGATACTTACCGCTTATCTGCATAAAGCGCTTGAAGAGTGTTTGATAATCAATATATTTCGGCCCACCAGCATCAAGTATACGATGCTCATTAGTTGGATGGGCTGTCAATTGCGTCAGATAGTAAAGCATGTTTTCTAAAGCAATATGGCAAGATTTTGACCTTACCCAACGTGGGGGAGTGAGAATGAATAAGTTGTAAGTCATATCCCGAATTATTTCATAAGGCGCGGAGCCCGCACCAATAATAATTGGTGCCGAATTTCTCCGGTCAGTTTACGTGCCATCAGATGTTGTGAATGACAGCAATGGTTTTGTAGTGCGCTTAAATAGATAACTTGTTTTACTTGAGAGTGCTTGAGTACATTTTTAACATTAAGAGCAGCCAGGCATTCTTGTTCAATAAGATTATTATTAGCTGCCATACTGTGCACAAGAAAGTAAACGATATCAATATTTGTCATAATATCGTTTAAGGTTTTGGCTGCGAGTAGATCAACATAACAACATTGATTATTTGGCTAATTTTGTGCTCTAGCCCAATCAAGTTGACGTGTTGCTGCGGTGATCATATGTCCTTGTTTGATTAACGCTGGGATCAGATTTTGACCAATATAACCGTTAGCACCAAGTACTAAAATCCGTTTTTTACCCATATTTGGTTACCTATTTAGCACCAGCGTGGTTGGCAGAAAATTTAGTTGTCTATTAGGTGAAGAAGGCAATCAGTAATGGCGTCAATAGACTTAGTACAAAACCGTGGACAATGGCAGCAGGTACAATAGACGCCCCCGCTACATTGTAATATGGGGAGCGTAAAATCCATCGATGTTGAGCCACAAATCCCCAATGCAGTAGAACGAAATTGATTGATAATAATTGGAATAAGCATAATAGCCGCTAATTCACGTATTAGATCGTTAAAGAAAGCGGTACTACCAATGACTGGCCCGTAAGCGTCGGTAAGCAGTATACCGGTTAGCGAATACCAACCGTATCCGGCTGCAATCGCTAAACCTACTTTAGTAGGTAGTCCTAATAAAAATGCCGCCAAAATACCACCAAGTAGCGCGCTGGTGGCAACAATTACCGCAATCGTTGCGCCTCTGAAATTGATTAAAATTTGCCGAAGATACATCCCACTATTACGAAGATGGCAACCCACCAATAATAATAAACAGATAAGGGTAATTTCAGTACCATGTTTGGCATAGGATAAAAATGGGCACTTTGTTAATCCTAACAGGAAACCTAGTATTAACACGCCACACAGTGGTAGTGAACTTAAAATCATTTTTAATCGAGAGAGTGGTTTATTGGTTTCCCGTTTCGCAATTTTCCATGGAAAAAGTTTATCCAATAATAATAAAGCAATCAGGTTAGCGGCAAAGGTGCAGCAAAAGAAGACCATGGTATAGATAAAAATGGCAGTAAGATGAGTACTAATATTATCCAATAACGTCAAAGTGATGCCCATTAAAAATAAAATAATGTAAACCATCACACCTAATAGGCGATGAGTAAGCGCTAAAATCTTCTTATTCTTGAAGCGAAATAGATAACCTAGTGTTAACGGTAAAAGAATGATAAGTAGTCCTGAATACATAGTCCATCCTTAGTACAATTAAGGCTTTTATGGCGATGATTTTGTGGAAATAATGTGAAAAAGATAGGCAAAATAATGATAAATATTTTATAACAGACTCAAACTAGGCGCAATATCATAGAATAATATTTAAACGTAATTCATTTGCTCACAGGATAATCCAGTAACTATTGCTGATAGGCATAAAAAGAGGTTAACCAATGTATTTGCAACAAGTCGAGATTTCTGGTTTTCGCGGCATCAATCGGCTTTCATTGACCTTAGATCATAATACTGTGTTAATTGGTGAAAATACCTGGGGTAAGTCAAGTTTGTTAGATGCGCTGACTATTTTATTATCACCTAAGCAGCCGTTATATCAATTTAGCCAACATGATTTCCATTACTTGGTAGATACAGATGAACAAGTCAATAATCTACAAATTATTTTAGTTTTTTGTGAAAACCAGTCAAATAGTCACAACGCTAGTCGATTTAAGTCCTTGTCTGCATTATGGATTGAAGGCAATGATAAATATACACGTGTTTATTATCGTGTGAGTGCTGAACGACAAAATAATATTGTAGCTACCGAAAGATGTTTTTTAGATAAGGACGGCAATAAGCTGGCTTTAAATGATAATAGCAAATATATCCAGCAGATTATTCGACTATATCCCGTACTACGTCTAAGAGATGCCCGCTTTTTACGCCCTACAACGGCTGAATCTTATGATGCTGACTATAAAAAACCCTCTGTTAAATTTGCCAGCCAATTAAAACAATTGACCCAGGCATTAATAAAAGCATCACCAAAATTGTCTTATGAAGAGATTGAAGATGGCTTTGTGGCAATCCAACAGTTGCTCGGTTATTATTTTGCCGAACAAAATATGCGCTTATTTAATCGACCACATCAGTCAAATATTGCCTATCACTCACCTAATAGAAGAGGCTGGCGGGTGCTGGAGGATATCAATCGCATAGTCGGTAAACCGGAACAGCATTCTATTCGGTTAATTATTTGGCAACTTTTTTCATCATTTTTACAATTACAGGGCGATTTTCAACTAAATAGCGATGCTCGGCCTATTCTGATTATCGAAGATCCAAAAACTCGTTTACATCCTATTATGCTTTCGGTTGCTTGGCGACTATTAAATCTTTTTTCATTGCAGCGTATTAATTCAACTAATTCAGGCGAATTGCTTTCACAAGTTCCATTGGAAAATATATGCCGCTTAGTACGTAATTCAAATCGAGTGGTTGCTTATCGGTTAAAGGCGAATAAATTATCACTGGAGGATATGCGTCGTCTTTGATTTCACATACGTATTAATCGCCCATCAGCACTATTTGCACGCTGCTGGTTATTGGTTGAAGGTGAGACCTAAATCTGGTTGATGAATGAATTAGCACGCCAATGTAATTATCATTTTGAGTCAGAAGGTGTTAAAGTCATTGAGTTTGCGCAATGCGGTCTTAAACCATTATTAAAGTTTGCTAATAGTATGGGGATTGAGTGGCATACTTTGGTTGATGGCGATAATGCAGGAAAACAGTATGCTGATTCAGCAATTGCTTATGCTGAAAGAATCAATGATACTCCTCGAGATAGACTAACTATATTACCTGAGTCAGATATGGAGCATTTCCTTTACCGTGAAGGTTTCAGCGATATTTATCATCAGATTGCCGCTATTCCTGATAATGGTAAAATATTACCGCGTCGTGTCATTATTAAAGCAATTCATCGAACTTCTAAACCTGATTTAGCAATTGAAGTCGCCAATAGAGCGGCAGAAAAAGGCGTTAATTCAATTCCTTCGTTGCTGCGCCATATGTTTTCACGTGTTGCATGGCTAGCCAGAGGGCAATCTTAGTAAACAGGTAAGCAATAAAAATATTGTGGCATTTTTCTGCTGGTTTTAGTCGAGGCAGTAGTGGCTCTTATACGGTTTTTAACCTATTCCATATTAAAAAAAGTATTTTTAGTATGAAATTTCTTCCCAATCAAAAAAAGCGTTTATTAATTTTTCTGATGTTGATATTAATTATTATCATCACCGCTGTGATGTTTTATATAATTCATTTCCCCCAAAAAATAAATTATCAAACTGTCGCTGTTATCAGAGGAAATATCGAAAAACATGTACTTGCCACGGGTAAGCTGGACGCGTTGAGTAAGGTAGATGTTGGCGCCCAGGTTAGTGGCCAGTTACAGACCCTTTATGTAAATGAGGGGGATATGGTAAAAAAAGGGGATTTGTTAGCGGTAATCGATCCGCAAAAGGCGCAAAATGTTGTTAAAGAATCAGAGGAGACGCTGCGTGAACATCAAGCTAATTTGGCCTTAGCGCGGGCTGAATTGAAGTTAGCAGAAATGACTTATCAGCGCTATGTCGATTTGGTAAAGCATCAGGCTATTTCTCGGCAGGAGTTTGATCGAGTTAAAACTGATGTGAGGTTAAAAAAGCGCGGGTAAAAATTTATATTGCCTAAATTAATCGTAATCAAGCCTCGTTAAATACAGCTAAAACTAATTTGAAATATACCCATCTTACTGCGCCATTAAGTGGGATTGTCACTAACATTAAAACGTTGTAGGGACAAACGGTAATCGTTTCTCAAGAAGCGCCAACTATATATCATGCTTTTAGTTGCCACAATAATTTATTATTTAAAATCAATATAATAAAACAATATCATCACTATAATTCACCATTCATTCACTAAAAATCAAAGCTCAATCCAACTATTGTTTCTATCATCTTGATATTTAGCTGTCATTGCGGCCGACTTATGATCCAAGCAACTTTACGAACAAATCCGCTACCCATTTTTTCAGTGTAGAGTCTGGCAGATAAACTTCTAATTTCATGAAAAGTGGGTGGCTCACCTATTCCATAACAATTTAGTTATGATTTCTTACCTTGGCAAATCCTTTTGATATTTTTTCTCCTGAAACCTTATTTATCAGAATCATTGATAATATATTCTGAATTAGTTTTTGTTAATTTTTAATAGTAGTCTGACAGCTTTAATACCGTATTAGTTTCAACTTTTAAAGAAATATTGCTATTTTAGCCCCAGTTTTTTGTTGAACTAATCCATAACTTATCATCATGAATATCTTGCCATTTCATTTTTGAGATATCAGATACCCGCTGACCGGTAACTAAAGCAAATTTCATAGCGATGCGTTAACCAATGATTATCGTCATTGATTAAAGTTTAAAATAGCATTAAAATCGTCTGAGGGATAATCTTGCTCTTTGAATTTTAATTTTTGGAGTTTTTGTTAGCTACAGCAGGGTTTAATTGCACTAAACCGCATTGCTAATGCCTCTTTAAAATAATCAATTAATGATGCTGCTCAATAATTTTGCTGTTGCTGTTTTTCCTTCATTGAATAAATAGGATGTAGAAAATCCGCAATATTTTTTGTTGTTATGTTTTGAATAGGCGTATCTAGAAATCCTTTTCTAATTACGCCTATTCTTTGCTTGATAATCTTTTAATGTTTTTTCTCTTAATCCTCTTGTTTTCAATATTTCTTCATATCTATCTAAAAATTCATGAAAATAGACAGTTCCTTGTCCATCAATCCTTTCTGTCAAAGGCTTTACCTTGTCTGTATTGAGCAATAACTGATTCGCACTGATAGCCTCGTTAATTGCATAGGCTTTGTTTCTACCCAAACCGTATTCTTTCCGTGTACGCGGGTCTCTATAGGAATAATACCCGTTTCTTTTGTACAGGTTAGGGGCAAATCCCGATTTTTTATTTTTCTGGTTCTGGTCATGACCTATCCTTCGTAATAACAAACTCTGATGGCTAATTTCGTTAAGACTGTTGACTTTGACGGCGTATTCTTCGACAAGGTATTCTCTACCGTCCTTGATGGGTGGGGGCTGAATTAGTCCATTTCTTGCCCAAATTCTGACGGTATCCATTCGGCGTGGCCTGTCCCTTCGAGCGTTCCATTCCGCTAAAGTAATCATGTTTATTTATCCTCATTCAAAAACTCACACTATTCTCAGGCGCTTCATTGCCCCACAGAAAACCAATAACGAAGAGCGAAAAGTTTATCTTCGTGCTTTGTTAGGTCAGGGCATATGATTTGTGGGGAAGAGTATTAGGATTTATTTGCTGCGCCGTTTGATGCTTTGTTTTGGTATTGCCAGGGTGGGTCTGGGAGTATCAGGTCATACTTCACTTCATCTCCTAAACATACCAGCTTTTACTTTTATGCAAGTCGTCTATTTTTTCTAATACAGTGATTTTCTTGCCGCCATTTCCGGTTAATGTTTTACTTTCTCCATCGGTATCAAATTGATATATCAACCTCTTGTTTGTTAATTTTTTCTCCTTCAATCTAATTATTTTCATCATCTCACCATGATAAATAACCTGTATACCAGCTTTTACATGATGTAACGTTGTTTTGTATTCATGGATGTTATTCATACAGTTTTTCCGGTTATTGAATAATTTTTAGTGAAGACTTTTACTGTTAGCAAATAACGATTTCAGATTGATACCGTATATATGTAGCCATGATTCAGCAGGCCATGACTTAACCTGACCATAGCGAATATCCGGTACTTCGGTCGCTTCCACCTGGTTCTCACGACACCATCTACGAAGTGGAGCAAACTTATATTCTTTCCCTGTGGCATTCTTTACGGCTGTGATGGTGGCATGTTGAACACTTTCTCCTAGTCGTTCGGTAAGTTCTCTATTTTTACGCGTAGCCACACTAAGTTTGCCCATTGCAGAAGCTTCACGAGTGCGACTGATTTGTGATTTTGTCCGAAGTGCTTCATCTCTTTGGTCAGTAATAACCGATTTTTCCTTTTCAGAGATAACCAGGGCTTCTAATGCTTCGATGTAATTACCCGGTAATGACGGCTGTAAAATCCGTCTTTCGCATTCAATAAAATACTGTCTTGCCTGTTTCCCTTTTTTGTTACGTTCAACCATCGAAAGTTCTTTCGCCATATCGAAGGAAATATGGTAGTCTCTCATCGGACGTTGGCGAGATTTTGCACTCCCCGATTTTGGGGAGCTCAAATTTTCTACAATTATGTAGTCCTGATTTTCAACAAATCCATATTGGTTAATACGGTCTTTTATCCATGTGGTAAAATCTTTCCCGACTTCAAGGAACGCATGTAAATTACGAGCATTAACCGCCTGGATTAATTCGCCGTTGATGTTTTTTGTTTCGATGTTGATTAAATTTTGCATACAGAAGTTCCTCAATGTTAATTGATGAATGAGTATTGATGTTATTAAGTGGAATTGGTCAGTTATTCAGAGAGTTTTTTAATTAGCTCATCTTTTATGGATAATCATATAACCTGCTCGATGGCCAATTTCGAATAGGGTATCGAGTGATGCAACATATTAGTTGTCATGAATAAGGAGTGCCCCATTAAGGAGTAGGGTGAGCATAACCTTGTTCGTTGTTCCGATTACAGCGATAGAATTGCTCAGTTGAGCTTCAATGCGGTTGAATTCAGTAATGTAGGCTTCTTTGAAGGCAGCAGTTTTTGCCTGTGAAGCCTACCACTACTAGTTATTATTCACACTCGTTCGCTTGTTGCTGCTTCCATTTTAGTAGCAAGGATTTCCTGAAACCCGCTATTCTACAAGAGTCTTACCGTAAGAATCAAATTCTGTTCGAATGTTATCATCTGTAGGACGGTTACTTAGTAAAAGATTCAGTGTTATTGTATCTAAAAAACTGTGTTGTGAGGCTATATATTTTGAAGGGTTTTCATCCCAAAAATGAGAAGAATGAATATATTTATTCCCTAATTCCGCGGTAATGTTGTCAATTAAACTTTCCACAGTTTCTCCTTTAAACATTTTATCGACTTGTAATTTTGCATTTTCATTAAGTTTTTTTAAATTGTCTGGAATTCTCTCTATACTTGAATATTCAGTATCTTCTAAGGATGAAAAAGCAAGACCAATTTTGTTTGCATAATACCGCATTGTCTGAAATGCAATGACATTTATTCCTGTGCGAATATTATAACGTTTTATAAATATGGCATTACCATATAGAACAAAAGGACCACTCATTTTTTTTTGCCAACTTTTGATTTCAATAGCGCATAGAGAGAGAATTTTCCCCCAATGAGGATGTTTCATTAGTTCATCAAATTTTTCCTTTGTTTTTTTAAATGAATCAGTGTCTTCATTTTTTATACTTTCATGAACTTCACTATATAAAGGTTGAGACAGAAAAAAATGTTCATCCGTTTTGTCACGGTAGCTACCTCCTATATCAGCATGAACACCAGGAAATTTAAGTTCATGATTATAGTTTGGAGATGTTCCGTTAAGGGAAAAATTATAGCGTATTTCATGTCCAGCGGTGATATGGAATATGTAATTGGCTATGTCCTTGTTAAGGGTGATATCGATACTACCTGTTTTAGAATCATGTACATTAAAGCTACCTTGAGATAAAGCTAAAACGGCCGCAACACTATCAAAAATGCCAAGCATTTCAATAGATCCTGTAGGTTTTTGAGATATGCTTGTATAATGTTTGGAAATTTCTTTAAATAAATGAATAATATCTTTGTTTTTTTTCTTTATCATATTTGAAAAGTGGCGTGCTGTTGTAGCTCCTCGACTAAATCCAAAAATATAGAATTCAATATCATCAAATACTAACGAAGGATATTTTTTAAAATAGCTTTTTAATTCTTCCCTTATTTGTTTGATAGCATCATTAACTTTGTTAAGACATCCAGTTTTATGGAGAAAGAAAAATGGACTCCATGCTAAAGCTATGGTCACGTAATCGTCATCATGTCCTTTTCTTGTTCCAACACCTTCGACATAAACTTTTATTTGATGAGTATCTGCATTAACACTTCCCGTTTTGTAGCTTTGATAAAGATACCAAATATTAGTGTAATCGCTATCATTACTGCTTCTTTCAGTACTTGAATAGGTTCTCGGTAACTTGAACTCTTCATTTAATTGCTTTAAAAATGAATCATTAGTAATTTGATCATCAGTTTCATATTCGTTTAGTTTATTTGTACTTTTAGTAAAATATTTTTCGGATTCAGGAATGTCTTTTTTAGTATTGTATGCATTATTTCCTGTACCATCAAAAAATACACCTATTTTTAATTTTTTCATGAGATACCTTTATTTTTAAAGTAAAATTATTTTGGAAAATGAAATAGTAGCTCCCTATGCTAGCCATATTTTTCAGATAAAATAAATAGTGTGATGAATAATTTTTTTTAAATCTAAGCAGATCAATTAGATAATTAACTAAAAAATTGCGGTATTAATTATAAAGTGTTCCCTATAGCTCAATACCTAAAAATTCGGGTG
>NZ_JBUIOB010000002.1:0-3076 GCF_056113345.1 Candidatus Arsenophonus phytopathogenicus
AGCGACCTCTTTAAAAACAGAACGGTAGCCAGCCGCCTTACTCGTTTTAGTTACTTAATTTGGAAGTATGGCGGTGGCGTAAATGAAAAACCCCACGCTTTCACATGGGGCTATGCACTACTGCCTTATTTACCTTATGTACCCTACGAGCTTATAAAAAGTAGTGCACAAACAAGATATAACTATTTGGGTAACAACACAACCAAAAAGAAAACCCCGCAAAAAGCGAGGCTCTAATATATGTTTAAGCGCTAACTCAATAGCTCTGCTCTACTATAGCATATAATACTGTACGGATGTACGGACAGTCAAGCATTTTACTTTGTTGCTTTAAGGAGAGTGTGAACCGTGCCAGCTATGTAGGATTCAGCCCTACCCATGTACGCAGTGATATAATCCGGTCTTTTCTTCCAGTTTTTAGCTATCATCCGGCATGAAATATGATGCTGATAATGTAAGCAAATGATATTGTATCCATCGATGTCATATTTCTTCAATCCTGCTACTGCTTTATCAACAATTTCACCTTCCTCATCACTTAACCAGGGTCTGTCATCGTCGAATTTAACAGGAGCAATGGTAGACATACCTTTGTACTCGGTTCCAATGCGGGTCATGCTCCAGTTTCCCCATGCTTCCAGTAAATCTTTTACGTGCCTGCTCATCTCCCCTCCGGCAAAATGTGAATAGAGGCATGGTCTTAATGCCCTGCGTTGAATGTTGGTTTCTTGATTACGCTAATTCCCAAATGGTGATAACCAGTTTCCCGCCCTTAATGATTTCCTTTCGCTCAACGTGCAACACATACTGCCCTGCGCTTGCATGTCGGTTATCTGACCACGCCAATGCCCAGATGGTGCATCAACCGGTTTCCGCCCTTCATCAGGTTATCCTAAATCTCGCTCAACGTGCAACGCGTCTAGGTGAGCATACACCCCTATCTCAACCCACCATGACAGAGTGCGTCAATAGGTGCTCTCATCAGGTTATCTAAATCTCGCTTTCGACGGTCAGGTGGATGCACCCCTATACTCAACCCCTAAACGTTGCGATAATCGCTTACAAAGCTTTTGATGCAGGATTTCTGCAACTACCGACTGGCGGTATAATCTCCCTTTTGCGGTGATGAAGTGTTTGTGTTTTGCGTGATACCAGTAGTGATTTACGGAAGGAGGGAAAGGAACGGTGATTTTAAATTTTTCCAATATTATAAGTTTCCAAATGCGATTAATAACCAAAAAATAATGCAGAAAACAACGAGAGATATTATTAATAACGCATTCATTTTATTTTCTTTAATGTCAGTTCGTTACCAAATACTGCCCCTGTATCTATGTATTCTTGATTGCTTCTACGCCAAGAACCTTTAATTAATGGAGTATGCCCGAATATAAAAAGGTCAGCGCCTTTAATTTCTCTACTTTCCCTTTTGCTAATTCTATCCCTGCTCCAGACAACATCGATTTCATTAATATCCCTTCCAAATTCATATTCATCATCAGGATAGTCAGCATGAGCAATGATTATTTTTTTGTTATTAACATTTAATTCAATAATGAGAGGTAATTTTTCGGCTAATTTTAAACATGTCTTTGCTAATATTTCCTGTTCATAATCAAGCATAAAAAACCATTGGCCACCGTTATATATCCAACCGTCAAGATCGCCTGTTTTCAATGCATTAATAGCCATTTCTTCATGATTACCACGAACTGCCTTAAACCATTTCTCATTTAATAGATCAAGACACTCAACATTCTGATCACCCCTATCTATTAAATCACCAACAGATATAATCAAATCTTTTTCTTCATCAAAATCAAAATGTTGTATTTTTTCCATTAGTAACGCATAGCAGCCATGCAAGTCACCTACGGCATAAATGTGACGATATTGATCACCATCGATTCGCTGATAAACTGCATCGTTTAAAGTTGTCATTATTTATCCTGCTACTTTTTTAATTTCATATACTCCGAGCTTTCCGGTATTGTCACGAAACAACCGATGCCAATCGCCCAGCATTCCACTTTTTGCATAAAGACATGCATTTCCCCCGTATCAAGCTTTGATGTCCTCCTGAGCGCTCTGACGCGCTCTGGCTCCTGTGTGGTCACATCAATACGCTCGACCACTTCATAGCCAAGAAATGTGTGCTTAAGCATTTCCTTCACTTGCTCAGGTGTGAAGTGAGCGCCGTTAGCACACAAATACTTGCTTATCTCCCCTGTCCACAGGTGAAAAAGTGAGTTTTGAGAGAGTGAGCGAGTTTTTCGGTAAGGCTTAATGATGAGTTGATGCGGTTGGTTTGTTGCGAGGACGGCTTTTAGTGTTTGCCAGACGGATTGTTTCGTTGATTCGTGGAAGAGTAGTTTGTCTTCCAAATGCGCCTCCTGCCTATTATCTCATTTTTATGCACCTGAAATTTTTACCTTTTGTCTAATTGTATCTGTGAAGTTACGAATTTCCATTCGGCTCAAGATAGGCACTTTGTATACAGAACCGCTCAAATCTTGAATCTCCCTATTACTTGTGTTTATTCCTATTAAGTAAATTTAAAAGTCTAGCAAAATCATCTTCGTTTAAGTCATCAAACTTTCTAGCGAAAGACATAGCGGCCTTTCTTGCATTGGTACTTTTGCCAGACAAACTTATCTCCACCGATTGCTGGGAATCTCTTGCTGCCTTTCTCAGGTTGATCGACTCTTCTTCATTTTTAGCAAGGTATGAGACAATATTATCTAAAATTTGCGGCGTAATAGCTCTTTTGCCCGTTTCGATTGAGGAAAGATAAGAAGATGTCATACCAATAGATTCAGCCATGCATTTCAAGTTAATACCTAAATCCATACGCATTATTCTTACAATTTTACCAAACGGTGTTAAGATAATTTAACCTCTAATCTAACCAGTTGAGTAAAAATTATTTATACTCACACGTCATTATGTTTACATTAAAAAAAAATAATCAACTAAATTCTGTTAATTAATTTCTATTTAACTAATGTTTCATTAAAGTTAAACTGAACAGGCTCGCCACCATTCTTAACAATGGTTGCTTCGATTTGGTATTTCA
>NZ_JBUIOB010000003.1:0-2469 GCF_056113345.1 Candidatus Arsenophonus phytopathogenicus
CCCCCGCACTTCTATCAGGTTGTCATTCTCTTCCTGTGCTTTCTGACTATCTCGCCGGTCTTCCACCTGCTCACTTTCCCGTCTCTCTTTCCAGTGCATTTATGCCCCTTTTTAATCAATAAAAAAAGCGGCATAACAGGCCGCTTTCTTAATACCTTCCAGTACGCTTAATTCTTAACCCCGGTGATTACCCAAAAATCAGAGGTCAGTTTTTTATTTAGCATATAGTCATACGATAAATAGAAATTTCCATCTTCGCCCACATCACTACCCCATGAATTACGAATTTTAAACAGTCTTGTTTCATCATCATAACCTATACAAAGTGCGCCGTGTCTTCCTCGTCTTCTTTCTCCTTCGGAAGGAAGTGGTATTTCCACCGGTAAAGGTCTCTGGTTCATCCAGCTATTATAAACCTTGAAACTAAATACAAATGGATAACCACTCGCTAACACACTCTGCAAATGGCATAATTGCGGATTAATACGATAATATTCAGTAATTGTATATTTTTCAGCGTCCTCATAACAGGCATCTGAAGGGCGCCTCCTAGCACGAGAAAATTCAGGAAATTCTTTTGTTTTTTGATCTGCCGTCGGTGAATCATAGGGCCACATCTCTTCCGGACAAACGCCTAGCTTATGAAGTGATTTTAGTCCGTCACGCATACGTATTACCCCGTCATACTTTCGCATACATTTCATGAACTGAGAATTATAACGAATGAACAATCTTGACGGTATAAAATCGGGGATTTTATGATTTCTTCTTCGTTCAAATTGTACAGCGGCTGCCCAATATATTCGGACCACATGCCATTATCTGACCCTGATCATAGGCAGGAAAATCCGGCGTGATGTCGACTTCAGAAGGTAATGATGACAAAACCGTAGGATCTGGAGAGTAAATTTTATCCCTAATATCGAATAAATCAGGCTCACAGCCAAAATAAAATTTCATAAGCACCATAATCTCCTTTACCTTATTGATAAAAACAAAAAAGGCCGCCTGAGCGACCTCTTAAAAAATAGAATGACGAGCGGTGTCGTCTCCTTTACCTAAAACAAAGCAACAACCACTTAACTCTTCACATTCCTCAGCTTGTTATTATTAAAACACGCTAATACTCAGCCCCACTCTGATGATTTACTTTTAAAATCAATTTAAGTTACGAAAGTGATACTTTTTATTTTTCATCGCTGGAATATAACCAAAATCCAGAATGTCAACTAAGTATGTATTTGTACCAGACAATTCAATTCGAACAGTAGGCGCTAAAGTGCCACCAATACGAAAATTATTACTTTTTGGGATAGGTATGGAATCAATAAATGACTGAACGAATCCGTCCTGCGAAACGTAGTGGCTGTATGTCTGAAAAGGTTGTGAAGAGGGATTTCCTAAAACCAAACCTGAAGCATTTAGTGGAACATATGGACCAGTTAATGAGGAACTAACAAAACCGTATAAACCATCAGGGCCCAAAAGTCCTTCAGCAAAAGTATATTCGTGGCTAATAGTAAACAGATAGTAAAGATTATTTTTAAACACAAAATGCGGCCGCTCAGTCTGATCATTAACACCGACTGCAGTCAACAAAGGAGTTAATAATTTCCATTTATCAGTATATTCATCAACACATTCAGCGATACCAACGCAACCTGTCTGGAATTTAGCACCTCCTGGTACTCCATAACCTGGCGGCAAATGACCTTCTTCTTCTTCTTCTATCTTGTGTTCCCCACGCCCACCAGGTCTATTCCCCTCAAACAGCATATATTTCCTCCCGTTTTTTGGATCTCTAAACACCCAGGGATCACGAAATGCCCAATAGATATTTTGCGATTTATTTTGATAAATAATACCATCTGCTTCAAGTAAAACTGTAAATTTATTAAAACCCTCAAACCATACTTGATTCTCATCACAATAAATTTTGCCACGAGTTTTAACTATTTGTGAATTATCACCCACAGCTGTATAATAAACTTCTATATTATTTTTTGATGTTAATAAGCAACAGCCCGCCCATTCTAAAGTTGTTAACGATTTAGAAAATAAATAACCTCCATATTTCCAAGATATACCATCACGTGAATAACTAAAACTAATACGAGCTTCATTATGTCGCTCATTCCAATATTCTAAAGGATCATCAACTCGGCTAAAACTCAACGGTGCTGTCAGTTGAAAAATAACATGCCAGCCATTAAAACTAATTGATTCACCATCAAGGGTACATAACGACCACGTATCCCAAAATACAAAATCATTACTTAATCTGATAAAATTTAACGGTACACAAGGTTGTGTTGTTGTCGGATCATCCCTATTAATTTTTAATGCTTCAGCACGACTCCAGACTGAAGAGTTCATTTTTATATTTTTTTTCATTTCTCTAATATCATCTATTTATAAATTGTAACTATTACCAACATAAAAAAACCAGAAAATAAAAAAAGTCGCCTA
>NZ_JBUIOB010000004.1:0-18939 GCF_056113345.1 Candidatus Arsenophonus phytopathogenicus
AGGTGGCATTGACCCGCAACCGCTTAAAACCCCGAGCAACATCAAGCCTGAGGGCCTCAATCGTCTGTCTCGCATCGGGTTAATTCCTGATAATGTTTTTTGTCCATCTCGGCCAGCTGGTCAAGCTGAATACGTTGGGTCTGTCTGTGATCTTCAGGTTTTTTCCGCCTGTTGCCGGGCATGCTCCGCTTTCATCTGCCAGAGGGTGGACTCTGCGCGATAATGCATCAGGCCAACAGACAGCACCGTTATCACAACCAGCAACGCCATCACTGTTCCCCGCACCATGACAAAAACCTCTCCCGTTCCGCCGCTCGCCGTCTGACCAGTCCAGTCAGTTTTTTTCCGTCCGCGTCAGACCCAGCGGTTAAATTCATCGGCCGCGCCCGCAACATCGCCCGCATTGAGTTTTGTTCTAACAGGGTCGAGGTCGCGAATGCTTCCTCACCGATGTTAAAGACCAGTGATACCAGCGCATCAAACTGGAGTTGGGTCAGCGTGACCCGCACGCACCGGTTAATCACGTCCTCTGTCTGCTCGAGGTCATCGGTTAAAAAGCGTTCCGCCTGTGACGGTGAAATCGTCATCCGTTCCGTCACCCCATGCGTATGCCCATAGCCAATCGTCCAGCGTCCGGCCGGACAGCGATAAGCCCGAAGGCGACACCCCTCAAACTGTTTAATCCGACTTACCCCTGCGTCGCTGGTTGTCATTTTTTTTCCTTGTGTCCGGTTTTTTGACCGACAACCTCAACCCCCGAAAAGGCAGTGAGTCGGTTAATGCCTCCCCCAGAAAATCAGTGCCAAGGTAACCGATGAAGACACTGGCCAGATAGACCAGACCCGCACTTAACCCGAAAAGCGCCAGCAGGTCACGCGCAAACCACGCAATAATCGCGCATATCGTCGGCATCAATCAGGGTCTTGCGCCGTTTACCTTCCTGAATATCGCCCGCGCAGCCGCGCCATCAGAAACGCACAGCGTTTTGCGCCCACGCCCTGCTCTTTTAATCGACGCCGAAGGAAAGCGCAAACGCTCTCCCATGCCCCAGTGAACGTCTCCATTATCGTTTTTTCCATGCCTTTTCACCCGTCACAAACGGATTGTGCACACCGGTAATCGCCGCAATACGCCGGTCACGTTCGCGTTCACGCGCATCGGGGGGATATTGCCTGTCCCACTGCATTAAAATTGCTTGCTGCTCAGGGGGTATCACAAAACCATACCGGTCTGACATATAAAACCAGACCCGGGCGACGAGTCCCTTGACGTCATCGCGCGGTTCAAAAACCCGCTGTTTTTAAAATCCGGGACGGCTCTGACACTGCCCGTAAACAAAAGGGACCTGCCCGGCTTCGCCATAGGGCATATTACCCCGGTCGTTATTCACTTCACCTGACTCCGGTGCCAGATCGTGCAAATCGCCTTCCGCTTTTCGAAATTCCGGGTCTTCTTGACGGCAGCCTTTTCGGCCGCCTTTTTCTTTACAGCCAAACGCCTGACCGAATACCGACGCCGGCACGATATGCTCCCACTCAATCCGCTGTGCACGATGACGGTGAACTTCCCGTCTGACCGCCTGACCACGACTTTCAAGGTCAATTCGACCCCCGTTTTTTCCTGTCCACTGCCAGTCACAGCCACAATAGAGGGTGCCACCTGCACCCTGATTGAGGTCGTGGTAAACGGCCTGACGGGAAACCCATTTCGCTTCACTGAAACTCTTCGGGGTATTAACCGGCTTAGTCGCGCTGAGCGGGTGTGCTTAACACACTCAACAAGCACAGGATACCGATTACCCAATGTTGTCTGATAATCATCGTATCTCCTTGAAGGTATTACATTGTTTTGGGTCACCGCTATCAAAACCCCGCTTAAACCAGTCATGACGCTGTGCCGATGTCCCGTGCGTGAACGTCTCGGGAACCACCCGTCCATGACCTTCCCTCTGTAGCCGGTCATCCCCAGATCGCTTTGGCCGCATTGAGCGCGTCATCCAAATCGCCCATCTCGTCAGCCAGCCTGCCTGCTGCACAAATGCCCCCATACCCCCGCGTAGCAGTCCGCCTGCAATTCCAGCTTTACCGATAACTTATTGGCCGATTTTCTTGACATATTCGCCTGTGCCAGGTCTACTTTTTTCAAGACATCCCGCAGGTGTTGGATATGATGCCCCACTTCATGGGCTATCACATAACCAAAGGCAAATTTACCGTCTGCCCCCAGTCTGTTTTTCATCTCGTCATAAAATGACAGGTCGATATAGATAGTGCGGTCAGCAGGGCAATAAAAGGGCCTGTCGGGTATAGCCCGTGCCGCAGCCTGTCTCTATTACTCTGCCCGATATATCACCAGTTTCGGCAATCGGTAATGACCGCCTCCCTCAGCAAAAATCTTCCGCCAGGCATCTTCAGTTGATGCCAGAATGACAGAGGTGAACTTACGCGGCCTCGTTCTCATCCACAAAACGATTGACCCGATGACGGCGCGCTCACCTGAACCGATGTCGCAAAAGCCCAACGATAGCCACCCAGTAACAACACCAGGATAACAGCCAGCCAGGCCCATCCACGCCAGTGTGAAAACACAAAACCTTCTGCTAACAGCGGTTTATATTTCGGTTTTCTTTTCTTTTTCTTTGCCTTTTTCTTCCGGCGCTTCAAGGCTTCTTCCCGACGGGTATCCGCTTCCTGTGCTTCGGAAGTATTCCGTCGATCTTCTACCTGCTCACTTTCCCGTCTCTCTTTCCAGTGCATGAATACCTCGTTTTCGTTTCAATCCCACAATGTGACCAACAAACGGGTTGAGGGTAACGCATTGATTTCGGGTAACTGAATTTTAATGCCCATCGGCAGTCTGTCGGCTTTATCACAAAGTCCCGGATTAGCCACCAGAACCCGTTCAACCATGCCGATACAGCTGCCGTAGTAGCGAAAACAAATTTCATCCAGACTCTCGTTTTGTTGACTCAGTATCTTCATATCAGCGCCACCACGTTATGACCCTGCCCTTTGATCCGTGCTATCGCCCAGAGGGCATCGCGCCGGTAATCATCAATCGTAGGCGACAGGCTGTCGGCTTTTTTGTGGCCGGATGCCTGTGTGTCGATATCCCGAAACCGTTCCGAGCAGGTTAGCCGCGTCAGGCCACGATCCCGCACGCTCGTACAGCAGGCAAAGCGCACTGTCGTTATTAATCTGCATGGCCGGAATATCGGCTAGCTGGTTAAATCCTCGCGCGTTTTTTCTGGGTTTGCCAGTCCGCAGTTCGCACGCCACTTCAATCATCGCGTGGGTGAGTGCATCCTTAAGACGCGAAGCGATGATGGTGCCCTCGACTCTCACGCATCACCGCGCGGTAATTTTGGGGGTGACACGGCAGGCCAGAAAGGGTCATCGGCCGGCAAGATCTTTTTCTTCTTTAGGTGGTTTTCCGGCGAAGAAAAAATCCATATCCTCATCTCAATAGGTCGGGCGGTGGACAGTGAACATAACGCCTTTTTCACTGTGCCGCCCGGGTGCGTGGGCACAACTCATGTATTTGGTAACCCGGTGTTGAGCGCTTTTCCAGCTTTTTGATCTCACCTTTCACCCCAACGCCTTGAAAAAGCCTCGGGCGCGTTTTAAGGTGTCGAGGGCGGTTTATCTAGCAACTCATTATCGCGCTGACAAAAACCCCACCCATTTTAACAATTCGGCTCTGACCACATCCGGCATATCTTTCTCATCCGTTAAGGTGACGATTTGCGCTAAAAGCGACAATTCAAGCGGCTGATTCTGTTGGTATGCGGCTTTGGCCAGCCGCCGCCATTTCCTCCCGCGATCACGCAACCCGTCGTGCGGCTATGGCCAGCCGGCATTAAAAGCCCATGCGCTAACGCATATTCAGCAATAGCCACGCGCCTTCAATCTCACCGGCATCGATACGCCAGAGCATCATCATCATCAGCGTGTCATCCTGATGGCCGTTGCCGTTTTCCAATACCCCGCTCACCCAGGGGCATGACGGGGTAGACCCCGCTTTTTTATATTCGGCTTTCCCGTTCGGTTGACTGAATCCGCTTTAACTGACGTTCGTCCTGCTGAAACATCCGTTGAACCTGCTCCTGTGTCGCTCGCATCCCATAACAATGGCAGGGCGTTATCCGGCTTTTCACCCGCTAAACGCAGTTGATTGGCATGGTGCCGGGGGTGAGACGCTGGCCGCCGCCCTGATTAGCCTGACCGCTGCCACTTGAATGGAGTGCTTTGTTTTACCCCCTCTGCGGTTCCGATCGGGGTTTCTCTTCGGGTAAAGTTACCGGATCTTTTCGACCAGTGCTACCCCGCGATAATCTTCCACCACATAGGCTCCATTGACCGACTCATAATTTTCAATCCGGTCACGCTCGGGCGTATCCTTGATTTGTCGACGACGGGTGTCTTGCTGATAGTAAATTGAGAGATTATCCAGACGGGTAATGAGCAAGGATTTGTCGGGGAAGAACGGGGCGCGAATGGCGGGTAATCCACCCAGGCGTTTTTGACTGATAATCACATCGGCGGCCAGCATTTCGCTGTTAGGCTGCGCTTTGTTAACAATCGGAAAATATTTATCGGCGAGCAAGGAACGACCGCAAATAATCACTAAATCGGTATCATCCTGATACACTTCATCAATCACCCGTTCAACCGTATCCATTACCAGTGCATCCAGATTTTTGTAATCGCCTTTTTCGCCAATGCGGAGGGTGCTTGAGGTGACTTTACCTTGACTGTCGGTGATGTTGGCCATTACATGGGTTTTGGCATCATTACGAATTTTCTGTAACCAGCCGATATTCACATCCTGTAATTTGGCATTTTGAGTACGGTCTGAGGTTTTTTCTCGCTTGAGGCCATTAAAACCAATCATAATGCGGTCAAGGGCCTGACGGCGGACAATCGCATCGCGGATACGACGCTGGAAATCGTTAAATTTGGCCCACATATCGAGCTTGGCATAGCTAATCGCGGTATCGAAATTGGTTTGATAGCAATAGTAGTCAATCGCGTCCAGTGCCGTCGGGTCAATCGGTTCTCGACTTTAGCTACTGGTATCGGTGGTGCCCGCCACCGTAGAGCCCATCCCGAGTCCTATTGCCTGACCTTGCTGTTCAAGTACCGGCGCCAGATTTATTTTTTGCAAAAAAAAACCGCACTTTGCTGGATTTGACTCTCCAGTACCTGCACTTTGGGACGGTTCAATATTCACTTTCCCAGCAAAATCCTGCGGCGAGACGTGATAGATTTCCCCCAGGCGGCTTAAATACTGATTGAATTTACATTTGGTTTCTTTTCTCATCGTCTTCTCGTTAGCAGTTGGTCAGGGTATCGGTATCCCGTGTTCGCCCCAGTGAAACAGGGCGCGTCGGTATTTCTTCTTGCGCGAGGCTGGTCGTCAATGTTGTCAGTTCCGTTTTTAGTTGCTGGTGCTTTTCCGCATTGGCATTTTTTAGCGCGGTTAACACAACCCCTAATTGGGCAATTTGCTGTTCACTTCTTGCCTGCTGCGTCGCACAATACTCAATTGCCTGCTGGATATAACTAAAGGTCTGGGATTGGGAATCGCGCTCAAGGCTAAACAGGCCTTTGACTTTTTCAAGCAAATTCAGCGATGGGTTAGGGACAGCGGTCGTTTCGTCGATAAATTCGAGCAGGGTTTCTTCGGCAGCAGTAAACACGCTATGGGGGGATAATTTACGCTCAGCGAGACAGTGGGGTTTACCGTGACTGAATGCCAGCATACTGGTGCCCAGACTGGCGGGATTGTCCGTCACGGCAAGACCGACGAGATCGGCTTTACCCGTATCAGTGAAAGCCGTATCAATTTCGACCGAAGTGTACACTTTTTGCCGTTGTTTATTCATGGCAATCAATTCATCGGTGGGCGATAGCACCCCGTAAAGTCCAAGCTTGCCGGCTAATGCCCCTGTTTTGATTTCTTCCGTATAGACCGAAAGCACATCGCCAAAGTAGGGCATCCAGGGGGATTTCAAATGTTCAAGGTTAATTCGTGCCCCAAAAGTGTCCGGGTCGTAGTTTTTTTCAATATCGGTCAGCCATTCTCGCTGGACTTTACGGCCATCGGTGGTGGCACCTTCCACACAGATACGAATCGGGTTGGTTTTTTTCATTACACAGGCTCCGGCCAGGGTAGGGTTTATTGACATTATGGCCATAGCATTAAAAAGATAAGGGTGGGAAACAAGGCAGCGTGATTGTTTGAACTGTCAAACAAATTTTCACCTAGGCAATCCTTGGGAAATCTTCGTTATGCTAGCCGCATGAAAAATGAAAATCCCTTTTTACGACAGCGCGGCCGACAACTGGCTTTAGAAGGTTATAGCCCGAGTCAGATTGCACACATGTTGGGGCAAAATGTCGCTACCGTGCATAGCTGGAAACGGCGAGACCGGTGGAATGTCCAAAATGCCACGCAGGCCGTCAAACTGCGCCTGGAGGCGCGGCTTTGTCAGTTAATTGGTAAAGAATACAAAGAGGGTAAAGACTTTAAGGAAATTGACCTGCTTTATCGGCAACTGGAGCGCCAGTGTCGGATTGAACAATACCAACAAGGCGGTACGGAAAGAGGGCGTGATAAAAAAATAACCGTACCTCGGCTGAAAAGAATGCTTTTAGTGACAGCCAGATTGAGTTGCTTTTACACCATTTTCACCAGCATCTTTTTGATTACCAGCAGCACTGGTATCAGGCAGGATTAACTTATCCGATACGCAATATTTTAAAATCGCGCCAGATAGGTGCCACCTGGTTTTTTGCCCGCGAGGCGTTGATGGATGCATTAACCACCGGACGCAATCAGGTCTTTTTATCCGCCAGTAAATCCCAGGCGCATGTTTTTAAGGATTACATTATCAAAATGGCGCAGGAAGTGGATGTTGCTTTAAAAGGTGACCCTATCGTGTTAGCCAATGGTGCCACGCTTTATTTTCTTGGTACCAATGCGCGCACGGCCCAAAGTTATCACGGCAAGCTTTATCTGGATGAATACTTTTGGATCCCGAAATTTCAGGAATTACGTAAAGTGGCGTCTGGTATGGCGATGCAGAAAAAATGGCGACAGACCTACTTTTCAACCCCGTCGAGCCTGACGCATAGCGCTTACCCGTTCTGGTCTGGCAAACTGTTTAACCGGGGAAGGTCGAAAAAAGACCAGATTGATATCGCCATCAGCCACCCGTTGCTGGCGAACGGTCGCTATTGTGAAGATGGTCATTGGCGAAAAATTGTCACGTTAGACGATGCCATTAATGGCGGTTGTAACCTGTTTGACCGTGAAGGGTTAAAAAAGCGCTATAGTCCCGATGAATATCAAAACCTGTTAATGTGTGAATTTGTTGACGATATAGACTCGCTGTTTTTGTTTTCACTGATGCAGGTCTGTCAGGTGGAGAGCTGGGAGGTATGGGCGGATGTCAGTCCGTTGATGTCACGGCCTTATGGGTCACAAAGCGTCTGGATAGGCTACGACCCCGCCAAAGGCTCCCAGCACGGTGACAGAGCAGGCTGTGTCGTCATTGCGCCACCCCCTCACACCCGGTGGAAAATTTCGCATTCTGGAATACTTTCAATGGCGTGGGCTGGACTTTCGCGCACAGGCCGCCGCTATCCAACAACTCACCACCCGTTATCAGGTCGACTACATCGGGCTGGATGCGACTATCGATAATTACTACGAGCCACCGATGAGTTTTGAAGGCTTGTCACGCATTTTTCGGGCTGCTGCCCATCATAGCAGTGCCATTTATGTCAAACGCAATATTTTAAGCAGTACTTTTGTGCTACATAAATGGTTAAGTCGTCAGGATTTTGACCGTTTTGCGCTGGATTTTCTGATTTTTGGCAATGCGTATCTGGAACGGCGAAAAAATGGCTTAAATAAAACAATTTCGCTTAACTCCATCCCGGCCAAACTCACAAGGCGCGGTGAGGATTTAGCCACTTATTACCTTTTGCACGCGGGTTTTGACAGCGTGCCGTTTACTTTTCAGACGGGGCAGATTTTTCATTTGCTTGAGCCGGATATCAATCAGGAAATCTACGGCTTGCCCGAATATCTGGCCGCCCTGCCATTTTACTCAATGAATCGGCAACACTCTTTCGTCGTAAGTATTATCTGAACGGCTCCCATGCCGGCTATATCCTCTATATCAGTGATGCGGCGCAAAATTTCGTCGATTAACATCAGCGAACAGTTAAAAAGCAGTAAAGGGTTAGGGAATTTTCGCAATCTGTTTTTATATGCCCCGAACGGCAAAAAGGATGGCATACAAACCATTCCGTTATCGGAAGCCGCCGCGAAAGATGAATTTTTAAATATCAAAAATGTCAGTCGCGACGATATGTTAGCCGCTTACCGCGTGCCCCCGCAATTAATGGGCATTATGCCACAGAATGTAGGGGGATTTGGGGATGTACAAAAAGCGGCCAATGTGTTTATCTGCAACGAACTGCATCCGTTGCAACACAAAATGCAGCAGCTTAATGAATGGCTCGGCGAAGAGGTGATTTAGTTTACCCCTTACGCCTTGAATCGGATAAAAAATAAAATCTAATCCTTGCACAGGGCGTTTAACTGCGCCTCAGAAAGTCCCGTTGATTGTTGAATAATTTTTTTATCCAACCGGTTTGGCCCCAGTTGAAATTGGTTGTTTCAAATTATTTACATTTGTTGATGTAAGCTGTTCAAAAAATGCTTTTCTGGCTTTAACTAACTCGCTTCTTGTCCTTGCGTGTGATGGATCAACTTCATTGACAGTTTTCTTTTTTTCTTCTGATTGACTATGAATATTACGATTATCGTGTACAACAGGTAATTCAACATCATTTAAGTGCTTGAATGATGTTATTATTTCTTTGGAAAATTCTTTTTGTTTATTTATAGCGTCAATATCTAGAGTTTGTCCAGCGCCAAAAAATAAGGATGGATAAAACGATCCAATTAATATCGAATGTTTATTAAAACTACTGGTATCACCGTCTTCAGCTGAATCGTAAGCATCCGTATATAAACCAAGAATTATTTCAAACTCTTTCCTTTCTTCAGGGATTCATTGATTGAACCTTTTTATTAAAGATAGATAAAAATTCCTCTTGTCCGCTTTCCACCTCGACTAACATCAGGTCATCAATTGGGCTTAACCTTTTACATTCATCTGCAAGGATTTTTGTTAACGAATGTACTGAGTGTTCTTCAAAATTAATTTTCCCTTCATTGAAAGCTTTTTTGATATCAACACAGTCAGTATGGCTAGCTGAACGCCTAAATAAACCATCGCTTTTGGAGTTTCTCTTACTTTGACTATCTATTTGATAAGTCGTTTTTAGATAATCACAGAGATTGCTCATATACGCATTTCGTTCTGCTTGTTTACGGTAACATATCGAATCAAGCCTGGTGAATTGTAATTGTGCCCCCTTTAGATTCGAAAAACTTAAATCTGAGTTAGATAAGTTTACATCATGTAATTCCGCGCCCTTTAAATCAATGCCTGACAAATCTCTGTTAGAAAGGTCAGCGTTTGCTAAATAAATATTTCCGTTATTTGTTAACCTAGCTTGATTTTCAGATAAACCTTCATGCTTCATTAATAACTGAATCGTACAAAAATTATTAAAGCATTTTTCATCAATTCTTTTTTCAGCGGCTTTACCTTCAACGTTGATAGAAACGAAACCATTTTTATTTGAAAAAATAACGTCTTTACCTGAGAAATTAAATTTAAGATCTTTTGGGATTTCGTATCGAACTGAGCCATTAGATTGTTCGATAGTATCAGTAATGTTTGAACAGAACTCGTTATATTGTTTAGTAAGCTCTTTTCTGACTCCTCCGAATGTAATGAAATCAATAATATGTTCCAGTATTGTATTAGGCGATGTTGCTTTTTCTACATCCATATCATTAATACCCAAATTACTTTCCATAAATTTGGTGTAATGATTCTATATTTATGTTGATATAAGACATTTTTATTCCCTTAGTTTTTTTATTAAAAATTATCTAATTTATTTTTATCCTACATGCGTTTCACATCCAGAATAACAAGCAATTTTACGTTTTTAAGATGACAATAATCGGCAAAAGACAATAAATTATTATAATAAACACAGTTATGTAAAATTAATGTTAATTAATTAATTAATTAATTAATTTTTTCTTAGTTATTTCAAATTCTCTTGTTTATAAATTATTAAAAAATTGAAATTTTTTATCTAATCAATTTATTTATATATAATTATGATTTTTATTTTATTTTTTATCAGGTAATTACCTGAATTTAATGTACAGAGTGGAAATTACAACTTGGTTATACTTTTGATTTTCGAGATCGGTTCTAAAAAACATGAAAAATCGCAGTGGTAGCCCCGCTGCGCCTGCCTGCTAAAGGTGTCGTTTTTTGTGCAGTTGCACAACACGATTCAGGGTACGCCAGTACTGGCCTTTCCCGTGATTTCAGGTGAGCAAAAACTTGTGCAAATTTGTGCATTTTTGTGCAAATCCATGCACTTATTTTTTATTTTCAAATAAGGGGGGGGATTTTTTTTGATAATTTAGCCCGGTAACGGGTTCTCAGACTCGGGCGTGTAACTTGAAAAACCGTATTCCCGTGGTAAGAAAAACTCGCGTGAGGCGTACTTAGGCATAAAATAGTGTACACCCAAAGAGGGGGGATAAAATCCCTTTTCTACAGTTATTGCCAGAACTCCGAGGCGCGCCGATGGCGCTTTTAAAAAGCTCCTGGTCATCCTCGGGTAAGTACAAATATAGGCATTTTTCTAACAGCTCCACCACCAGGTAACTCTCTGACCCGCTCGTCAATGATAATTATTAAATAGCGGACAGTGGTTTCATTTTTTATGGTAGGAAGCAGCAGAGAGAATTAGTTCGGTTGGATGTTAGGACTAGCGGTGCCACCGGCTTCGATGTGGCATCAAAAACAATATTCATTGAAATAAGATTAAATTTTTATTGGTAAATTTAATTAAAATAATAGAATTACTTTTGTGAAAATCAGTTTAAATAAAACACGATTAAGTGAAAAATAATATTCATTAGATTGTAATGAATATTAAAAACTTTTTCATAATAAATTTGATATATTTTATTTCGTAGACAGCAAGGTATATTATTAATAGCGTATAAGAAAACATATTATGAGCATGTGGGATGATTTTGGTAAATTGGAATTACTTTGGATAAATATTCTTAATTATGACAACGATGGATATAACAACCATAAGTATGCGACTATTTTTGGTAATGGTAAAAATCAGGCCACTATTTATATTAGAATATCTGATAAGAATAAAAAAATATTGATTATTCCAGATGATGAATTACTTAAAGCCGTACATTTCGTACATTATACAGAAGGTAAGCGATTAAATAGACAGGGAGATAATTCTAATTACAAGCCATGGGTTTATACCAATGAAGATTTAGGTTACGCCAAAGTAATATCGACTTCAAATACAGTGAATTCTGAAGTCAGTACCTATGGAGAATATGGGCAAGTAATCAAGCTTTACTTACATGCGACAGAACCTAATGAAGGCTTCAAAATCAGTGCGGGCATAGATATTCCGGGTGTAGGTGATTTTAATACCAGTGAGATGGGGCGATCACTCGAAATGGGCCAGAAGGAAAGACGGGTTCAGCATTTAAATATCCACATTTTTTTCATATTAAAGCCATTACGCCAATTGATTATGGTTCAAAATATAATGTCTTAGTAAATAAAGGTAGCAGTGAAATTTCCAATAAAATAAAGATATCTAAAGTGGGAAATGAAAGGCAGTATTTAAAGGATATTTTTTATTTTAATGGGATTAGTAAACGAGAACATATATCTATTAGGTCCAAAGAAATAAAATCAAACGATAATAATACTTTTAAGGTAATTAATGTTATCAGAGATAAAAAAGCTAATTTGGATACTGTTAAATTTCTAAATAATAATCTTCCTGACATCATTGTAGGAATGGGTGGAGGATCATTTTCATCATATTTTGTTTTTGTTGCTCCTCAAGACCTGGTTGGTTTGATGCCTGGTAGTTGTATTTATGGGGTCGAAGAATTTACTAATATTGTTTATAAGTATGAGCTGTCACAAAAAGTTACCAATTACGGTGGCTCTGATAGTCCAAATTTAAGTTCTAGTAGCTCAAGTGCGGCAGTCTTCATTTTACAATGTAATATTCCATTAAGGAATGTTGGAAAATTCAATTGGTGTAATCAAAACGAAAATGCGGTTGTTAAAATGGAAGTCATAGATAGTTATGGTAATAGTGGGATTATTACAATCAAATCGCATTATGGTGATTCTTCAATTATTGATATAACTATCAATGAGGAATAAGTTTTAAGAAAGATGTTGAAAGGTAAATAATGTTATAATTAATGATTATTTTAGTTATATCTCATCCAGAATATAAAACGCCTGCTAGACAGGAGCATAATTATAATCAATTTTTTATTTGCTTTTTGTTTAAATTAGGTTGGGTATATATTTGTCTTAACTAATTTTCTATAATTTCATGACATAATTTAATTAGCATTAACTTTCGCAATATTTTTTCTCGTACAAAAAACCGCCCGCAAAGATTTAAAAGATAAACTTTCTTGGTGAAAGTTGGCAATCCTTTATATCCATATTTTATTAATAAATTAGGCCATTGGACTCCAGGTTATTTTACCTCTTTAAGCCTTATTTTTGATAATTATTCATGCTTTTTTATTTTATTATAGAATGATAACTTGTGTATCGTTTAAACAGAAAAAAGGTATTAAGTTTGCAAAATTAACTTTATTAAAATAAAAAAACCTATATTTATTTGTAATAATTTAAAGTATATAAGTAAATTTTTTTAATTATTTTTTTGTAACAATAGGTTTTATAAAAAATAATAAATTAAAAAAATGTCATTAAAGCCATTTTTTGACAAAAAATATTAATTTATTTTAATTGGAGGTCTGGTTTTTTTGTGTTAGATATATTTAAGTAAATTAAAAAAATTATTAATATATGACAATATAAATAATAAGGAGCAAAACATAACATTATTATTAATAACAGAGAATACTTAAATACATCATTACCATACTCATTTTTTAATATAAAAAATGAGTTAAATTTCTTTTATAAAGAATAAGGAAAATAAGTGAAGGGTTACTGTATTCTGCTATGTTTATTAGTGTTTTCACATTGTTCGCTAGCCGATAATTCAGAAAAGGTCTATCGTGCAGCAATGGAATCACCAGAAGATGTAAAAAGAGCTGGAGGATTTTATCCAAGAGGAATGGATGGAACTAAGCCAAATCAGCCACCACCAAATATAAATTTATGGGATCATGTCCATGGTGCCGATACAGCTATGGCTCGACATGATTCTGGCTATGTATCGAGCACGACTGCACGAGGATTTGCAATAAACTGGGTTAACGACCATAAGTATTATTTATTGGAGTCAAATTATTGGTTGGGAGCGAGTCAAAGGTGGTGTCGTCGGCGCTTTCATCGCTAATCCAGACTACAGAGAACGCTTATACAGCAATTTAGCATCATCAGAACTCAATCGCAGCTGGCAGGTTTTCCTTATGATCACCCAGCATGGGGGATCCAGCCGTGGTTTCCTTTTGCTAACTGTGAGTTAAAAACTGCTCCCATGTCTTCATGTTACCCTAAAAAAACTGTACAGGATTATGGAGAAGTTATGTTCTGGGACTCTTTTAGGCAAAAAATTGCCAAATTGTTTGCGGTGATTTAGCGCTAACGGCTGATACATATTATAAGGTAGTAGTAATTTATTACAAATCAAAGTATTTAATAATGCCGTATCTAAATTACAGTAATTTATAGAAAAAACATATTCAGATGAATATATTATTATATGGAATAAAGCGTTAACTAATAGATGGCAACGTTTAAGTAAATGCAAGATATAAATATAAAAAAATATATAAACAGTAGATTTTTATTTATTCAGCTGTAATAAAAAATGAGTTTATTAGATAGTTGTAAAATAACTGAATTACAATTCTATAAATTTAAGTTATTACTACAACAGACAAAATTTTATTGCAATAAATATTCATTATTTACTAACAATAATTAAAAACTAAATCTAGGGGGCGAAAGCAATATTCTTTATAAAAATTAAAAAAAAACCATCAAGTTTTTTGCGAAAATTATTATTTAATAAAGGAGTTTTTAATGACAAATTTTAAATGTTTTCTGTTTTTTCTTTTTATATTATCTAGCATATCATTTACCACTTATGTTGAGGTAAGTACACAGACAGAATATCAGCTTCAGGGAACAATTGTCGGTTATACTGCGGCACAAACTACTAATAATGTTTTATGTTATATTGCAGTAAAAACAGATAATCCTTATTATAGCGGCTATTATCATGCATCTTATCGTAAAGATATTTGGATGCTGCCAGAGCCGCTTTTTACCTTAAACAGGATGTTGTGTTATGGGCTTTTGCGGATTCAGGGGCAAATATTGCGCAAATGCTAGAAGTTAATAATGGTGCTGTTAAATGGTGGCAATAATTACAAAATAACAATTATTACAACTTTGTAGAAATATATATTAAATATTTTTGAACTTAACTATTTGTTTAACAATACAGAGTTTATATGACTCTGTATTATCGTCTTTTATGTCTCTCAAAGTTTGATAGTAGCGAAAATTGGTCAAATTAATTAATCTAATATTGAATACTTGCTGCTCACTGTCAGTATAATAAATTAGTTTTTGACAGATAAAATTTAGTAGCCAGCTTTGGGTGTCAGCATAGTGCGTATTGATTGCCTGATATGTTGATGGTTCTGTGCTAGCAGATTGTAAAATACTTACTCCGCCTGACAGTGATGTTTTTTCTGTTTTATTTGCGTTAAGGTCGGTTAGAGCACATCGAAATCAGGGATTAGAAATCAACAACAAGAATAATTTGATTACATACTAAAATTTGATCGAAAAACAGATTATTAACTTAAAAAAATTATTAATAGTAGTAACCAGAAGGGCAATTTAATTAAAGTTTTTTATAGATTAAAATCAATCATTAAAGCAGTGCTGAAATTAAATAGCCACCTATTAGGCGTTGAGTTAGAAATTAGCTATTTTAATAAGATAAGGTCGTTAACTGTATACCATTAATTAACTTTGTTTAATTAAATATAAATCTATTACTTTTTGTAATAAAAAAATTATTATTTAATAAATTTCGTATGCGCAGTATTTGATGTATTATTGAAAATATCCTCAATTTGTATCGTTGCGTAGTATTTTTGTGGCGAAAGTGCTCCGGTTTTTAGTACTATTTTTCTCTCTTCTGGGGAAATACCATGCTGTTGTGCAATTAATTCGCCATTAATACTATCTTTATAGATTTGTATATTGTAACTGAGTTGTGGTGGAGTTTTATCTGAATTTTGCCACTCAATAATAACGGAATAATTATTTATCTAATTGTAAAATGCAGATATATTCTCAATTACAGCATGAATAACAGGTTTAGGTTTAGTATCAAATTGGTCCGGATAAAATTTTATACTGTTTTGATTATTATCATATATTACACCGGCAATTAATTTAATATTAGTATTCTGATAAAGTGCTGCTTTCCAATAGTTAGGATTACCGCCTGCGTTTGCTTCATAAAAAATTGGTTTTTGCCAAGAGCCATCTTTATTTATGCGAAAATGTTGACCATAAATGCCATAGTATCCTAATGCTTTACCAGCAAATCGTTCCGGAAAACCTGTACAGGAATTGCCTGTTAATGGAATATCGATGCCCGGTACTGCTGCTGACATGTAGTGTGTCCATTTTTGTTCGTAATAAGTGTACATAAACATTGCCATGCGGGTAACTTTTTCTCCTGAAATATACCAGCGTCTGATCACAGTGGCATACCATTGATCTGTATACCAAGGCATAGGGTGTGAAGTATGTAAACTGGTACCTTCACCGCCGAAATGGCTCCAATGTAATCCTTCATGACTATAGGTTAATTTTACTTCAGTAGGTAGTTCAGGTTCTAATTCTTTTAAATCCCAGATAGAACAAATATTGTTATAAATAAAAGGAACACCTTCAATGATCTTATCCGCCTGATGTTGAATACCAGCATAGGCACCACGTTCGCCAAAGAAAAAATTACATCCTGACCAGTAAATATGCTCTCTATTGCCTTCAATAGGTACTCTTTGCTCTACATACAATAATTCAGCACTATTACTAGAAAAATAAGAGGTAACTGAGGGCCCACTTGTGGGAACGTTATTTTTATCGGCATCAAGCATTGCGATTATTTTTTCGCGTAGGTCATTTATATTTTCCGACCTATTTTGATCATAAATTTTATCAACATCGTAGTGAGCTTGTCCCCGGGTAGTCGAATCTCCGTCAGGGATGTCATTTTCATATTTATGAGCCATTATTTTTTCTGCTTGTATTATTCATTCTTGTTTTTTGCTATCTAGGGCGCTTTTTTTGAGTTCGGTGGTTAGTACAGCTAATGAAGTTAACAAAAGATCATGACTGTATTCGTCATATATCTTAGAATTAACAAAATTCCAGGCTTCAAAAATGATTTTATCATGACAAATTTTTATCAACCATCCAGTTTCTTTATCTCCCAAGCCATTTTGCGTTTTAGTCAATGAAGGGGGCTTCAATTAGCGTACCAAATTGGCGTTGAATAAATTCAATAACACCAAACACTCTATCCGTCAGTAAGTGATTTTCAAACTCCAATCAGAAAAACACAGTATAAATATGATAGTTATCCCGTCAGAAATAGCCATTCATTTGTATAAATTCTCTGGCATCTAAATTAGAAATAATTATATTATTTTTATATTTTGATATTCGCTCAATTCGTTCAATTAAGTTGTATTTATTAAATCTGGCATCTAATTTCCAATTACCTTTTTGTTCTTTTCCTCCAAGAATTCCTCCCAAAAGGATACCAGAACGGTTAGTTCTATTTAGAAAAAAAGTTGAATATCCTAGTTCGAAAATATTGCTAGATTTGGCATGTACCATAATCTTCCGTTGATGATGCCATTCATCAATTGTGACATCTGTTTTCTCAATTTTTTTGCAAAAATCATGTGTATGGTTAATTATACTATACCAAAATGCATAAATAGCTGGGTTGATATCGTTTAAATAAATTTTCTTCGCATATCCCTTAGTAAGTAAGTTTAATGCTAGTCCTGCCCCCCAGCAAACGGTTCTGCATAATGTAGATCGTGAAGATTATTTTTTTCAATAATTTTCATGACAAAATTGGATAATTTTGCTTTACCACCGGGATATCTGAGTGGGGTATTAAATAACATAGTCATACCTCGTATTTTACTATCATTATTCATAGGATTTCTCCGGTTATTGATTACATGAATGTGAATTTGATTAAAAAATTGATCATATGTGAATTATTTGTGGTAATATTATTGCCGTTGTGTGTTAGTTAACAGCAACATTTTCCCTAGTGTTGGCCAGCCTTGCGCTGGTCTTTTTTAAAGTTGCTCGGAAATACCAAATAGTGGTCAATTTCTAGTGAATACTTTTGCTATTAGCAAATAACGATTTGAGATTGATACCGTATACCTGTAGCCATGATTCAGCAGGCCATGACTTAACCTGACCATAACGAATATCCGGTACTTCGGTTGCTTCCACCTGGTTCTCACGACACCATCTGCGAAGTGGGGTAAACTTGTATTCTTTCCCTGTGGCATTCTTTACGGCTGTGATGGTGGCATGTTTAACACTTTCTCCTAGTCGTTCGGTAAGTTCTCTATTTTTACGCGTAGCCACACTAAGTTTGCCCATTGCAGAAGCTTCACGAGTGCGACTGATTTGTGATTTTGTCCTAATTGCTTCATCTCTTTGGTCAGTAATAACCGCTTTTTCCTTTCAGAGATAACCAGGGCTTCTAATGCTTCGATGTAATTACCCGGTAATGACGGCTGTAAAATTTGTCTTTCGCATTCAATAAAATACTGTCTTGCCTGTTTCCCTTTCTCGTTGCGTTCAACCATCGAAAGTTCTTTCGCCATATCGAGGGAAATGTGGTATTCCTTTGCCGGACGGCCTCCGAAGGGGTTTTCGCCAGAATTGGCGAAAACTATATAGTCGATATTTTCCACAAATCCGTACTGCTTAATACGGTCTTTAATCCAATTTGAGAAATCCTTGCCAACTTCTAGAAATTGATGTAAATCACGTGCATTGACTGTTTGGATTAATTCGTCGTTGATGTTTTTTGTTTCGATGTTGATTAAATTTGACATAAGGATATCCCTCAAAGTTAATTGATGAATGAATATGGATGTTTGTTAAGCGATATTGATCATGGGGGGATAATGCCGTTCTGGTGTGAACTACTTTTTTAGCTTAGGCCATAATATTATGATACAAATCAATGCCATAGTGCCTAACAGTACGAATATGTCCTCCATCTCTTTTCCGTCTAACTGTAATCCGCTCAATGCTTCATTACCCCATTTGATCTCGGGGAATATTGCCGGTGGTGTTGTATCAACATGGGATAGATGTTCTACTATCAGCTCAAAGGCAAACGCTACACTAATAAACAATAATGTCGTGATTAATAATTTAATGATGTTAAGTTTCATAATTGAACCTCGATGAAATTAGTTTATTTCTTAACGCAAATCGCTTTGGCGTTGATATCCTTGAAAGTATCAAATTCCTGCTCAAACTGTTTAGCAGCGAATTGACACATATTTTCAGTATCAAATTCCTGTGTATGAACACTTGCAAAGTTGCTTGATGCATAAGGGCTGGCGTACATGGCCAGGATTAAAATCCACATGATGGGCTCCTGTGTCTAAAAGGGGATATAT
>NZ_JBUIOB010000005.1:0-15662 GCF_056113345.1 Candidatus Arsenophonus phytopathogenicus
ACCCCACGCTTTCACATGGGGCTATGCACTACTGCCTTATTTACCTTATGTACCCTACGAGCTTATAAAAAGTAGTGCACAAACAAGATATAACTATTTGGGTAACAACACAACCAAAAAGAAAACCCCGCCAAAGCGAGGCTCTATGATTTTTGCATAAGTGTATCAGTTTACCTTAAAATTGTTGCTCATTAAAGTCAAGCCATAATTAGGTTAAATTAATCATTTTAGCAACAGTTTTTTGATTTTTCATGACCGTTAATAGCCGATTGTGTATTAAATACACGCCGGCATTGAGAATATCATCAATCTCCCTTCTGCATGTTATGCGCGATGGTCTTTTCCACCTTCTCCCCGCCCTGGTCATCATCCTTCTCGGTTTTGCTATTTTGTGATAATAGGTGGCTATGCTTAATTTTGACTTTCCGTAAACATAATAACTTAATAGAATCTGGTAGGCTTTCTCATCAATACGCATAACAGCATCAACCACTTGAGAAATGAGCAATCCTTCATCATCGTTACACATTGGCCTCGAAGGTATCACTTCCCCTTTCACCTTTTGCATAAATCGCCAGATGATATTGAATTGCCATTTGTCGAGTTCTCCTGAGCATACCCACGCCCCCCATAACTCAAGCCAACCATTTACCCAGTCATACTGTGCTTTAGTTAATTCCAATGACTTAACCGCCTTCATCTGTCCTCCGGCAAAAATAGGAATAGGGACATGTTTTTGATGCCCTGCGTTGAATGTTTAATGGTGGTTTAGTGTGTGGGCACTATCTCTTCGCCCATTCGAAAGGTAATGCTTGCCTGATACCAATCCGGTAAGAAAAATTCAATGCGTCCTGAAAAACCTTGAAGTCGCATCGTTTTCATTCGTTTTAGCTCATTTTTCATTTGCCGGTAGATTTCATCCATTTCACCCACCTTGAGCTTTACGGGAGTATTTGCCAGCATGGCTATTTGGGCAATGGTCATCTCACCGTAGGTTATCTCTGCATGAGCGGTAAATTCATAGGGGTCTTCACTTAACTTACGATGACAGCCTATGCAGTGGGAGAAACTATTACAGGGGTGATAACGGGTGGATTTGTGTCGTCTTGATTTGAAATGTGAGCAGTGTAGTTTAGCACGTTCGTTCTGAAAATATCGTCCGCAATAATCGCATATCCAGTTTGTTCTTTCGCGGACTAATTCAGAGAACACGGCATCGTATTTATCCCTTTTTAGTGCCATTAACATTATTTCTCCCAATAAAAAACCCCTCACTTGAGGGGCTATAAACAATGATTAAATTTAGTGTGATTGATTATTCTGAGAGTTTTTTGATTAATTCATTTTTGTGAATAATCATATAGCCCGCACGACGGCCAATTTTGAACAATGACTCTAGTGAAGCAACATATTCGTTGTCACGAATGACACGTGCGCTATCTACTTTCCCATTGGGAAGTAAAGTGAGCAGAACTTTATTAGTTGCTCCAGTTACAGTGATGACACTATTGAGTTCTGATTCCATTTTGTCAAACTCCGCAATATAGGCTTCTTTGAATTGAGCAGCTTTCTTGCCGGTAAATCCCATCACCAAGAAGATAAATCCATTTTTTGTCATTTCGTAAGCATCATAAGTATTACCTTTGTGTTCGAATTGAACCCGCCAAAAGTTGCGGGTTAAAAATTGTTCAGAACAATCAAGGTTAGATATTTTTAAAACAACTTTTTGATGCTCTTTACCAAAGTAATCAGCAACATCTTGTGAGGTAGTAATAGCTTTACCTTTGTGAATACTAACTTTGGGAGTAACAAGGGATACGTGAGTGATCATATTGACCTCCAATGGTACATTTGGATAAATGCTACCACTGGAGTTTCCAATCTCGTTGGTGGTAGCCCAGACAGGGTTGGAAATGCCGGTGTACCTCCGGCGAACCTTGCGGTTCCCCTACCTGAGCCACCATTGATATGTGACTAGGTTGTGACCAATAAAAAACACGCATTCGGCGTGTTATTGGCCGGTACACACTGGCGGGTTTCCAATCCCGACACCTGATTTTGCAGATGCACTGAAAATATAACCCGAACTATTAATAACGTCAAATTGAATACTCACTGTTCCTGCTCCTCTTTCAATTTCATATATTCCGAACTTGCCGGTACCGTCACGAAACAACCGATGCCAATCGCCCAGCATTCCACTTTTTGCATAAAGACATGCATTTCCCCCGTATCAAGCTTTGATGTCCTCCTGAGCGTTCTGACGCGCTCTGGTTCCTGTGTTGTTACATCAATACGCTCTACTACTTCATAACCAAGAAAAGTGTGCTTGAGCATCTCTTTAACCTGCTCTGGTGTAAAATTAGCGTTATTTGCACACAGATATTTACTTATCTCAGATGTCCACAAATGAAAAAGTGAATTTTGAGAGAGTGAGCGAGTTTTTCGGTAAGGCTTAATGATGAGTTGATGCGGTTGGTTTGTTGCGAGGATGGCTTTTAGTGTTTGCCAGACGGATTGTTTCGTTGATTCGTGGAAGAGTAGTTTGTCTTCCATCAGCTAACCTCCCTCATCTCCACCCCTTTAGCGGTATAACCGGTTAACTGTTTACCGGCTATCCGTTGACGCTTTTTCGTCAAAAAATGAATATGGTCTTCATAAACATAACGATATTCTCCGTCGACGAGGATGTGCTTAAACGCTTTCATTGGTTGTTTTGCATACTGCACAAATGGATAATTATCTCTATATATCAAAGCATTAAGTGGGCATAACGATTGTCTAGCTATAACAGTTTGTTTTTTGTACTGCACAAATGGAGTTAACTTATTGTTTTTAATGCTTTCTTTTGTGCGCAACTCTTTAAGTGCTTTTGGGTTTATTAATTGCATTTGTCGCCCCTAATCTGTTGGGATGGAGTCATTAAGGTTGCAAACATATCGATGCGCTTACTGACTTCTCGCACTGCTTGAGTAGGTGACATGCCTGATTCAATGGCTGACTGAAACGTTGCTTGCTCTATCTTCTGCATACAAAGCAAAATACCAAGCTGTTGGTCATTGGCTTTACTTCGCTCACCTGAACATAAACCCGCTAAACGGTTCTCAATGTTTGCCAGATTGATGTAGTGATGTTTCTCCGCACCTAAATCACGTAAAGCATCACGGGACTCATGGTAATGAGGTAAATACTCCCTTCTAATAGGTTCAGCGGCTCGTTTTTTAGCAAATGCTTTTGTGACATCCAGTTTAAATTGCGTTATTTTCTCGTGATTACGTCCACGAACAATGCGACACATAAAATCAAACTGGTTTTCATTGAGTAGAACATACTTATGTTCACGCACACCCAGTTGAGCAGTATTCAATCGCTCCGTTTGAAACGGAAGGATGCCAAACTCACGTAAGTTTTTTGAATTATTTCTAATTAATTCATAAAGATGTTTATGTTTAATACTTAGCCTTTTGGCAAACAGACGGCTATCTATTCTTGGCTCCGTTCTATGTTGAACTAAAATACCGGAGTCCTCACTTTGGGCACAAAAATGTCCCTCACGGCCATTTGCCATGCTTTGAATTTTCATATTTTTGCCTATTTGATTTTTATTTGGTGGGATTTAGCGGAGTACAGGTGAAATTTTCTATTGACACTTTTGGCAATTTGCCACGCTGTCCAGCCTTGTCACTGACAACAGTCCAGTAGTAACCTGTCTCGCTAAATTGCATTTTGAACATGGACGGCTGGGATAACATTTTCAGGCAATCCTGTTCTGATAGTGCTTTGTCGCTAAAGCGATACCAATGAACAGGTTCGCCACCATTTTTAACAATGGTTGCTTCAATTTGGTATTTCATGATTGTTTGCTTAATTGGTATGTTTGTATTTGAGTTGATATTTTTATGAAGGTTTTTATTAAAAATATTTTAATAATTAATGCTTTTCAAAATTAAATAATTAAAGCCTATAAAAAGTGAGGCATAGTGCCTCGCTTTATTTTCTGGTCGTCAGATTGATAAAATATTCATGAATTTTTGAATTAATTTTTCTTATTTTACTATTAAACGCATTAGACAGATCTACTTTTTCTTTTCTTGCTAAATGCTCAGAAAAAAACAACTGGATCTTTGATTTCATTGCCCCTTTTGTAACATTTTTGAGGTTGTAATAAGACTTTATTAAGGATATATCTTCATCAGTTAATAATCCTTCAATACTTTCATTTTGCATACCGCTACCCAAATCTGAAAGCGTGAATACCTGATTATCATCAACAGGAAATGACTTTAGATAATTTTTTTTGGCTTTCTGTCCCGCAGGATCGTCATCTAACAAAATGATAAATGGCACACCCCAACCAATTAAAATTGGTAAAACGCTATTATATGAAGTCGCTCCATTCATTGGGAGTATGGCGATATCGCTTTTATCTTCCAATAAAACTCTTCTTGCATACTCTATAATAAAATAGTCACTCTTTCCTTCAACAAGCACTGAAGATTTAAGTAAATCAAAATGACTTGGCGTGACATTCAATTGATCCAAAACAGGCTGATAATAATTTGTTTGTGTCGGATTTTTCCCAACAAATGTTCTATAGGGTTCCAATACTATTTGCACATAATTTACTTTTTCCTTCCTGTCTAAATATTCGCTGTCACTGTATCTATTGCACGCGATAAAAGCCTGGTTTAACCACATGGGATTAATCAAATAATGGCTGTGAGTCGAATAAATAATCTAATTACCTGGTACTCTATCGACAATTTTGGGAAAACTGTCAAGCAGTTGTTTTTGAGCACTGGCATGTAAGTTTGACGCAGGTTCGTCTAATAAGAAAATAATAGGTGTTTGTTTATCGTTATTAATTTTGCTTTTATAAAAAGTGAGCAATAAAAACGTAAAAAACCATCTAAACCCAATAAATCTTTCAGTAATATTAAATCTGGATGTTTTTTGTTTAAGTTTAAGTTCCAGGTATTTACCTTTATCGTCCTGACCTGAAGTGATGATAATTTCTGAATTATCTAATGTTCTCTTAAACACATTTTTCCATTCCCCGAGTACGCGTCCTGTTATTTCTGCGGCCATTTCATCTAGTGATTGATTTAACAAATTAATTTTGTCTGGATACTCCATCCTATCTATTATATGCTTCTTTAAACAGAGTGGATTTTTCAACGAAGCCGCCACATTCGAAAATATTTCACTATACATTTTGTCAATATCATTCTCAGAATTATCAATATAAATTTTCTTGGGATGATTAAAAATAAAAGTAGGGAAATAGAGGATTCGAGGAATATTATTTTTTAGTATTTTATATATCTCATTATCTAATTCTTTAATAGAATCATCACAAAATAAAGAATACTTTTTTGTTTTTTTCGACTTAATTTTCTTAGCGTTGTAGGAAAGTCCAATATATCTGGTATCTAATTCCTCTTCTTGCAAAATAGAATCTTTAAATGAAAATTTTCTACTAATTGTCATCGTATTATCTATCTCATTGACGTTATCACACAAATAACCGTATTTTCTCATTGTGTTTATCAAGTTTATTTTGAGGTTGTTATCAAGCTCTAATGTTGCTTCAATCGATATTTTGTTAGTAAAGTTGGATTGTAAATGTTTAGGTATATAGTCTAACGGGTTCTGTGAAGTTAATGTAGTAAGTAAATTTTTTGAAATATCATCATCTTCTTTTCTATTTGCATTAAACAAACTTATCGCTTCCAGTATACTTATTTTACCGCTCTCATTAAGGCCGATTAAAGTAAAAATATTTGCTCCTTGAGGAGATAATTTAACAATACAATGTTCAATTCCTTTAAAGTTTTTAATTTCAAATTGTAAAAATTTCATAGAACCCTCAGTTCGTAATTGCGTGTTGCTGTTAGATTTTATTTTCTATAACCCGTAGCCATTTTATCAAAAAGCTTAAGTTAAACGCCATCTTTAGCAATGGTTGCTTTGATTAAATATTTCATGATTGTTTTCTTCAATTCCCTTGTTCTTGACTCTTAACATTCTGTCCTGTTCAATGAGCTTGCCTATCATCGATAGGATAAATTTAATCTTTTGGTTATCGGATGTCGTTTCATAACGTTGTAACAATGCGAATTCCGGTCTTTCTGAATTTTTTAATATTGACGATATATCTTTTAAATATGGAGTTAAATTACTCATGGGAATGCTCTCTTTTGATATCACCTGCCCACATTGCCTTAAAGACAATGCAGTGTTAGTTGGGTTTAGTGAACACCGTAGAAATGATACAGATTTTTATGATATTCCATTTTATTGTAGAAGCTGTGAACAAACAGGTATTGCTGTTGTGAAATCCTCTACGAGCCAAGGACCTTATTCATATTGCAGGCGTGAAGATATAAATATTGTCTTACCTCCTAATCATTCAATTTTTAGATTGGATAAGATTTATCCTGAAGTGAAAGCTAATACATGCCCTGAAAATTCACCTACTAGAGTAGCTAAATTTTTCATCGAATCGAAAGACGATTTACAGCGTCATCGCTATGAAACCTCCGTGATGAATTGTCGAAAGGTTATCGATATTGCAACCAAAGAACTTTTAGGGGACGAAGTGAAAAATGAAAAACTATCTCAACGTATTTCCATGCTGCAAGCTAAAGATAGAATCACCGAACAAATGAAAAACTGGGCACATATTATTCGGATTGATTCAAATGGTGCTGTTCATTCAGATGAAGAGTTTACTCAAGAAGAAGCGGAAGAAATACTCAATTTTACAGAGTTATTCCTGTTATATGCATTCACACTGCCTGCTATGGTTGAATCAAGAAAACATACTACTACATGTTAGGTCACATACCATCCTTAACAAGGGTGGCTTCGATGAGGTATTTTATTGGGTTTCCTGATTAAATCGTTACGCCTTGAGCGTGGCGTCTTAAACTTTGTTGATGAGATGATTGTGAGATTTTTTCTGCTTCATGTTGATTGGTGTCGATAAAATGACCGTCCCTAAACTCCTGATAAACCGTACCCGTTTTGCCAAACCGATTTTTGGTTACGATAATTTCAGCATACTTCGCAGTGGGTGAATTTTCGTTATAAACCCCATCACGATACAGCATGATAATACTGTCTGCATCTTGCTCAACACTGCCAGAATCCCGTAAATCAGCATTGACAGGACGCTTGTTTGTCCGCCTTTCAACGTCTCTTGATAACTGGCTCAATGAGATTACGGGTGTTTTTAATGTTTTTGCGAGCCGTTTCAGGTTTGCCGAGATATGCGCTATCGCAAGATCATTTCGTTCAGCTCTGGGTTTGTCAATTAATCCGAGATAATCAACCATGATTAACGATAGCGGGGATACTCTTTTTTCTGTCTGGTGGCAACAGAGGCTACTTGCTCAACGGTAAGTTTACTTGCATCCACTATCCATACATCTAAATCATGCAACAAACCAATCGCGCCAGTTATCCTGCTCCAGTGCTCCTGCTCTAATCTTGAGGGATTTCTTAGCATTGAAACGGGAAGATTTGAGGCTTGTGCAATCTGTCTTTCAATGATTTGGCTTGAGTCCATTTCCATTGAAAAAATTAGCACACCTCGTCGCTGATTCATGTCCCTTATTTCTTGACTCGCAACACTTCTGGCAATCTTCAATGCAAATTCGGTTTTCCCCATACCGGGTCTGGCAGCGACAATCACTAAATCCACCGGATTAATCCCCCCTGTTATCTCATCCAGTTCACCTATCCCTGTTTTTAAGGTATTTGACTGCTCCCCGTTTTGTAGACGATTTTCCAGTAAGTCTGTGTAATCGCTAATGAGTTCTTTCAGGTTTACAGGCTTGATTTCTTCATTCGAAGTTCGAAATTTTGTTGCTTTCGACAAAAAATCATCGATAGCCTGAGTGGCTGACTGGATAGTGCCATTGGCAACAACATCCTTGACCGAATTTATCATCGTCAAAAATTCCCGTCGTTGATAATTCTCAGCAACCATTTTCGCATAACCTTTCAGATTGGCTGCACTTGGGCACTCTTTAGCCATCGACATCACCTGAATGAAATTACCCTCTCCCATCTGTTCAGCCACCATCACCATATCAATCATGCTTCTGGTTTTAGCCTGGCACTGAATTACTTTGTAGATTTCACGACAGAAATGAGAGGAAAAAGCATTTGACTCAAGCGTAGACAACACATCATTGGCATCTGGCGTCAAACCTGAAATCAGCAAGCCGCCTATTACGCTTGCCTCGAGTTGGTAGTTGACCATTTTAATACCCCCTATCGGCAAATTTTCCTTCACGAACGCCAGTCAGCGTGGTTTCTCTCAGCAGATAATCAATATCCGCTGTCCAGCCTGTATTGTTTTCACCAAAGTAAAACGGTTTTGCCATGCCAACAAACGCTCTCACGTAGGCTCGCCAGCCTTCCAGGTTTGGATTAGCCAGCAGAGCAACAATTTTCTTAAGACGGGTTTTACGCTTGGCATTGGCTTCAACAGCATGAGGTAATCTGTCACCCACTTCCTCGTTGTAGGCAACCAGATAATCGTTGTACTTCATGGTGTGGGGTTTTCGCTTTTCAGGTTTAGCCAATTCTTCCCCTTTCACCTCGTGAGGGGTAAGGGGTGTATTATTATATTTATTTTTTTTTGTAATAGTTTCTTTTGTGTGTCCCTGTTTTGGTGACAACGCTGTCACGCTTTTGGTGACAATTTTTGTCACTGTTTTGGTGACATTTCTTAATTTGTCACTATTTTGGTGACATTCTTGAATTTTCCACTCAGAAATTATTTTATTTAACCCAATCTTATTACCTGATTTAATTAAGATATTCATCGAAATTAACTCATTCTTTGCTTTGTTTACTTTTTGTCTTGGTAATTTTGTGATCTCAGATAATTGACTATCAGAAATGCGATCCATTTTTTTCTGAAAACCATATGTTTTTCGACAAACAGCATGCGCTACTTTTGCCTGATTTCTGGTTAAATCGGCACCAATGAGTGCCTCATACAGTTCATTCGCTATTCGTGTATATCCATCTTCAATCTCAGCCACGGCATTCTCCCTGACTTCGTTTTTAACTCTGTAATCATCAAGACTGGTGACTGTTGCTGCCATTTTTATCTCCTTGTAACTTCCTGAATTCTGATACTAACCGACGGGCAAAATATTTATTTTTTGATGCAGCAACCAATAACCCATCAGGACTATCTGGGTACAACCTTTCTTCATGGTTTTTATTGATAAACCGGCGTTTTTTTGGCATAATGACCTCGTTGAAATTGAAAGAAAAAAGGGAAATTCGCCGTTTCCCTTCTCCTTGAAATACTAACCAAACTCAAAGTTCGATATGATATTTGCAAGCTCCATTGTTTTTTAACTCTGGAGCTTCTTTTTTTGGCCATCTCAAATGCTCCAGCATGTCTATCAGCTTGCGTATTTCTTCACCTGATATATTCGTTATGACTAAATCTTGCTTCGGTGAATCGTAGCCAATGCAATCAAGCAGTTTTGCCATCTTCGGAATTATCCCATCCTCTGACTGCCATCTCGTAATTTGAGATGGATTTATGCCAATAGCCTGAGCAATTCTTATTGCTGAATGAACCTGAATACCATTACGTATTCTGGCTTCAATGTTGTTTTGCATTTGATTTGCGCGTAATTGTGGTTTCCATGTCTATAATTAATTCCATAAGTTTCAGATAATAGTTATCCCCTCCCGATGGACTGGGAATTTAAAAATCTCCCAATTTCAGGGAGGCCAGGTTGTTAAAGAGCGGTGTGGCTAATTTTTATTACTTGGAAATGGTTTATGTTCTTCTGCTGTAAATCTTCCATCTTTATTAGGTATCAAAAAAATTTTTCTACCCGTTCTAATTGCTTTGCTGATTGCAGTTTGATGTACACCAATTAAATTTGCTGCTTTTTCTTGACTATTTTCTTTTAGATAGTCCGATAAAGGTCATTTTTAGCATTAAGTTTCCTCCATAACTCCAGAATAATACTTTAGATACTAAAAAATATCAATACCTTAAGTACTGGTATTTTTAATACTAACGTTATTAAAATATGAACTATGAAATATGAAAAAAAATTAACGCCTGAACAACTTGAAGATTGCAAACGACTAAAAGCTTTGTTTGATTCAAGAAGAAAGAATTGAAGTTAACTCAACAATTCTTAGCTGATGAACTTGATATTAGTCAAGGGGCTGTTAGGCATTACGTGAATGGAAGAAATTCTCTTAATGTTAAGGTTGTGTGTGTTCTTTCTAAACTTTTAAGAGTTGACCCTAAGGATATTAGCCCATCAATAGCAGAAGAAATAAAGGAAATATCAGAATTAATAAAGATCAGGGTTGTAATAACTAAGATAATAAATCTTATCAACTTGATTCAATTCTAATGAAGAACTTTTGGAATTAATCAAAAATCTTCCAAAAAATGAAGTAGATACGAATATTATTAGAACTGAGGGCTAAGAAAACGCATTATGATACAATTTTTGATAGAGCTTTTAGATTAATAAAAAATAAAAAGAATGCATCTTAATGATATTTTTCCAAAACATTTAATTAGAAGACGTTACTATAGAAAATTATCTGAAACAAATAAATGTGACTAGGGCTAATCTTGAACGAATCTATAAAGAAATGAAAGAAAAAGAGAAGAAGTCAAAAAGCGCATCGTGATAATGATAATTGATTGATATTTATAAAGTAAATAATGTTATATGACGGTATAATTTAAGGTTTACCATGTTCATTTAGGAGATAAAGATGAGCAACAATAAGAAAAAAAACGAAGACAACAAAATTATATTCAAAGAAAGTGCTGATTGCATCAGCCAATACGCTGATCACTTTGGCTATTCGTCTTTTGGAGATACAGAAAATAGAATAGGTTCAATATCATTTTTTAAGCATGTAACTGAATGGGTTGATAATGAAAAAACCCAACTAACACGAGAAACTATTGCAAATATCAGGATGCCTGAGACATTGCTTCTACAACTCGCTAAATATATTTTAGAGCAGCATGAGAATTCAAGGGAGAACTAATAAATGTTATCCAATCAACATCATTCTTACTCTGATGACATAGCAAAAAATAGAAGTTCATCTAGCAAGTATGGCATCATTCCAAGTTCTCAGCAACAATCATTTTATTCATCTAAACCATCGTCTGATATAATAAAACAACACAATAAAAAATTTTCAAGTAAGATTGAAAATAAAGCAAACAACAAAAGCCCAGAAGAGAATTTTACTATGACCAGAGATGAGTTAGATGCAAAATTAGCTCAAAATAAGGCTGAAGTTCAGGCTATATCTTCTGGTATGAAAGAAGAAATGGCTAAATGGCGAGAAGCAGCAAAACTCTCAGATGGCTAATCTTAATGCTACTCTTTCCGCTATATCAGTTAAATTTGAGTCTATTGAAACTAAGATTGAATCTAATAATGATGTTATTAATGGAAAAATTGACAGCATCAATACTGCTATTAATGGAAAAATTGATGGCATCAATACCGCTATATCAGGAATAAATACAGCGATTTCTGGTGTTCAATCAGGATTGAACACCAGGTTAACTATTTTTGGTATCATTATTGCCTTAATTGCACTTATCCCTACCTTTGTTGGTATGTTAAAACCTGAATCATCACAACAACAACCAAAAATAATTTATATGCAACAACCAGCTCAACAAAATACCACACCAAACGATAGCAAATAACTGAATGCTACCCCGAGGTTTTTTTTATTGCCCTCTCACCTTTCCCCTAAGAAGTTCCGCAGCTTTAACCTTCCTCTTTTTTTAACAATCCTTTTTATCGCTGACAAAAATATATTTTCTTAAAATCATCATATTATAAACGAAAATCATAAACTAGTACCTTATTATTTAAGATATCTTGACATAATATTAACTTTTACTTAAGGTAACTTAAGTTATATCCCATCAACTCACTGCAACAGGCAAACGCCAAGACAATACCACGAGTTATCTTAAGCCTAGCCAGACGTTGCCAAGTAGCCAGCCTGAGGCATATGAACATGAAGGCAAGTGACGACAGTTAAGCAGTACCGCTCTTTAACACCATTTCGCTGAAAAAGCGAACCATAAAACACCCAAACAGTCGGTTTTGGGGTGTGTGAAATAACCAAAATACAGTCATTAAGTTAAAACCAACACCAGGGAACTACCAATATGACTGTAAATATAATCCGGACACCTCCGGCACACACCACCAAAACCCATTGTCAGGAGGTAATATGTGTAACTTTCATGGTTATGATAATGCTCGTAGTCGTCGACATGAGCGTAGAAGAGCCAGGCAAGCAGCTTATGAATATAACAAAGCACTTAATATGGCATTGAAAGCAGCGTTAAACCCATCTAAGCAACTCGAATCAACAAACAACTCCAGACACCTAAACGCCCTGTTCTTTCACTAAAAAGAAAAGTGATGAGTCGTGTTGAAATAGCAATATCAATTCGTCCTACTAAAGTTTATGACTCGTTTGACAATTGCTGTTTGCCTAAATCCGCCCTATACAGCAGCAAACGTTTTAACAATAAACCTAAATCGCATTTTGGAGTGAGTGCTAATGGTTAAAAAAACAAAACAGTAAAAGTTAAAATTATTGCTAAAGTTAGAGCAGATTGTAACTATACCGTAGATATGAAAGAAGAAGATTATAAAAAATATGAAGAGGTGGTTACTTCACAAATGACATCCAGTGAAATGGATGATGAAATTCTTGATATAGCAAGCAAATATAGAATTTATGGTAATATCGATTTAAACGAACCTGAAGACATTGAATTTCATCGAATAGAAGCATAATTGACATTCTTACCATGTTATTAATTCAATAGAAATGATGGCAAAAATTTAATCAATTCATAAGATCAAATCTTTTCTTCTCATTAATCATAAACAAGTCATTCATAATATAATCAATGAATTATCAAGGTGATCATTATTCCTTTTTATGTGTTGTGGGAATACACAAAACCACTTCCACCCTAAGTGGTTAAATAACAATCAGGAAACTAATCAATTTCAGGATGTGTGAATGCGGCTATGCGCTCGTGGGACAGTCAACACACTATAAATTATCTTTCAAATAGCTAAATAGAGTTTGATTGCGTTTACCCGTCCGTCATGACTGTAAGCGGACACCGAGAGGCACTTGGCACACATCCTACCTTTTCAGTAAATGTTAACGAGAGAGTACACATGATGAGATTGGACAATCCACGCATTGTCACGGCAAAGCACCCAAATATGGGAAATCTGGTTGGGGTGACTAATGGCAGTCGTGATTTAAGCGACTCAATATACTTAAGCAGTATTGATATATGGAATGACGACGACATGGAAACAAAAACTTTCAAAGAAATTATACAGCGCTTAACAAAAGAAAATAAGCGTCTTAAAAAAGAGAATTTAAGACTAATGAAGATATACCGTGAAATTGGCGGGCTGTGCAGGACTTGAACCTGCAACATAGGGATTAGAAGAATTTAAGTATTGCTGTTGCAGCACTAATAGTCACAACGATTACACCACCAAGTTTTAAAAGTAGTCCAGTAGCAATAGTTTCAACGTCTTTACGAATCAACGCTATTTGGCCATCAGTTTTCTCGAAACGTAAATTCATCTCAGCAGATAAGTCTTTACGAACATCAGCGATTTGAGCTTCGTTTTTTTCAAAGCGAGCAACCATATCTTTACGTACGTCTTCTAAATCTCTTTTGGTGGCTACATCAGCAACCTCATGTGACTTACGTACAGCAATAGAAATTGCTTTTGCCTGCTCTTTTGGCAAACCCGCATTCTCTAATGTTTCGACAAATTCTTGTGTATCAAATGCAACCTGACCCATAGGGAATCCTCCTTTTTGGTAAGTATAACGGGTTTAGGGTTCAATCTGCAAAATCTTTCACATTTATAACTTAATTCGTTTAATTACGGAGAAATATTTTTATGTCTAAATTAGTCGTTATCGAAAATACCATTGTACGCCAAGACGCTTTCGGGCGCTATTGTCTGAATGATTTACATAAAGCAGCGGGTGATAATAGAAAGGACAGCCCGTCACACTGGCTTGCAAATAGCAAAACTCAAGAACTTGTTGAGCAATTTGTAAGCGATACAGGAATTCCGGTATCGGTCATTCGAGGAGGTATCGAGCAAGGAACTTACGTTGCTAAAGAACTGGTTTATGCTTATGCAATGTGGATTAGTGCAGCTTTCCATCTCAAAGTGATTCGTACTTTTGAGGAAGTTATTTCTACACCTACACAACCGCTAACCGATAAAGTACACGCTGGCTTAGCCATGATCGCTTTTTACAAGCAGGAGCTGCGGATCGCCCCTTCTGGTCTACTTGGTGCAATGAAGAAACTACAATCGTCCCTTGGTATGCCGGATATATTACCCGCTTACGCTGTTGATGCGCCAGAGGGGAGTTTAACAGGTTCAAGCGAAGTGACGCATTCTTTCACGGAGCTTTTATTGCTTCATGGCAAACCCTATACGGCACAATCTGGTTATCGGCGGCTACAACTGCTAGGACTTGCTGAGCGTAAATCGCGCCCTAGCAGTAAACATCCTGACAAGGAAAAACTATTTTGGTCACTGACAGAGAAAAGGCTACAGGTTGGCAAAAATCTGACTGACCCTAACAATCCCCGGCAGACTCAGCCTCATTTCTATGATAACCAGTTCCCTAGATTGTTAGGTGTAATGATGAACGGGATTGCAGCATAATAACCATTGACGAAAGAAGAAATCATGCGCTATAGTTTATTTGCATCTGATAAATCAGATGTCGGGATTAGGAACCCCGCTGTGATTACCGCGACAAATGCACGCCGCGAGCGTGTTTTTTAATGTCGTAATCTAGCCACATTCAATGGTGGGCTGGATGGGGCAACCGAAAGGTTGGCCGGATGGTAATCACGGTAGTTCCTAACCCTGTTCAGTTCACCGCCAAATAGAGATTAGGAACCTCTTGGTGGTGGTAAATTCGGATTACCATCGGAGGTCGTATGACTCTTCAACTTTCTACTATCATCCCTAAAGTTATTATCAACAATAACAAAGTTGTAACCACTTCCAAAGATGTTGCTGATTACTTTGGCAAGCGACATGACAATGTTTTACGCGCTATTGACACCCTTGAATGTTCAGAAGAATTTAGCGCCCTCAATTTTGAGGCGGCTGAATATATAGACGAACAAAACAAATCTCGACCTATGTGCGAAATGACCAAAGATGGGTTCGTATTCTTGGTAATGGGATTTACGGGCAAAAAAGCAGCTGCATTTAAGGAAGCCTATATTGCTGAATTCAATCGCATGGAAGCTGAATTAAACAACTCAATCGCTGTAACTGGTTCAACCAATAAAGTTCTGCTCACCTTACTTCCTAATGGCAAAGTAGATAGCGCAAGAGTGATTCATGATAATGAATATGTCGCTTCACTAGAGTCATTGTTCAAAATTGGCCGTCGCGCTGGTTATATGATTATTCATAAAGATGCATTAATCAAAAAACTATCAGAATAGCTTAATTTTCCTCAAGCACGTCTCCGTTTCAAACGGAAGCGTGCACCACATTAATAAATACCAATAT
>NZ_JBUIOB010000006.1:0-14939 GCF_056113345.1 Candidatus Arsenophonus phytopathogenicus
GTCTTCAAAATCAGCTTGATGAATAGCGTTACTGTTTGGCTGGTTAGTGGTTGGTATACCCGTTTTACCTTGGCTTTCCTGCGGTTTTCTTTCTTTCCGGTTGCCCAATATTTCAACGTCATTGACTAAAAATTCGGGGGATATCCTTTGCTGACCGGATTTGTCTGTCCATTTATTTTCCTTGTAGGAGGCAGTGACACGAACAAATGTGCCTTTTTGTGCATGCTTGTCGATATATTCGGCTATTTGCTTAAATGCCTTGCAGTTTATCCATGTGGTGTCATCAATCCATTGACCGCTGTTGTCTTTTCTTGATTTGCTGATAGCGAGAGAAAATACGGATATGGGATTTTTATCCTGGGTATAGCGGACTTCTAATTTTCCGATGCGTCCGGTAAAGTGACACTGATTCTGGTTTGCCATGATGCCTCCACTTTTTGATTAATTCTGTTGATTTCTGATTTTAATTTTTCAATAAAAATTTGAACGGCCTGTTCAATCTCGTTAACTAAATCATCATCCTTGATAATTCGGGTTTTATAGTAAGCAAGGTTGGGGGGAAGTCTGTCATCATAGCTGACAAAATCGCACCAGTTTCTGCCTGTGCACATCATTTGGCCGTGCATTTGTAACAGGTATTCGTATTTAGGTTTTCCTGTAATAATGGTTTCAATGTGGGTAGTGGTGTTGGGGCATTTAATTTCGATAAGTCCATCATCATTAACCAGGCCATCAGGACTGGCGCCAAATAGCGCAATAGTCGGGTGGGGAATAAAGCCTACTTCGGTGACCGTGACATCAAACTCATTAAGGCAATATCGTGTTCTGGCTTGAGGCTCGAGGGCAATGCCTCGTTCAATCGCCTGACTGGTTTTAATTTCTTCTCGTCGTCCGGTCAGGGTTTCACAGACTAACAGCATGAGGTAGTTTCGTTGTGTTGTCCCCTTGCCTTTGGATAACACCTTGTGTAAATTGCTGGCGGTGACTTTCCCCAGTCTTGCCTGAAACCATTCGTCCGTTTTCTGCTTCATGATGAGCCTCATTTTTCATTGCAATATTGCGATAAATCGCCATTTTGTTTTCTTCGCCAATAATTTCTTTCTCTTCTAGTGTTAACTGTTGCCAATGGGTTTTCATCGACTCAACACCCCCTTTTGCTGCTGTTTCTAATTCCTTGATTAATTGCTCGTAACGGGCTTTTTGTTGTGCCTGTTCTTGTTGTATCACGACTTTTTCCTGTTCGGGTAAATCTTCACCGGCATAGATATAAAACCCTAATCCAAACATCGAAATGGCTTTAGTGAGGCAACGCATCAGCGCTTTGTTGATATCAACGGCGTTAGGGTTAGAAATCGCCTGATTCCGGTAATCCATAACGGGTAACCACATTTTGCGGGGAAATTCGTTATCACCCTGTTTAATGGTGAGGGTTAATGACACCATGGCACTGCCATCATCGTTATAGTTCATGGGTTCAATGACATAGTAAGATTCTGGGTAGTGCGCCATTAACACGCCCCACGCCCACGCCCATGAGAGATAAGAAAGTCCGTTTTTCTTTTCTATTTTTTCGTTAACATTAATGGCAGAAAGCGTTTCCCAAACTTGCTGTTGAAAACTTTTTTCTTTTTCGGTATGTTGTATTTCGCTCATAGATATTTCCTCTTAGGCGCTCGAATTGCTTTGTATCGATGAATGTGCTCATTTTTGAAATGGTCAAACAGCGCCTGCCAGATATCGTCAAAATCCTCATTACTGAGTTTTCTCATGACGGATGAAGGTAGGCAGTCATAAACAGGCTGGACAAGTTCGCTGATTTCGTCGTCCAGTCTGTCTTCCCAATAAGCAATTTCCTGCTGTTGTTCGTACCCGTAATCTTGCATGGCGTAAGGGTTCATATCACTTCCTATCTTGCTAACAGTAAAACGAGGCTTGCCAACAAAATTATTAGCAAGGTGGGGATAATTTTTATGGAATCTTTTTTAACGAAGCTGTCACTATTTAAACGATAGCGAAGCTCCTGCTGTTTAAGCTGGTTCATGTTTTTAACCCTTAATTGATATTCAGATGTGATTAATTTGTAGAATCCGGTCTTTATTCGTCCGTTTTCTTTGATTGATGCTTGAGTAGTGCCTGTGTTGCTCTGCGGTGGCGACGATGCGCGTTATAGAGTTCACGCTTTTTCTTCATTAACGCCCTATAGTGGCGATTTGTATATTTGATGACGCCTTCGTATTCCGGTTTTTCTGGGCGAAGTGAACCACAATGCGCTCTGGGGTCGCCATGTTTAATCAAATATTGACGTATGGCCGAATGATAAATATCTTTCAGCGTCACGATGGCTTTTTCACAGGCAAAAATATCTTTGGATGCGGCAATGATACGCGCGATAATAACGTCCTGATTCATTGTCATCTTAGGCCACCTGACTATATTTGTTGTGAGTGAATTCGCCGTTCCAGTCTTTCTTCATGGGTAGCTTACCTTTGAGGTATTGGTGATATAGCCATGAAGCCCCCTTTTTGAGCAGAACGATTTTGTAACACTGACGTTGCCCGTAATCGTTTGTCATGATGAAGGGGGATTCGGTTAAATATTTATCTCTCGCATAGGAATGCACACGCCAGACATGAGATTTGCTGATATCCTTTTCTGCATCGTAGAGAAAATGGCGCGATTCGAGAAAAAGGTTGACCTGGTTAATGTTAACGCCATTAAGTTGTTTGCAAAACTGGACGGGTGTCATACCAACCTGGAACAGGTTTTTTAAGCAATCGATTTCGGTTTGCTGTTCTTTATTAACTAACGATAAGTGTTGAACCTTTTCGGCCATTTCAGCGGCAAGCCTTAGCGCTTCAGGAAGTGTTTGTGGAATAACATGGGTAGCCGTTTTTGCCTGTCTTTCACATTCAATAAAGTACTGTCTTGCCTGTTTCCCTTTTTCATTGCGCTCAACCATTGATAGTTCTTTGGCCATATCGATACTGATGCAGTAGTCTTTCATTGGACGTTGGCGAGATTTTGCACTACTCAAATTTGAGTAGCTCAAATTTTCAACAATAATATAGTCAATGTTCTCTTCAAAACCATATTCTGTTATACGCCTATTTATCCAATCATTAAATCGTGTAGTAATTTCCAAAAACACATGTAAATCACGGGCATTAACCGTCTTGATTAATCCACCATTGATATTTTTTGTTTCGATGTTGATTAAATTTGACATAAGGATATCCCTCAAAGTTAATTGATTAATGATTGCCCCTGTAAAAAGGGGCGTTAGGATTATTTAGTGACGTTGGAGGAAGTGAGTCAATTCAGCTTTATGCCAGTTTGATAGCGCACCGTTTAGCATTAGCTGATTATCCTGTGTAGCCTGAGATAACAAAGTTTCAATCTCAGCGATAACTTTGTCGGCATTTTCACGTTTGCGGATAATTCGTTTAATCGCTGTTTTTTCTGCATCGGCTATCACACCTTGCAGATGCTCTGTTACATGCCAGATACGCTCACATTCTGAGGCGATAGAAGGGACTAGCCGTACTTCCATAGGATAAGGTGAAGGAATGCCTGTGACTTCTCTTAATGCATACCAGATAGCATTATTCCATGCATCTCTGAAACGAAAGTTTTGCGTCATGAGTGCAATGATACGGGCGAGATTTTGGGTATCTTTGTTGCTGAACTTTTCGTGCGCTTCAGGGTGGGGTTGGTATTTTGGATGCTCATATTTTCCTGTTTTGCGGATAGATGGGAGTACTTCATTTGTTACCCATTTGCGAAAACGATGAGGAAGCGTTCCTTGTTTGACTGCATCACGGCAACGCAGTACTAGGGTAAACATACCAGATTCGGATATCAAGGAAATACGCTGAGCACCTATTCCAGGCTGACTGTCGGTTAAAGCGACGGTCGTCTTTTCGTCATTATCTAATTTATTTAAAGCATCTCTGTTATTGCTGATTCCGAGAGCAGAACATATATCAATACCCACAAACCACGGCTCACCGCTCAAAATAACTGTACGCACTTCATGCATTTCAAAGGAGAATGGAATAATAGATAGTGTGGTCATAATGACCTCCGATGGTTGCTTAATTTACCACCACCAAGAGGTTCTAATCTCTATATTGGCGGTGAACTGAACAGGGTTAGAACTACCGAAGCAACCGTCGGCCAGCTTTTCAGCTGCCCCATCCAGCCCACCATTGAATTGTGGCCAGATTACGACATTAAAAAACACGCTCGCGGCGTGCATATGTCGCGGTTGCTAATCACGGGGTTCTAATCCCGACATCTGATTTTGCAGATGCAGATAAACTATAGCGCATGATTTCTTCTTTCGTCAATGGTTAATGTTGAGTTATACTTACCAAAAAGGAGGATTCCCTATGGGTCAGGTTGCATTTGATACACAAGAATTTGTCGAAACATTAGAGAATGCGGGTTTGCCAAAAGAGCAGGCTAAAGCAATTTCTATTGCTGTACGTAAGTCACATGAGGTTGCTGATGTAGCCACCAAGAGAGATTTAGAAGATGTACGTAAAGATTTAACTACTCAAATAACAGAAGTTCGTAAAGACTTATCGGCTGAGATTTCTAACGTCCGCAAAGATTTATCTTCTGAGATAGCACTAGTCCGTAAGGATGTTGAACATATTGCTACTGGACTACTTTTAAAACTTGGGGGTGTAATCGTTGTGACTATTAGTGCGGCAACGGCAATACTAAAATTTTTCTAATCCCTGTGTTGCAGGTTCAAATCCTGCACAGCCCGCCAATTTCCCAGTATATCTTCATCAGTCTTAAATTATCTTTTTTAAGACGCTTATTTTCTTTTGTTAAGCACTGTATAATTTCTTTGAAAGTTCTTGTTTCCATGTCGTCGTCATTCCATATATCAATACTGCTTAAGTATATTGAGTCGCTTAAATCACGACTGCCGTTAGTCACCCCAACCAGATTGCCCATATTTGGGTGCTTTGCCGTGACAATGCGTGGATTGTCCAATCTCATGATGTGTACTCCTTCTTATTGCGCCGTTTGGTTTAACCAGTCAGGTCGTTCACCTTTACCCAAGTAAAAGTCTAAAATATCAAGTAAGCGAGGGTAGAATTCAATTGCTTTTCTACCGCCCATAACTACGATTTCTGCTTTGCTAAATTGCCGCCAATTCTCTACAGAATGACGCTGACATCCAGCATGCAAATAGTCTCCATTTGTGATTGAGATTGGATAGGTTTCACCCAAAATCACATATGTTTGTTCTGGCAAGGCGGCTCCAAATAGGTTGGCTCCACGTAGGTCAGTTTCACATAGGTCGGCTCCAAATAGGTTGGCTCCACATAGGTCGGCTTCACGTAGTTTGGTTCCACGTAGGTCAGTTTCACATAGGTTGGCTCGGAATCCGTTTTCACCAAGCGATTCTATATACACTTTATGTTCATCAAGTATTTTTCTTAATTCATCGTTATTCATTTCATTTCCTTTAGGTAACAAAAAAAAGACCTAATCAGGTCTTATGTATATGAGGTAGGACGTGTGCCAAGTGCCACTTGGTGTCCGATTACAGTCATCACGGACGGGTAAACGTAATCAAACTATATTTAGCTATTGAAAGATAATTTATAGTGTGTTGACTGTCCCACGAGCGCATAGCCGCATTCACACATCCTGAAATTGATTTGATTGCCTGATTATTTTGCCACTTCAGGCGGCAGTGGTTCTTCACATTCCCCAACGTGAAGGAATCGGTTATAATTCAATCTTCCCGACGTGAGAAGGATTTATGTGACGATGCTTTATTTTTTAATTTAGTTATATTTGATTTTATATTACTTGAGCTAACTGTCATTTCAGTTCCTTGTTTTTTAAGGCCCAATTTAATACATCATAAAGAAGCCATTTTTTAGATAGTATCTGAACACCATCGTTACAAACAGGTTTAGGGAAGTCTTTTTCTAACATTATTTTATCTTTAAGCGCAATATAATTAACGCCAAGTATCGATGATAGATAGGATAGATTACATTCAATTTTGTTATTTTTAAGCATGAATAGTAGAGCATTTATGAATATTTCATCTTTAACTATATAATTTTTTCTCATATGAGACCTCGAAACTAATTAAGTATATGACGTATAATCTTAACAATTAGCGGTTACTCCAAAATTGTTTTTAGGTTTATTGTTAAACCGTCTAGAAGTGTACAAAGCTGCAATAGGAAGACAGCAGTTATTAAATGCGTCATAAACTTTAGTAGGACGAATTGATATTGCTTTTTCTACACGACTCATCACTTTTCTTTTCAGAGAAAGGAGAGGGCGCTTGGTGTTTGGTGTTGTTTGTTGCTGAGAGGGTTTGCTTGGATTTAAGGCTGCTTTCAATGCCATATTAAGTGCTTTGTTATATTCATAAGCTGCTTGCCTGGCTCTTCTACGCTCATGTCGACGACTACGAGCATTATCATAACCATGAAAGTTACACATATTACCTCCTGACAATGGGTTTTGGTGGTGTGTGCCGGAGGTATCCGGATTATATTTACAGTCATATTGGTAGTTCCCTGGTGTTGGTTTGAACTTAATGACTGTATTTTGGTTATTTCACACACCCTAAAACCGACTGTTTGGGTGTTTTATGGTTACGCTTTTTCAGCGAAAGGGTGTTAAAGAGCGGTACTGCTTAAGTGTCGTCACTTGCCTTCATGTTCATATGCCTCAGGCTGGCTACTTAGCAACGTCTGGCTCGGCTTAAGATAACTCGTGGTATTGTCTTGGCGTTTGCCTGTTGCAGTGAGTTGATGGGATTAATGTAACTTAAATTACTAATAATGTCAACTGTTAAGTAATTTATATTACGTATTGATGGGTAAAAAAGCTCCTTTTAAAGAAGCTTTTAATTTTTATTTTATTGTAATTCTTGAATTATTTTAGTAACACGTCCTTTAATGGTGTAGTTACCTTCTAATTCAATTATTTTAAATGAAGGATTTAGAGGGATTAAATATTTATTAGGCCCATCTATAGATAGTTTTTTTATGGTTGGCTCTTTCGAGTTCTCTAACTGAATAACAATAATCTTACCATTGAGATCATCAAAATCACCATAATTAGGATCTACTAAGATCTTAGAACCATCTGGTATTGAGGGTGATCCGTGAGGGTTTGCCATTGAGTCGCCTTTTACTAACATCATAAAAGCATTGGCTGATACATCAGACATGACTTCACTCCAAACTGTTAAGTCACTTATTTCAGCAAAAGGAGTTATTCCATCCCACTTGCTGATCTGCTCCCCTGTTAATAAAGGGATCCTTTTAAAGGTTGCAGAAGATAAGCGATATAACTTTGTATCATCTTCGGAGCGTAAATCTTTGCCATAAAGCAGCCACTCTATATTGCATGCTAATACTTTTGTCAGTATATGAAGATTTTCTCCATCAGGTTTTGTGTCTCCATTTTCCCATTTTGTTACTGAAACGCGACTGACACCCAGAGCTTTTGCTATCTCGTTTTGGGTGAGTCTTAATTCTTTTCGCTTATCGCGAATGCGGTTGCCAATGCTGGTTTTCATGTAATCAATGTTACCATTAATAATGGTAACATGTATTGACAAATCAATGTAACTCCTGTTACCATTTTTTCAGATAAGTAATTCAAGGGGTAAGAAGTGAAAAAGAATGAAGTAATTAGATACTTTGGAGGCGTTCGTAATACCGCAAAAGTATTAGGGATAACACATGTTGCTGTTTCACGATGGCCATTAGTTATCCCTGAAAAAAGAGCCATGCAATTAGAACGCTTGACTAAAGAAAAGCTTAAATATGACTCTTTTTTATATAAAAAATAGACGAGTATTTTCATAAAAATTAATGAGTTATTAAGTAAATTTTTTGAGATTTAGACTTTATATAAAAACAACAGCTCTTTAACAACCTGGCCTCCCTGAAATTGGGAGATTTTTAAATACCCAGCCCATCGGGAGGGATAACTATTATCTGAAACTTATGGACTAAGTTTAGGATAGTATTGCTGCAAAGACTATCAAATTGTCAGGCAGCTCTTAATTTTGCCGCTCTTGTCCGTGATACTGCAAAGATTGATGTGTGAGGAAGTAAAGCCGCATTTTTATGTTTCACTGGCTTACTCTGACCATAGCACTTACGGCGTACATCACGAATGATAGCTAATTGATAGTCACTTGCTGTTGGGTGGAATTCTTTGATGTGTTCGTAAGATTTGTTGGGATTGAAACGTTTAGTACATACGGGGCATATAGCAGATGTTTTTTTCATAATATTTTTCCTTAACAAATTAGATGAATAAATAGTCCTGTTTGTAATGGAAAATGGGTTCTGCCACTTCGGTACATTGTCTCTTAAGAGATACGCCGTCCGCCCGTGCGTTAGAGTGCGCCGTTCACTTTTTTCAATCTCTGGCTGTTTGCCTTTGATACACAAATAATATGCGTAAAAAACAAATGCGTCAAGCGCATTATTAAATTCAATAGAATTTTTACCATGAGAATTTTCATTTTATTGATTTATAGGTTTTTTATTTAAATGTTAAAAAATGAGGAATTATAAATAGGTCATAGAGATAAAAAGATTAATTTAGGGAGCTCTGATACCACGTTTTTTTAGCATCTCATTAAAAATTATATCGTAGTGAGTTTTTCTATCTCTCATTTCTTTGATAAAACGTTTAGCTTCTTCTTCTGGAAGGCTATCATATAGTTCAAGTAATTCGATTTGATCTTCTTTAAGATTACTATACTTTCGATTGTTTTTGTGTAGAGAATTACTAGCTTCATTACTATCTAAAAATAGATCAGCTATTTGTACTCCTAATGCTGAAGCAATTTTTAAAAGAGTATTTTCACTATATCCTTGCTTGTTTCTTTCAAGACGAGAGATATTGCCCACATCGCTATTAATAGCTGTAGCCAATTGAAGAATGGTCATACCTTTCTTTTTTCTAAGTTCTCTAATTCTAGTACCTACACTCATATAATAATTAAATATTCTTTTTGCGTTTTACACAAAGCGTCTTGCACATATTTTAAAGTTGAATTATTATGCGCATAACGCATTTAAGGAGATCTTTATGCAGACACCACTACGAAAAATTAGAATTGAAAATGAATTAACAATTGTTCAAGTTGCAACCGCTATAAACTGTGATGCAGGAAACTTGAGTCGATTAGAAAGGGGAACTCAATCTGCGTCTTTAGAATTAGCTGAGAAACTCTCACGATTCTATGAAGGAAAGATAAGCGAAATACAAATTCTTTACCCACAAAGATTTATAAAAAATTAAATTCATAACCATAATCACCGAACGATGCGGTATACCATCGGGCGACCGGATAGCATTCCGCTAAATGGCTGAAGCGGCAAAACCCACTTAATCACTCACAATCTAACTCTATCTATTATTTTTTCACAAACCTCATAGGAATATCGAGGTAGGGAATTTTATTACTTAAGGATTATAACCATGGAATATACAAAAACTATCAAAATCACCTGCAAACCTGAGCATTTAGAATCTTACTTCTACCAGAAAATGGCTTCGGAAGGCGGTAATAACGGGTTTGCCAAATCACTCGGGATTCACCCCTCAACAGCGAGTCGGGATAAAACCAGAATCTTTAAATTAGCCTGTCAGGTTGTTTCAGAATACGGCTTGCCAAGGCATGTGGTGAATGTGCCTGATTCATCGACACAGGAAGTTGTTATTACAAATATATCAGGTGAAGAAATACGCAAGCTGATAGACATGCTGGAGCATTTGAGATGGCCAAAAAAAGAAGCTCCAGAGTTAAAAAACAATGGAGCTTGCAAATATCATATCGAACTTTGAGTTTAGTTAGTATTTCAAGGAGAAGGGAAACGCCAAATTTCCCTTTTTTCTTTCAATTTCAACGAGGTCATTATGCCAAAAAAACGCCGATTTTACCAGTCAAATATCCATAAAAACATTATTCGAGAGAGAGTCAATCGCTCTTTCACGGAGTTAGCCGCCAAGAAGCTCACAACCGCATTTGAAGATGCAAAATTAAGGCTTAAACATCGCAAAGAATCCATTAGAGGTAATCAGTATGAGTAGAATAGCTACAAATTGGGCATGGAAAATTAATTTAAAAGCTTCTCAGAAGTTATTATTACTGGCGCTTGCTGAAAGAGCTGACGAACATCATTGCTGCTATCCAAGTTATCAACGACTGATTAATGATACAGGACTAGATAAAAAAACTATCTGCCGACAAATAAACCAAATGATAGCTGAAGGGGTAATAATCGATACTGGCGAGAGAAAAGGCTCAACAAAACAGGTTAAAGTTTTACAGTTAAATATAGCCGAAGAAGAGTACCAAAAACGGGATACTAAACAATCCCAAAAACGGGATGGTAAACAGTACCAAAATGGGAACAGTACCGAAATTGGTAACGATCCCAAAAACGGTACTTTGAAGGATCCCAAAAACGGTACTTTGAAGGATCCCAAAAACGGTACTCAGAATCTATCAGTAGAACCTAACATAGAATCTAAAGATCTTAACACCCAAAAAACTGTTCAAAAAAAATCGATTGAAAAAATTTCTCGTTATGCGTTTGAAGGTGAAGTGATTCGACTCAATCACAAAGACTTCGCCGATTGGCAAAAACTTTACCCTAATCTCGATCTGCCCAGTGAATTACTGAGGCTGGATATTGAGTATCAACACGAAAAACCGAAGAAGTGGTTTATCACCACGAGTCAGAAACTGAATTACCAGAACAAACAGGCTGTAAGAAATCCTGTTCGAAAGGTTTCAGGTATGGTGACTAATTTTTCGCATTTTGATTATGGTCAAACCGAAATTCCCTCATGGGCAGAGGTTTAACATGGACTATCGAACAAAAATAGAATCATTGAAAACTCGGTTGGAAGAAACACGTCAAAAACCGAAAGTGATAGAAAATACTGTCGTGCAGGAGATAACTATCACTTGTGAGAAACACGGAGAATATCAAACCTACAAGCGAAAATTGTTGAGTTTGAGAGGGATAGAAACACAAGGTGAATGTCCTGAATGCCTGAGAGAAAAAATAACAGCGCTAGAGCAGGAGCAGCGGGCGGTTGAGCGCAAGCGAGTTCATCAGGACAAACTTGATTTACTAAGATTGTTCAATGTTCCGAAACGGTTTGATATGGCTTCTTTGGATAACTATGAACCTGTCAATAGTTACGCCAGACAGTGTTTAGCTGTTTGTAAGTCCTATGCTGCAAAATGGCCTGAAAGATTGAAACAGGGGGGCGGATTGGTTATGTGTGGTAAGCCAGGGACAGGGAAAAACCATTTGGCAATTGGAATAGGGAAATCGATTATCGAAAACTTCATGGCTTCGGTCAGGCTGACATCAGCGATTAAAATTGCCCGAAATTTTAAGGCGACGTGGGCGAAGGATTCAGAAGAACGTGAGTCAGATGTGATCGAAATGTACGCTTCACCAGACCTGCTTATCATCGATGAGGTGGGTGTCCAATTCGGTAGTGATGTAGAAAAAATGATTTTATTTGAAATTATTAACTGTCGTTATGAAGACTTAAAGCCAACGATATTAATTAGTAATTTGCCCAAGGAAGAATTAGCAACCTTTGTTGGCGAGCGAGTTATGGACAGGATGAATGACGGAGGGGGTTGTACACTCACGTTCACTTGGGAAAGCTACCGTTCACGCAAAAAAGCCGCTTAGTCTTACGCTTAAATTATTCGTATCAGGACCCCCAATGAAATACCTCATCGTAGCAACCATTGTTAAGGGTGGTATGTGACCTAACATGTAGTAGTATGTTTTCTTGATTCAACCATAGCAGGCAGTGTGAATGCATATAACAGGAATAACTCTGTAAAATTGAGTATTTCTTCCGCTTCTTCTTGAGTAAACTCTTCATCTGAATGAATAGCACCATTTGAATCAATCCGAATAATATGTGCCCAGTTTTTCATTTGTTCGGTGATTCTATCTTTAGCTTGCAGCATGGAAATACGTTGAGATAGTTTTTCATTTTTCACTTCGTCCCCTAAAAGTTCTTTGGTTGCAATATCGATAACCTTTCGACAATTCATCACGGAGGTTTCATAGCGATGACGCTGTAAATCGTCTTTCGATTCGATGAAAAATTTAGCTACTCTAGTAGGTGAATTTTCAGGGCATGTATTAGCTTTCACTTCAGGATAAATCTTATCCAATCTAAAAATTGAATCATCATGAGGTAAGACAATATTTATATCTTCACGCATGCAATATGAATAAGGGCTTCCGTTAGGAAAAGAAGAATGCACAACAGCAATACCTGTTTGTTCACAGCTTCTACAATAAAATGGAATATCATAAAAATCTGTATCATTTCTACGGTGTTCACTAAACCCAACTAACACTGCATTGTCTTTAAGGCAATGTGGGCAGGTGATATCAAAAGAGAGCATTCCCATGAGTAATTTAACTCCATATTTAAAAGATATATCGTCAATATTAAAAAATTCAGAAAGACCGGAATTCGCATTGTTACAACGTTATGAAACGACATCCGATAACCAAAAGATTAAATTTATCCTATCGATGATAGGCAAGCTCATTGAACAGGACAGAATGTTAAGAGTCAAGAACAAGGTAATTGAAGAAAACAATTATGAAATACCAAATCGAAGCAACCATTGTTAAGAATGGTGGCGAGCCTGTTCATTTTAACTTTAATGAAACATTAGTTAAATAGAAATTAATTAACAGAATTTAGTTGATTATTTTTTTTTAATGTAAACATAATGACGTGTGAGTATAAATAATTTTTACTCAACTGGTTAGATTAGAGGTTAAATTATGTTAACACCGTTTGGTAAAATTGTAAGAATAATGCGTATGGATTTAGGTATTAACTTGAAATGCATGGCTGAATCTATTGGTATGACATCTTCTTATCTTTCCTCAATCGAAACGGGCAAAAGAGCTATTACGCCGCAAATTTTAGATAATATTGTCTCATACCTTGCTAAAAATGAAGAAGAGTCGATCAACCTGAGAAAGGCAGCAAGAGATTCCCAGCAATCGGTGGAGATAAGTTTGTCTGGCAAAAGTACCAATGCAAGAAAGGCCGCTATGTCTTTCGCTAGAAAGTTTGATGACTTAAACGAAGATGATTTTGCTAGACTTTTAAATTTACTTAATAGGAATAAACACAAGTAATAGGGAGATTCAAGATTTGAGCGGTTCTGTATACAAAGTGCCTATCTTGAGCCGAATGGAAATTCGTAACTTCACAGATACAATTAGACAAAAGGTAAAAATTTCAGGTGCATAAAAATGAGATAATAGGCAGGAGGCGCATTTGGAAGACAAACTACTCTTCCACGAATCAACGAAACAATCCGTCTGGCAAACACTAAAAGCCATCCTCGCAACAAACCAACCGCATCAACTCATCATTAAGCCTTACCGAAAAACTCGCTCACTCTCTCAAAACTCACTTTTTCACCTGTGGACAGGGGAGATAAGCAAGTATTTGTGTGCTAACGGCGCTCACTTCACACCTGAGCAAGTGAAGGAAATGCTTAAGCACACATTTCTTGGCTATGAAGTGGTCGAGCGTATTGATGTGACCACACAGGAGCCAGAGCGCGTCAGAACGCTCAGGAGGACATCAAAGCTTGATACGGGGGAAATGCATGTCTTTATGCAAAAAGTGGAATGCTGGGCGATTGGCATCGGTTTTTTCGTGACAATACCGGAAAGCTCGGAGTATATGAAATTAAAAAAGTAGCAGGATAAATAATGACAACTTTAAACGATGCAGTTTATCAGCGAATCGATGGTGATCAATATCGTCACATTTATGCCGTAGGTGACTTGCATGGCTGCTATGCGTTACTAATGGAAAAAATACAACATTTTGATTTTGATGAAGAAAAAGATTTGATTATATCTGTTGGTGATTTAATAGATAGGGGTGATCAGAATGTTGAGTGTCTTGATCTATTAAATGAGAAATGGTTTAAGGCAGTTCGTGGTAATCATGAAGAAATGGCTATTAATGCATTGAAAACAGGCGATCTTGACGGTTGGATATATAACGGTGGCCAATGGTTTTTTATGCTTGATTATGAACAGGAAATATTAGCAAAGACATGTTTAAAATTAGCCGAAAAATTACCTCTCATTATTGAATTAAATGTTAATAACAAAAAAATAATCATTGCTCATGCTGACTATCCTGATGATGAATATGAATTTGGAAGGGATATTAATGAAATCGATGTTGTCTGGAGCAGGGATAGAATTAGCAAAAGGGAAAGTAGAGAAATTAAAGGCGCTGACCTTTTTATATTCGGGCATACTCCATTAATTAAAGGTTCTTGGCGTAGAAGCAATCAAGAATACATAGATACAGGGGCAGTATTTGGTAACGAACTGACATTAAAGAAAATAAAATGAATGCGTTATTAATAATATCTCTCGTTGTTTTCTGCATTATTTTTTGGTTATTAATCGCATTTGGAAACTTATAATATTGGAAAAATCTAAAATCACCGTTCCTTTCCCTCCTTCCGTAAATCACTACTGGTATCACGCAAAACACAAACACTTCATCACCGCAAAAGGGAGATTATACCGCCAGTCGGTAGTTGCAGAAATCCTGCATCAAAAGCTTTGTAAGCGATTATCGCAACGTTTAGGGGTTGAGATAGGGGTGTATCCACCTGACCGTCGTAAGCGAGATTTAGATAACCTGATGAAAGCACCGATTGATGCACTCTGTCATGGTGGGTTGATAATTGATGATGCTCAGATAGATGTGTTGCACGTTGAGCGAAAGGAAATCATTAAGGGCGGGAAACTGGTTATCACCATTTGGGAATTAGCGTAATCAAGAAACCAACATTCAACGCAGGGCAT
>NZ_JBUIOB010000007.1:0-110504 GCF_056113345.1 Candidatus Arsenophonus phytopathogenicus
GTCGCTGCGTCAGCAAAGTGATTTTACAAAGCATAGAAGGATTGGAAGATGAACGGCAATGACAACCGATTGCCTATTGATATTAAGGGCGCACAGCAGTTAGAAACGGGTTATCGCATCCCGAGCAAAATTGCCAAAGTGGGGACACAGGAATTTGAGGGGTGGGAACTGTCTAGTCATGTGCCCAATTTGCCACCCACCCAACGCTACAAAGTTGAGGTGTCCCCCGAGGACCTTTTTGATGCTGAAACCATCGCCTCGTTTGAGGGAAAACCGCTCACCTTTTTTCACGCGCCCAATAACGAGGTGACCAGTGATAACTGGAAGAATACCGCCATTGGGCATGTACAGAATGTGAAACAGGACGGCGATTATCTGACAGCGGATGTTTTCTTCTTTATGACGCTGAGGCCATTGAGGCGATTAAAAATTACCAAATCAAAGAACTCAGTTGTGGTTACCGATCTTTTATCGAGCCTACCACCACAACGGGCATTGATTTCAAGAAAACCCATATCAGAGGTGACCACGTGGCGATTGTTGACGCGGGTCGCTCTGGACATGATGTCAAACTAGGAGATAGCGCTGTGTCTATGAAAGCAAAACTCGCTGCCTTGAAAGGTCAGCAAAAAATTGGGGATGAGGCAGAAACGCCGGATACCCTCGATACTCTATTGATTCAGATGAGTGATTACATCCAGTTGCTCACCGAATCCGCCGATGAAGCCACCAAAGAAATCGGCGAGCTATTAACGGGATTAATTGGTCAAGCGCAAAGTCGTGAGTGCGAGTCCAACACCCGCCAGTGAGGTCAAGCAAGGCGATGCAGACAGTGAAATAACATCCGTGCCTGAAAACACAGAGGCTACCGATGATAAATCGCTGATTGAGACGCTGAAAAAGCAGCTTGAAGAATTGACGGAAAAGCTCAAAGCACTGGAAGAAGAAAACGCCAGACTGAAAGCAGAAAAAGAGCTAGCGGAAACGGAAGCACAAGCCAAATCGACCTTTGGCGACGTGGCAATCGGTCACGGGCGAACCGCACGGCAAATCAAAGAAAACGTAATTATCGCTAAAGGGCTAGTAACGCAATTAGAGGCAAAGAAATTGGGTGACTCCGCGATTAACGGCAAGTATGACTATCTCATCAATCGTCAGCGTGAACAAAACAAGCCAAGATTCAATCTTGGCGATAGAAAACCCACCAAATCCGCATCACAACGCCTAGGAGGTCGCTAATGGCATTTGGATTCACAAATTGGGATTCCGACAAAGGAACCTTGCGCGCGGGTACAATCTATCGCGCTTCCAGCTCCAATGACAAAGTATGGGGCGAAGAGAACAAAACCGAGACTGACCTTCAATACGGCGTTTTTGTGGCGGTGAACCGTGACGGAGGTGTGAAGCCGATTTCGGCGGCAACTGATGTCATCCACGGCATTGTTGTACGGGATATTTACGGCGATAAAGCACCACACAACAAGCAAGTCAATGTGGGGCATTTTTCCCACGGTGATTGCGTGGGTGCGGCAACGGCAAAAGATGAAACTTTCAAACGAGGCGATAAAGTTTATGTGGTCGCAACAGGTGACGATGTTGGCAAGGTATCTAAAACCGCAAAAGGCAATATCGATTTGGGGTATTGGGTGGAAAATGTCAGCTCAGGCAGTCAGTGCGTAGCAGTCACGCTTGGATTCATTCAAAAGGTAGGAGAATAACAGATGGCAATTGAAGAAGCCTATTTTGAAACGGTATTGCAAGAAGCGCTCACCGAACGCGACACGCAATTGCAGGAAAAACAGCTGCCTGAAATCAATATTGGTGAGGCAATCCCAATTACCGAAGGACTGGATTTTGCCGATGAATACGTGGAATACGGCATCACAGAAGTACTAGGCTCTGTCAAAGACGGTATTATTGGTAACAAAACCAACTCGATGGTCACGATTGACAGCACCATTGAAATGTACAAGGCGCCTGTTTGCCAGTGGGCAAAAGCCGTTGTCTGGACACAGCAGGAGCTTGAGAAAATCAACAAAATCAATATTAATCTGCAAAGCAAAAAGCAAGATGATTTGTACGCCAATGCCTTGTCTACACTGCAATATGCAGGTTACTTGGGACATAACAAGGTGAAAGGACAAGAAGGATTGTTGACAGGCAGCAAAATTCAGGTGATGCAAGAAGAATCCGGTAAATCACTGAAAGACTTGAGCGCCAATGAGTTTATCAAACTGGTATTGGATGCTTACAACAAGGCGTGGGCAAACTCAGATTATCGGGTGCAACCAACGCACATAGCGATGGATGCCGCTGATTTCATGCTGGCAATGCAGAAGTTTGATAGCCAAAGTCCGATTGTGGGGACAGACTTACTGCCTGTTTCAGCCATGGACAGGATCATGGCTGCGTTGAGGAAGGCATCAGGTAATGACAGTTTTACTATCACCTTTGTGAAAGTTCCAGCAGGATATGCCAAAGAGATAACCAAAGGAAAAACCCGTTTGGCGATTTACACCTATGATGAAGAATATGTCGAAATGAAAGTGCATATGCCGGAGTTGTTAGCGGTTCGCCAGCGTGATTTGCTGACCTACGAGTGTGGCTATCGTTCCGCTTTCGGTGGAGCAATGTGGAAACAACCACTATCTGCCGTTTACGCCGATTACAAAACTGCCCCAAAGTCATAGACGGCGGTTTCCCAAGCGGAACAACGCCTTCATTCGAAGTCTGATTCAGCGGATTTTATCCGCTTTTTTTGGGGGCATCATGCAAGAAATGTTGCAAGAAATGTTAAAGAAATTTCGTGACCGTTTCGGCGAAAAAACCTTTACCGCCGATGACAACAAATTACTCCTCTATTTAACCGATGCAGAAAACAGGATGGACAAGAAAGTGTGGGGGGTGATGTATGAGCAAGGCTTGATGTATCTAACCGCGCATCTGCTTTTTTTGGCAGGATTTCATGAAAACAGTCCGAAAAAGAGGGGGCATTCAGCTGATCCAAACGCATTGTATGCGAGCGACGGTGTAGGTGATGTTACCGCAAGTGCGAGTTTTTCAGGAACGGAGAAAGACTGGTTTAAAACCTCCGCCTTTGGTGAGCAATATTTGGAGCTGGAAAGTCGCATTAACAATTACGCCTTGGCAATCGGGATGAACTGGTAATGCTGAAATCGAAATTGTTGGAAAAATCCAAAAAACAGTTTGAGGAAATTAACAAACTGCAAGTGGAAGTGGGCGTATTGGAAAATACCCGACCGTACAAAGATTCCGATATCAGTGTGGTGGAAGTGGCTACGATCCACGAATTTGGCACGGAAACAATAAAACCTCGCTCTTTTTTGCGAATGCCGATTCGTGATCACCAAAAAGCCATCATTGAAAAAGCGGTAAAAGAAAAATACCGCTTATTCATTTCAGGTGAAATTAGCGCAACGGCATTTCTGGCTTATATCGGCGAACAGGCGGTTGCCTGGTCAGTTGAGGCATTTGATACGCAAGGTTTTGGGTCGTGGCCTTTGCATGCAGAAAGCACCAAAGCGCAATTGAAAAGAAAAGGCGTCAACGAAGCAAGGCTATTGCAAGATACAGGCGCATTGAAAAAATCGATAACCTATCAGGTGGTGAAAAAATGAGACTGCCCAATATGGCCAGAACCATCCGGCGATTTTCGCAACCGTTAACCTTCATCACGGAAGTGATCACCACGAAGGATTTTAAGCCGGATTTTACGGTAACACGAAAAGCCGTTGAGGGCGTAATTAACAGTCTGTCTGACGAGGCCATTAACAAGGATAGTCTGGACTGGTCACTGGAGTATTACACCGTGCACGTACAGCCGCAATATGCGGATTTGCTCGGTGTTTACTTGGAGTACAAAGGAAAAATATTCAAATCAATTAACCGCAAAGACTATAGCGACTATGGCTTTGTGCGCTATGTCTTTGAGGAAGTGAAAGATAGTGAGATCACAGGAAGGCTCACCCAATAAAAATATATTTTAACGCAGCAATGACGACAGCAATACCAACAGCGAGAATAAGTTTTTTAATCCAGTCTAAATCTGACTTAATGCTTTCTGTTGCTACGCTTAAATCTTCCTTCGTAACAGTACCTACATTTTGAAATTCAGCAATAACCTCTACGATTTTTTCAGCTTGTTTTTCATCAATGCCTGATTCTTGTAAGGCTTTTATCGCTTTATGGGTGTTCATCGTTATTGTTGCCATCTTTACCTCCAAATTTGGCTTTAGGAATTGCGCTATTTCCTTAATTTTTACGCATTAAGAGGGCGGAATGTCAAATAACACCAATTTACAGCACAAAAACTACCAACCACCGATCCAACGGTTGGCAATGGTAATTCGAGATACGCTCGACATTGCGGAAAATACAATATTCATCGGACGGGAGGATCTCGCCAATCAGGATTTCAACGCGCCTGTTATCAGTATTGAGCAATCGGGCAGTAGTGAAGTGAAAGGCTTTAGCGAAGCATACCGACGAAACGTTGAGATGATGGAATACAGCCAGTTTGAGAAAATCATTTTTGACGTGAATGTCTGGGGAAGTCAGGCTTTGCAACGGGCGCAAATTCTCTTACGGTTACTGCGAACACAGAAAGGCTTTGAACAACAGTGGAAACACACGATTAGCTTATCTGCGCCAACGGGCGTGCGCGATTTACACTTTGCGACAGGCAGCCAGTATCGCGAGCGTGTCATGTTTTCGATTAACGCCTATGTCGCGGATTATATCAACGTCTCAACACCTTCAATCAATCAACTTTCTATCCAACTTTCCAACGAAAAAGGTTTACAGCATGAACAATAATCTTGGCATCGATATTGAAAATGTTGTCAATGTTCAGCTACTCAAAGAGCAGCGAGGCGCAAATTACGACAACATCAACCACGTCATCATGATGACCAGTGAAACGGGCACGATTTTTGACGGCAAAACGATTTATGCGGCCTACAAAAATATCGCAGGCGTGAAAGCCGATTTTGGCATTACCTCGAAAACTTACCAGTTAGCTACCGCCTTTTTTGGTACGTCACCCAATCCGATAGGCGCCGGCGGCAGTCTGATTGTCGGGCATTGGCGAAAAACCGATTTAACGCTGCCAGCGGTGGAATTTGACACACTGACAGGCTCAGAAATTGACAGCAATGCGCTACTTAAAACGCTACGGCAAATTGAGAAAGGCAATCTGGTTTTAGGGAAAATCAAACTGGAAAACCTGAACTTTAGTGACGCGGTTACATTTGACGATATCATTAAGTTACTCAATGAAAAAGGGAAAGCGCCAACAAAAAATGAAAGTGCGGCGAAAGACACCACCTTCATACTGACCGGCCAACGATTGATAGTGAAAGGCTCAGAACTCAAAAATGCGACCGATTCAGGCGAAGGTGAATTTGTCGGTAATTTGTTGGGATTAGGTGATAGCGCTACCTTAACCAAAGCGACACCGTCTCAAACCTTACCCGCACAATCACCGGATGAGGCGATTGCCGATGTGGTGGCAGCGTCTTCGGGTTGTGGGTATTGTTTCATCGACGAACTGACCAATGACCAGATTTTAAAACTGGCGAGCTACAGTCAAGCCAACAAGATCCTTGGCTATCAGGTCGTTTCACATCCAGACAATCTCACGACAAGAGGCTTGGCGTGGCAAGTGAGCAAGAAAGGGCAAGAATATTTCCGGCTTTTATTTTCAAAACGCAATCAAAAAGCCTTGGCGGTTTCCTACATGGCAAGAGTGCATGTGGTCGATTTCAGCGGTGAAAACAGTGCGATGACGATTCACTTGAAAGCGCTGGCCTGTGAGCCAGAAAGCTATAGCCAAACCGAGGTGGACAGTGCGTCATCCGTGGGTATCGATATTTACACCTTAATCAAAGACCGTCCGGTGGTGATGTGCTCAAATGCTAATGAATTTGTCGATAATGTCTATAACCTGAAAGCGTATGTGAATCAGGTACAGGTTGATACCTTTAATTTGATGAAATCCACCGCTACCAAAATACCGCAAACCGAAAAAGGTGTGGATTTGCTCGTTGATTGCATCAATCAGGTAGCCGCGCGCTTTGTGAGAGCTAGCGTGTTTGCGCCGGGTAAATGGACATCACCCGATACCTTCGGCGATGAAGAGCAGTTTAAGCGCGCCATTGCGAGTAAAGGTTATTTTACCTATGCCAATCTGTTGGCAGAACAATCACAGGTTGACCGCACAAACCGAAAATCGCCCACTATCCAGCAAGCGGTGAAAAATGCAGGGGCATTTCATCGGGCGGACATCATCATTAATTTTAATTACTAGGAATGCACGATGGCACACATAGGCTATGACTTGGGTTCGACAACGCTGATCCTGGATGGACGGGTTATTAGCGATTTTGTGACCGGAACAATGATACAAATTACGTTTCCTAATCCCGATACCAGCCGCTTTAACGGTGCTAACGGGGGTCTCGTTGTTGCAAAGCGAGAGGACGCAACAATCTGTGACATTGAGTTTCATCTCTACCGTGGCAGTGAAGATGATGTCTGGTTGTCAACAATACTTTCCCGTAGGGAAGTTAATATTTTTAACGGATCATTGAGTGTCTTGTACAAACTCGCCGGCAAAGCCAAAACAGAAACCTTCACGTTTACAGGCGGGAGTATCACAGACCAGCCACAATTTACCTTTGCTAATACTGACCACAATGCAGAGATGACCTACAAGCTGCAATTTCGGGATTTCACGCGCTCAATCTAACGGGATAAAATCATGACAGAACAAGGATTAGGTAGCCTGACAGGGCTATCGCAGGATGATATTGTCGATATCACCAAAAACAAAACCTTCAAGGTGCAAGGTAACGAATTTCAGATTGGTAATTTCAATCACCATTTACGGTTAAAAGCACTGGAAATTGTCGAGGACTTGGGACAATCAAAACGAATTGCCGCGACACTCTCAAGCCACAGTGACGGCAATCTGAGGCAGCTTTTCAACCAAATCACCCACGACGGCATGAGCATTAGCAAATTGCCAAACTTTTTTGATGAGAAACCTGCGCTTTTCATTCCGTTAACGTTAACGGTGCTTCACTTGTATGCCGCCCCTTTTTTATCGGCATTAACGGCGAGCTGACCTTTACGCCGCGCTATCCCAACAGCTGGCGACAGTACGTCAGAAAATCCTCACTCACCGAGCATGACAAACTGCTTTTTTCACTGGTGAAGGCAGGTTACGGCACGGTTTGTGAGCTTTTAACATTGCGTGATGAAGACGTGTTCTTCTATCTGAAAACCGCCGAACATGCCTTTATCTCAGGAGCGATTGAGTGGAAACAGCACGACGAAGCGAAGCAAAAGAGGTGACGGATGAGTGAAGAAAAGTTAAGTCTGGATATTGGTGTTAATGCCAATGCTGGCGTGCTCAATACGTTAACGACTGCATTGGACAAAATTTCACAACAATTGAGCGGTGTGACGGGAAAATTCACCAAGGTTACCGCAAAAGTTGACCAGCTTGGCACAAAAAGTACCCGTACCGCAAAAGACGTTCACAAAGCCTCATATTCTGTCGATGAACTTGGCAAAGAGGCCAAGAAAACCGAAAGTAAACTCGGCAAATTGGGTGAAAAACTCAGCGAGTTTAAAGGGATTATCACAGGCGCTTTCACCGTTCACGCCATCATGAGCGCCGGCGAACACATTAATACTTTCAACAAAGCTGTACGCCAGACGGGGATTGAGGCAAAAAGTTTTCAGGTGTTAAGAGAAGGCGCACAGGAAGTTGGCGTGAGTTTTGATGAATTATCTGGTGGCGTAAAAGAGTTTCAACGGGCGATTAATAGCGACGGTGACACCGCAAGCCAGGTGTTCAAAAAGCTCGGCATTGCCTTTAAAGACAGCAACGGAAAAATCAGGGACACCAGCGTCTTGTTGCGTGAAACGGGCAGTGCGTTAAACAACATACAGGACAACGGCGCAAAAGCCGCCCTTGCTGAACAGGTTGGACTTTCCTATGAGATGATTGATGCTATCGGCAAAACCCGTGAAGAGTGGACAGCACTTGAGAAAAAAGTAGCAGAAGGTCGTGCATTAACCCAAGACGATTTAGAGCAAGCCGAGATTTTCCGGCGCACCTTTGCCAGTTTATTGCTGCAACTGCAACAGATTGCAGAAAAAGTCTTTGCCAGCCTTGCGCCGATTTTCAATTTTGTGTTGAAAGGATTGCAGCCTGTGATTGGTTTTATTGCTGGTGTCGTGGGTGCATTTGCCAAGTTAATCACCTTTCTCAACAAAACCACTGACGGATTTTGGCTGCTGGTTCCGGCAGCCTTGGCACTGGTGAAAGTCTTGCCCCTTATCGGCAAAGGCATAAAAGCGATTGGCACAGCTATTCTTGCTAATCCTGTTCTCTTTGGTGTCACTGTGCTCATTATTAGCATCATCGCGGCCATCGAAGACCTGTACGTCTGGATGAACGGCGGAAAAAGCGTGATTGGCGAATTCTTGGAAGGTTGGGGGATATTTCCCGATGATGTACGAAAAATGATTGATACGGTCATCGGTTATTTTTCTGCCCTGTGGGAACGAATCAAAAAAGATTTTTCGGTTCTGATGATTTTTTTTCTTTGCGCGGTTTTCCGGTGACTGGAAGGCAATCATTAATCTGGTGAAACAGGCTTTTTCGCAATTCATCGACGATCTCAAAACGTTGTTTTTGCCGCTGTTTAACTGGATAGGTGACAAATTTGGCAAAATTGCCGACAGGCTCAAAAATCTGTTTAGTGGCGCTTTCGATTTCATTAAAGGCATTTTTGGCGATTCCGATAAAGAGCTGGAAAAGGCCGCCAAAAACGCAGAAATTGCCGGTGCGAGTATGCAGCAAGCCAGCCAGACGATTAATCATATCTCATCAAACAGCCACAAAGCAATTAACCACTCCGCTTCACAAACCAACAATATCAATGTGAATGTTACAGGGTCAGACAAAGCTATCGGGCAAAAGTTGGGAAATGTGGTTTACAACAATGTGCCGCCTTTGAGTCAAGACCAGTTGGCACGAGGAGGGGTATTTTGAGTTTTCTCTCACAGGTGATCTCAAACCACATCTCGAATACACCGACGCAAAAAATCGGCATCGCTGGATTCACCGCTTATGTCTGGACGGATAAAACCACGCAACGAAGTGCTACCGTCACCGAGATTCCACTGGAAACGGGGGTGGTGATTGCCGATCACATCAACCCTAGTCCGGTGCAAATTTCGATAGGCGGCGTGATTTCCGATTCGTTTTTAAGTTTGAGTAGTGAAAATACCGTATTTGAGTCTTTCAATCGGCAGATTGGTTTTATTGATAGCTATGTGGGCAATCGGACACAGGCGGTCAGACAGAAAATTGCGGAGTTGAACAGCAAAGCGCAGCAAATTCTGGATTTGAAAGCGCAAGTCGAAAACACGGCGCAGGGGATTTATCACACCGTGACAGGCAGCAAATCCGGCAACGGCATTGCCCAACAGTTTGTCGATACATTCACAGGGCATTTTTGAAAATCGGGAATTAATCAGCGTTGATATGGGCTATCAGGTACTCGATAACATGGCACTGGAAAGTTTCGCCACGTCGCAAAGCAATGAAGATAGCTTTTTGCTGTTCACGTTAACCGTTAAGCAAGTGCGCTTTGTCACCTTTGAACAGGTGAACATCATCCCTGTTGCCAACAAATCCGCAGCAGGGATGAGCAAAACGGGGGCCGCACAAATGAGTGGGGCAAAAAACAAAGGTAGTCAAACGCCAACCTCATTTGCATTTGATGTCTGGGAGGGAGCAAAAACCCTTACGAAAAATCTTAATACCTTTTGGGACAAGAATTAATGTACCAAGTCGAAAGCCTATCAAGCGATCCGATTCAGACGCACACGCTGTTAACCGACATTGACGATATTGAGCTGACGCTGACGTTTTATCCGAGTATTTCAGCGTGGAATATGAATGTTACCTATCGGAATATCACGATTAACGGGGTGGCGGTTTCATTGGGCGTACCGCTGCTGCACGATAGCCGATTGCCGTTTACGATAGTGGCTATTGCGCGTGACAATCCCGATATTGAGCCTTCGTTGCTTGATGATTTTGCAAGTGGCAGGATCAGTCTTACTTACTGGTTGGCGAAGAAGAAAAGGAGGCTGTCTATTGAACCGTCAAACGCCGTTTTTTCGTGATTTCGAGTTGTTAATAGGTGAAGGAAAAAAGGCGATAAAGATTATCCCGCCGTTTAAAATCGCCTTTTCGTTTTCGAAGGATTTAACCCGTGATCGCCCCAATATCGGGCAAATTTCGCTGTTTAACCTGTCGCCGTCGCGTCGTCACTCACTGGCCATTTTCAATACCGCAAGCAACATATTGTCGCTCAACTTGCGGTAGGTTATGTGACCACGGGTTTAAAGCTCCTGTTTTTCGGATCTGTCACTAAAGTCACACTATCAAAACAAGGCACTGAGATAGTCACCACGCTGGAAATTGCCGACGGCGGTTTTGCTTTTCGCACGGCAACGATTAGCAAAGCCGTGACCTCAAAGTCTGAGGCGGTCGATGCTGCTGTGAGTACTATGACAGGCGTGAAAAAAGGCAAAGTGACCGCGCAATTGCCGTTAAGTCGCCCCAAAATCATGACGGGCTTTTCGTTTGATGAATTACGCAAGCTCAAAGACGAAAAGGAGCAACTCTATATCGACAACGGACAGCTTCATATTTTGAGACGAAACGAGGTGCAAAACGGGAAAGCGGAATTAATCAGTGTCAGTACCGGATTGATGGAAACGCCCACGCTCGACGACAAAAACGTGCTGGCCTTTAAAAGCGTCCTTAATCCCAATGTGTCAATTGGTTATCAGGTAGCGATAGACAGCAAGGTTGCCCCACATCTTAACGGCGTTTATCGCATTTGCGCGATTGACTACGCAGGTGAAAGTGACACAGGCGAGTGGGCGATGACGTGCAAATGCCAGCAGGAAAAAAACTACGTGGTGGTGAAGGAGAGTAAGGCGTGAATATCGAACTGATGAAAACCATTGCCAATCATATCAAATCTGAGATGGGCTGTGCCTTGATTGCTAGGGTGGTTAAGGTGAACCAAACCACCGTCGATTGCCAGCCTGTCACGTTAAAGAACGTAGTGATTAATGATGAAATTCACGCAATCGAATTTCCGGTTTTTCCTAATGTCCCTGTCTCTTGGTCACAAGGGGGCGGCAGCTACACCGCCTATCCGGTCGCCGTGGGCGATTACTGCATTTTGCTCACCTTTGATAGTTGTATCGATAATTGGTGGATAGGCAACGACAACGTGCGAGGAGCAGAGAATCGGTTGCATGATTATAGCGATTGCGTCGCCCTTTTTGGGCTGTGCAATCGTGACGGGGCCTTTGCGATACCGAAGGTGGCGACAACCGCAGGTGACCACGTTTTTACACACAATATTCACGTCAATCTCAACGTCACGATTGACGGCAATCTTGATGTGAAAGGCGCTATCACTGCCCAACAAATCACTGCCCAACAATCGTTAACGGTAGGCAATATCGATGTCGGCAATCATACGCACGGAGGCGTAGAAACAGGCAATGGCAGCACCGGAAAACCCAATTAACCCGAAGGTGATTTTCGTGAAAACAGCACAGTTAACCGAGCACAACGATTGGCGATTTGGTCATTCGCTTGATGATTACCTGATTGATAGCGAAGCGATCCACCAGAATATCAAAACGCGTTTGCAGTGTTTCAAAGCCGATTGGTGGCTAGATGTTGAGTTTGGTCTGGACTGGCTGCAACTGCTTGGCAGTCGTGGTACGGGCGAAACGTTGCGCCGTGAAATCTACAAGGTGGCATTAGGGACAAATGGCGTGGTGCGCATCGATAAGCTCAACATCACCGTTAAGGACTTCACCGCACACATTGAGATGGATTATACCGATGTCTTTAACCGAACACACAACCTCAATCAGGAGGTCAGCCAGTGAATATCAAGCTCGATGAAAACGGTATCACGATTGCGACATTACCCGAACTGATTGAAACCTTGATTGCCGAGTTTAAGACAATTTACGGCAGTGACATCAATGTTTCACAAGACACCCCTGACGGGCAGCGCATTGCGATTTATAGCCGGATTGCCCACGAATGTCTGGTACTGGTGCAAAAGCTCTATCAGAACTTAAAGCCGGAACAAGCCGAAGGTCTCCACCTTGATTATTTAGCCAGAATCAACGGGCTGTTACGCAAGGAAAACGAAAGTGATAGTGAGTTACGTCGCAGACGGTTAAAAACCTTTGAAAATGCCAGTCAAAGCACGATAGGCGGCATGGCTGCCCGTTTAAATCTGGTTAAAGGCGTGACCGATGCAGTGGTGTACGAAAACACCACGAATGAGACTGACGCGCTGAATATTCCGCCGCATTCGATTTGGGTAATTGTTGAAGGGGGTGAAAATCAAGCAATTGTTGATTGCCTCGCCCGCAACAAAACAGGCGGTACCGGACTGAAAGGCAACATCAAGGGGAAATATACCGACAAAATACCCAGAAGTGACAGCACCTTTTTTGAGGTGGTGCATGAGTACCGATTTGACCGACCGAAAATCACGGAAATCAAGATTAAACTGACCGCCACGCGTGAAAAAGCCAACGAGCCTGTGCCGATACAGGAGATTAAAGACGAACTGGTCAAGTCCGTTTATCGCATTGGCGAAAATATCAAGGTGACTGCGCTTTACTGTATTTTGAACCGGATTGCACGCTCTTACTATGTTTCAGACCTTTCGATTTCAAAAGACGGTAACACGTGGACGAGTGCTATTTTAAAAGCTGATGTCGACGAGAAATTCAACATCGTCAGTGACAACATCACCGTTAATGAGGTGGTCACGTGAGTCTCGAAGCCGAATATCAAAAACTGCTGATTAAGCAGTATTACACCAAACCCAAGGCAAGGGCGGAAATCTCCGCCCTTTTTAATATGTTCGCGGATTGTTTTGATACCGTTGATGCCTTTCGGGAAGCCTTCAATCTTGAAAAAGCCGAAGGTGACCCGCTGGATATTATCGGTTCTTGGGTAGGTATCAGTCGCTTCCAGCCGAGTGGCGAGCGCAAAGGCTTTTTTGGCTTTAAAAATCACGGTAAAGCGTTGCCGTTTGGTCAAAAGAGCGGGAAAAAACAAGGTGGCTTTCGCTCCAAATTTGCCCAGGATTTTTTGCCACTGAAATTGCCCGATAAGCAATATCGCAGCCTGATTAAGCTCAAAATCATCAAAAACACCGCCCTCGCTACCGCCACGCAAACAGGCGATGTCAGCCTGTCGTCACTCCAGCAGGCGGTGAGTTTTGTGATGGAGGGGGAGGGCTATCTGATTGACCGCCAGAACATGAGTCTCACTATCGTCATTACGCCCAGAGCAGACAGGGAATGGCTGGAATTCATCTTAAGGCTTGACTTACTCCCACGTCCGCAAGGCGTGCAAATTAACTATGTAACTCAGGAACCCAAAGGCACGTTTGGATTTAAGGGGCATAAAAATGCCATTTCGTGGTACAGCCGTTTTGACGCGGATCCCGAAGCAAGACTTGGCTATTTTGCCAAGAAAACCTTTTTAACATAGGAACATAACATTGAAGATTAAAAGACCCAACATTGATATTCAACCGTTTGCAGGTGGAAGCAAAACGGAAGAAAGAACCGTGTTTGGTTCAAAAGAAATCACCGACAATCTTGAGAAAAATATCAATGCCGATTTTGCGCGTGGCTGGGGAATTGTGCCTGTTTCAGAATTGCCCACCATGCAGGATTTTAATGCGGTGGGATTCACAATCAGTTCTCTTGTGACCCACCTCTACCAGAACGGGATTGCTGAATATGCTGAGAAGCAAACTTACAACAAAGGCGCAGTGTGTCTGTCTGACGGCAATATCTATCTATCAAAGACCGAAAACAACGCCGGAAATCCCTTAACCGATACCACCCAGTGGCAGTCAATAAAAGACGCTATTTTTGCCGCAAATATCGTGCAGCAAACAGGTAACGCCACCGATAAAGTGCTGAGCCAAAAAGCCTGTGACGACAACTATGCCAAGAGAAATTCACAGGAAGTACTCAGAACCGGCAATATCGTTATCAAAAGTGGCAAAGACTACTCCGGCCTGATGATAGAAAGAAAAGATGGTGTTGTGTGCGCGCTTCAAACTTCTCCTGATAGTGCGTATTTAGCCTATGGAGAGCATGGCAAACTTGATATTCCATACAACAGAAAGGGCAAACTGGCATTAACCACGGATGTTGACGCGATTAACAATTATCCGGTTGGCGCGCCGATTCCTTGGCCACACGCCACGGCACCGGATGGGTACTTTGTGTGCCGAGGTCAGACGTTCACGACAGTCGACTATCCCCAGTTAGCTCAAGCCTATCCTTCTGGGATATTGCCGAATTTGTGCGGTGAATTTATTCGAGGTCTGGATTTAGACGGACACGCTGACCCAGATAGAAAAGTACTAAGTAACCAAGGGGACGCTATACGCAATATCACCGGACGTATTGGCTATGTGCGCCGCGGGTGGAATTGGCCTCCTGTTGGCGAGGACGGTGCCTTTAGAATAGACAAGACTTTCAACGCAAAAGTCGCTGGCGGGGATAATGATGATTGGGGTGCCATCACGTCTTTTGATCCTTCTCGTGTTGTCCCCACCGCACACGAAAACCGACCACGAAATATCGCATTTTTATACATAGTGAGGGCTGCATAGTGAAATACAGTACAGAAATACCCAAAGCGGAAATCGATGAAAACGGTTTCGCTAAAAACCGAGGCTGGATAAAAACCTATATGTCGAGTCATGAACCGCCGTATGAATATTTTGGCGCGACAATGGAATTAGTGTACAAAGGGGTTAGTGTCAGCCAATATTCGTATATCGATGCGCCAGAGCTTCCCGATAATGACGACATTGCTGTTGTTCGCAGTGCTGACGGCACCCAGTGGCGATACGTGCCAGACCACCGCGGCAAGACGGTATACAATACCTCCAATCGTGCTTCCTATACCGTTGATTACCCCGGCGAGATAAAAACCGGCTTCACTTTATTAGTGCCCTCAACACAATTCGATAAATGGGATGGCAAAAAATGGGTAACGGATACTCAGGCGATGAAAGCGGACCAAATCAACACCGCAAATCAAACAAAACACCAGTTAATCGACGAAGCGGAATCAAACATTACGCTACTTGAGCGTAAAGTACGCTTAGGGATGGCGACCAATAGTGAAAAAACCGCGCTACGGGCCTGGGAAATGTACAGCGTAAAACTGAATGATATTGATACCACCACTGCGCCAGATATCAACTGGCCGAAAAAGCCAAAATAGGTTAATACTGCCCCATTCAAGGGGCATCCTATTAGCAACGTTGGAGGAAGTTGTTAACTATTAGTTGTTGGTTGAGAACAAGTGGTTTTTTAAAATTAGAACTCACTATAAGCCGTAAGTAATTGATTTATAGTGAGTGAAATCGCTTGTTTTTACGTGTAAATGCGTATATTAAATGAGCTATATATTTTTAAGTGATTGATATTTAAGCTTTATGTTTTTATTTGTTAGCTTATTCAATTAAAGCGGGTAACGGAATATGTTCCAGTTCAGCTGGTGTAAAAAAGCTTACTTTGCTTTTTAATTGCATATAATCCGCACACTCTCGTAACTGCCAGTCGGTTAGATGCTCAGATTCTAATCCTAAGGAGTGAGTTAACTGTTCAATTGTGATGGATTTACTCAGTTGTTTACCCAGCCAGATTATTGCATCTAGGGCTTGGTTAGTGGCGTTATTAGCTATTGCTACGCTAGAAAAAGTTTCCATCGCTTATTTCTCAGGCATTGATTCGGACAGATATTCACGAATTGGGCTTAAGAGATAATCAATCACACGCCATTTCTCGGTTTTGATTTCTGCCACAATGGACATGCCTGGTGTGATATCAATTGAATGACCATCAACCATCAGATTATTTTGTTTCAGGCTGATTTGTGCGGGAAAGATAAGTCCTAATTGCTCATCTTGGGCTGAATCACGGGAGATTGATAATACTTCACCCTCGATAGTGCCATAACGGGTATAAGGGAAGGCATCAACTTTAGCGGTGACGTTTTGCCCAGGACGAATAAAACTAATATCTTTATTTAAGATCTTAACTTCAGCAATTTGCACATCGTTATCCGGGACAATGACCATCAAGTTTTGTGCTGGTTGTAATACTGCGCCTAAAGTATAAATGGTTAACTGTTGAACGGTGCCAGTAACCGGTGAGCGTACAATTTCTAACTGCTCTCGTTCATCAAATTTTGCGTATTCTTGTTCTAGCATTGACAGCTGGATCTCTGACTGCTTTTTTCTATCGTTCCATTCATGGTGTTTTTGCGATTGAAATGCATTGAGTCGCTCTTTTAGGTTTTTTTCTTGTGAAACTAAGATATTCAACTCAGATGTTTGTTGAGCAATTAAACGCTTAGTGTCTAATAATTCTTTTTTCTGCTCTAAATATTCTGATTTACTGATCATCTGTTTTTGACTTAAGGTTTGACGGGCTTCTAAACGCTGTTCGATATTTTTTTAATAAAAAAAGCACATTAAGATCATTATTTTTTGCTGTTTGTGATGAATGATTAACTTCAATCTCAGAGGTTAAACTAGTGATTTGTGCATCAAATTGGGCTTTTTCATGGTGATAGTTTTGGCTGATTTTTTCTTGTTGTCGTTTTGTTAATTGATGAAAGGTAAGTTGTTGGTACGGAATTTTGTTTTCCAGTAGCGATTGGTAAAGCAATTTCTCAATTGTATGATACTCGATTTGATATGAAATACCGATGATACCCTGACTAACACCCCAGTGCGTCAAGGGTGATCAGCGGTTCCCCTTTTTTCACATGTTGGCCTTTTTTCACATGTAATTCAGTTAATCGGCTTTGCTCATAAGCTTGAATAACTTGTGAGTGCCCCGACACGATAAGTCGTCCGGTTGAGGTGGCTTGAACATCTAATTGTCCCCAGTAGGCCCAACCAATAGTAATAACAACACCAATACTTACGGTCAGTGCGGTTAAATGTGCAAAAAGAGATGGTGGCTATTCATCAACGCCAGATGTGGGGGCAAGAAGTCATAATTATATGGCGGGAAAAACTGCTTTAACTTTCGTGTAATACGATTTGTCATGAAGTGTCCTACTGCTTTGCTGCTTTAACGATTGTTGTAATGACCACAGATAGTGGTAATGTTTTTTAAGTTGCAATAATTGTGTATGGCTTCCTTGCTCAATAATTTTGCCTCGATCCATGACAATAATATGATGGTGATGACTAACCGTTGATAAGCGGTGTGCAATAGTCATTACGTTACGCCCTTGGGCAATTTTTTGCATATTTTCTTGGATCATGGCTTGTGTTTGATCATCCAAAGCGCTAGTGGCTTCATCAAAGATCAGAATACGAGGATTGCTAAGTAGTGTGCGAGCAATGCCAATACGCTAGCGCTGACCGCCTGATAATGATTGGCCACCTTCAGCAATTAGCGAATCGTAACCTGAAGGCATTTTTAAGATGAAATCATGGGCACCGGCTAATTTAGCGGCGGTAATCACTTCATCTAAAGTCGCATCAGGTTTTGATTGAGCAATATTGTTAAATACCGACTGGTTAAACAGAAAATTTTTCTGTAATACGATACCAATTTGTTGCCGTAAGTTAGCTATGTTGATTTGGTAAAGAGGAATATCATCAAGTAATATGCCGCCTTTTTCTGGTGTATAAAGGCGTAATAACAGACGCGCTAAGGTACTTTTACCGGAACTTGAAGCACCGACAATGCCTATCATCTATCCGGCTTTAATGGATAAATTATATTGATTAATAATAAGGGAAGATCTGGTTGATAGCGAAAATCCATATTTTGAAACTGGATTTTGCCGGTTAATTACGGGTGCAAACCATCACTATGTTGTTCGGCTGGTAAATTAATGATTTGTGCTAGTTTATCAATAGCAACCCGAGTACGGATATAATCCCCCCATAATTGCACCAATTTCCCCAATGGTTGACTACTGTGAGAGACCATCATTTGAAAGGTGATTAATTGGCCTATCGTCATATTTAATGCCAGTACTTCCGCAGCCCCAATCCATAAAATGATTGCCATAGTCAATTTTTTAATGAGCATGACAATATGACTGCCTTGTGAATTTATTTGCTGTGCCTGAAAGTTACTCGCAACCATGTCGGCGGTTTGCGCATCCCAACGGCGGATAAAACGTGGCTCAACCGCCAAACTTTTAATGGTTTCACTGCCAGCGACGCTTTCAGTTAAAAAAGAGGTATTGATTGCCGCCTGCATAAATTGTGTTTCGGCCGCTTTTTCTATCTTTGGCGTTATTCGCCAGGCTAACAGTAAATAACAGGGGATCGACAGCAAAAAAATGAGTGTTAGTGTCGTTGATAGAATCGACATTACATAGATGAAGACGAATAAAAAAAGCACGTCGACCATGAAAGTAAACATACTGCCGTTTAAAAATTCACGGATTGTTTCTAATTCTCTAACCCGATTAACAATTGCGCCTACTTGACCGGTCTTGAAAAAGGAGAGTGATAAGTGTAATAGATGCCTAATCAGTTTTAATCCGAGCCGGATATCAATACGGTTGGCGGTATGGACATAGATATATTCTCTGAAACCTTTTAATATAACTTCAATAAACGCGGCGATTATTAAGGCAAAAATAAGCACATCTAAAGTGCTAAAGTCTTGATGGATAAGTACCTTATCCATAATAACTTGAATAACAATCGGTGATAATAGAGCCAGTATTTGTATTACGAAAAACAAGATTTCAATGAATGTCTGTTTATGCTTTAAGAATTCAGGTATAAACCAACGAATATCAAAGCGGGATTGTTTTTGATTTATTTTGAGCCAATTTCCATTCTACTGTTGAAGAAAAGCTTGTTTCTGCCAAATTTCTGGTGGTTTATTACCAGCAGCTTGTATTAAAACTTGCTCATCATTATAGAACGCTAAAATATAAGGGATATTAGCGTTATCATAAATAATAGAGGGTAGAGTCAGACGCGATAGCTTTTTTTTGGCAGCGTTTTTTCTTTAGGGTAATTTGATATTTTTGTTGGATTTTTTATACAATCAACATAATTGTCATGCTGAGTTATTTCTTTATTATATTCATTTAAATTTATTTTATTATTCAATCTTATGATAATAGAAATTAATTCAAGGATTTTTTGGTCATTTTCATCCATATTAAATAATCACAAATTAAAATATAAAGTAATTTAAATATATTTAATATTAATAAAAGGCTTTATTATTAGTTGGAAAGTTTATTCTATCTGTTTATTTTTTATGAAAAGAATAAAAACAGAGTTTTATTATTTTTAAGACTAGTTATATTTTTAGGCTGAATTAAAATTATTATTTGTTGCAAATTAGTTTATGAATATGAAAAGAATTAAAGGAATAATATATTGTAGATGATTTATTGTTTATCAGCTGGAATAGCGAGAAAACGATGAATAGCTCGGATGACAGCTGCTGGATTTTCAGCATGCACCCAGTGACCACATCCCATAATAATCTGTCCATGAGCTTGTGGAAATTGAGCAATAATATCTTTGCGATAAGCTTCGCTAATATAATCGGAAAGGCCACCACGAATAAAAAGAGCAGGATGCGGCCAGGCTGGAATCGTTTTCCAACTCATCCATTGACGATATTCTTTTTTTAAGACAGGCAAATTAAATTTCCATTTACCTTTATCAAATGATTTTAATAAAAATTGAATTTCACTTTCTTCACTGATCATATTACGCATAATAATAGCCGCGTTTTGCCGTGAAGTTACGTCTGCTTGTATTACTGCTTCTAAAGCGGAAAATATATTTTCATGGCGATTAATTTGATAAGTGACTGGCGCAATATCAATAACCACAATTTTTTCTATTAGTTGTGGCGCTATTGCGGTCATCGCCATTGCTATTTTTCCACCTATTGAGTGTCCGATAGCGATAACACTTGTTTGCTTTAAATGCGTTAGTAGCTGTAAAACGTCTGTTGCCATTTCAGAATACAGCATCGTTTCCGCCCAAGGCGAGTTGCCATGATTGCGAATATCGAGTTGAATAACGATGAAATAATCTTGTAAATTGCGTGCCAATAGGCCTAAATTTTGTCGATCGCCAAACAGGCCATGGATAAGTACAATCGCAGCAGAAGAGATAGGATTTTCCGGTTGATGGATGCGATAATTTAGCCAGTTATTTAGCAACATAGTCATATTAGCTTTTGTTAATTATAATTATTATAATGACATGGATATAATAAGAAACCAACAATTATCAACTCGATAGGTAGCAAAATTTAAGTTAATGTTGGTGAGTGAAAGGGTAAGTATCACGATAATATTTTACTATTTATATAAATAATGTGACTAATGTCCGATCTCAATAAAGATATCTTTATTCATCGTAAGGTAAAGTTATTAAGCTGTTTCTATACTCATTGAGAATCAAGACGAAAAACTTTTTTATTAAAAGACTAAGCTTAAGTAATTGAAATATTCATTGTTTTTTTTAAAGTTTATATCTTATAATTGGCAGGTAATTTTAATTAAAACAGATTGAAATAACATGAAAACGATTGAAGTTGACGAAGAACTTTACCGCTATATCGCTAGTCATACCCAGCATATTGGTGAAAATGCATCGGTTATATTACGACGTCTATTAGGGTTTGACGTTAGTCAGTCGCATATTCCACTCTCGGTCAGCGTAAGTAATATAACGGCAGGAGTGAAAAAAGATAAAGTAGTTTTTTCCCATGTTGCAGCAAGAGTAATGCATGATTTATTGCTTTCCAACAATTATGCAACTAAAAGCAAAGCGATTGATCGCTTTATGCTTATTTTATCCACTCTATATAATTTAAATAAACAAGCTTTTGTGGCAGCAACAGAATCAACCCATGGAAGGACACGCATTTATTTTGCTAACGATAAACAGACCTTATTGGCCAGTGGTAAGCAGACAAAACCTCGCCTAATACCCGATACGTCTTTTTGGGTAATTACCAATACCAACACCAATCGTAAACGCAATATGATTGAACAAATTATGCAAGATATGAAGTTTCCTGTTGAATTGGTTGAGAAGGTATGTGGTACAATTTAAACAAATATTATTGGTCACTTAGTTATTATTGCTATGTGTACCGCTGTTGCTGCGGAGAAAAATAAGTGGCATTACATAAACGTGCTGGGCAATCTGCCCAACAAAGTGATTTAATAAATGTTGAACAGTTGGTCGCACAATATTATTCACTACAACCGCAAGTAAAAAATCCTGCTCATAGCGTTAAATTTGGTACATCAGGTCATCGTGGTAGTGCTTGTCGTCATAGTTTTAATGAACAACATATTTTAGCGATTACCCAAGCTATCATCGAAGTCCGTCAATTAAATGGAATTACTGGCCCGTGTTTAGTGGGAAAAGATACTCATGCTTTATCCGCACCTGCTTTTATGACGGTTGTTGAAGTGTTGATCGCGAATGGCGTTGAAGTCATCGCGCAACAAGACGATGGTTTTACACCAACACCGGCTATTTCTCACGCTATATTGGATTATAATCGTCAGCATGAAGCAAAAGCCGATGGTATTGTGAACACGCCTTCACATAATCCTCCAGAAGATGGTGGCATCAAATATAATCCACCCCATGGCGGGCCGGCTGATGAAGCACTAACGGTTGAAATTGAACGCCGGGCAAATCAATTTATTGCCGATCAATTATCAGCTATCCAACGTATCAATTATCAGGTCGCTATTAAAGATCCTCACTATCAACAACAAGATCTTGTTGAGCCTTATGTGGTTGCTTTGAGTGATGTTATTGATATGGCTGCGATCAAAAAAGCTGGATTAAAAATAGGTGTGGATCCGTTAGGGGGCGCCGGAATAAATTATTGGAAACGCATTGCTGAATATTATCAACTCGATTTAGAGTTAGTTAATGAACAAATAGATCCAACATTTAGTTTTATGCCTTTAGATCATGATGGTGTGATTCGGATGGATTGTTCTTCGCGCTGGGCGATGAAAGGCTTATTGGATTTGCGTAATAAATTTGATTTAGCTTTTGCTAATGATCCGGATTATGATCGTCATGGAATTATAACGTCAGCGGGATTGATGGATCCAAATCATTATCTCGCGGTTGCTATCGATTATCTCTTTCTCCATCGGCCCCAATGGAAAAAAGAGGTTGCGGTGGGCAAAACATTAGTCTCCAGTGCCATGATCGATCGTGTGGTTGTCGATTTAGGACGTGAATTAGTTGAAGTACCGGTTGGTTTCAAATGGTTTGTTGATGGTTTATATCAGGGTAAGTATGGTTTTGCTGGTGAAGAGAGCGCTGGTGCTGCTTTCTTACGATTTGATGGAACGCCATGGACGACCGACAAAGATGGTATCATTCTCTGTTTGTTAGCCGCTGAAATGACGGCGGTGACAGGGAAAAACCCGCAGCAGCGCTATCAAGAACTAGCTCACCGTTTTGGTGAACCTTGCTATAGTCGTATCCAGGCTAAAGCTAGCCATCAACAAAAACAACGTCTAGCTAAATTGTCCGCTGAAATGGTATCTGCAGATATGCTGGCCGGTGATCCGATTATTGCCCGCTTAACCAAAGCGCCAGGCAATGGCGCAGCGATTGGTGGTTTAAAAGTAATAACAAATTATGGTTGGTTCACGGCACGCCCATCAGGTACTGAAGAAGCTTATAAAATTTACTGTGAAAGTTTTCGTGGTAAGGAGCATCTTAATTTGATTGAACGGGAAGCTATCCAGATTGTTAATCAAGTTATTGCAGATTGAGCAGTTTATTATCCGTTGCACCGTAAAATCCGATCCTTCGGGGGGTATATAAAGCGTGCTTTTCAGACTAGCCAGGTGTTTGCTGCTGTTCAATGTATTACCAAATGATCAATATTGGAGTACCGGCACATAAGTGCCAGGTATGCGAATATAAGGCGAGCGCAGATATCAACAGTGCTCGTAATATTTTAGCGACAGGACAAGCCGTGCTTACCTGTAGAGGGATGGTGCAATTAGACCACCCGTTTAAGCAGGAACCCACTGAAATGATACAGACTTCAGTCTGAACCTAGTAGGGATCCTCGCCCTTCAGGGCGGGGAGGATTTTAATCAATATTGTTTCTTAGTTAAATGAAGTAACATTCTGTTTCAACACCCACTAGACGCAGGATTGTTTGCAATAGAATATTCAGTATTGATTCCTCAAATATTAGCTCTTCCCAGGTTCCAAAACGAGCGTGTGGGCCGTTTTTCCTGGTTGCAAAGGAAGTGGCTCCTCTTTTACCCAGTGATCATGTCCGGCAAGGAACCATGGACTTATCGGATTACCACTTTGCCCGCCAGGCATTGTTAGCGTACCTTGATCCTCTTTTGTCGGAGCAACAACCAGCCGACTGGATGCAGCAAAGCCAGGACGATTAATATGGGGCACATTATGATCACCTGATAATGGATCCGATGGTGCCGCAAACCAGGGGCGTAAAAAACTGAACACATGTACAAACGGATGAACAATATCAACCTTGTTGTTCTGTCCCCAGGTTGCCTCAGTGAGTTTTTTTCCTCCACTGGTCAGTAAGTCAGTATGGTATCCAGTTGATTAACAAGAAAATTAGCCCAACAATTGTATGGAGAAGGTATCCATTTTTCAGCCTTGATTAAGGTTATTACCGTTTCATCCCAACGGGTATTGGCTTTCATATAGCTGGCTTGAGGCCATTGCGCGGTTAGTATTTTATCAACCTTACTGAATATGCCACTATAAATCATGTCACGCCATGCTGATAATAGCAGGTATCCGACAGAATCAATGCAAGCAGAATCCTGCCATTCAGTAATAAAACCCGCAGCCTCCTTACGAAGTTCATGACCTATTATTTGTTCATTTAATAACGGTAATAATATCTTTTTCCATTTTTGTATAAGAGGCGCTCTATCATCTAGTTGAATGGCTCTCATAACATCGGCAGAGATTTTGTCAGCCTGTTTAAGGCAGCGTTTTATTTCCCAGGAGCGAACCCCAATATCTGCGCCACCATCGCCAATATAAAGGTATTTATTATCGAAACACTGTCTGTTATTGGCTGACCAGAGAATACCACCAGGTGGATCAACAATATCCGGGTGTTTTTCAGCGGCGAGTACAGATGCTCCCCATTCAGAATTTTCATCCAGTGGATAAGTATAATTTTCATGTGGATCCAATCGCTGTGGTAATCCTCCTGCCAGAGTCCAGCCTATGTGTCCTTCTTTATCTGCCAGCATCATGTTAACAGCTGGCATGCCTGATGCCCTGGCAATATCGATTGCCTCACGAACATTATTAGCCTCGTTTAAAGATAAGAAATTCAGTGAAATGGCTTGTGGTAACTGGAGAACCCAACGCATGGCCAAATTTCCTTCTTGGTTCCACACCACAGGCCCCAAGGACTGACAGGGATATTTAGTACAACAGTGTCATATTCTCCCAACAATTTTCTTACTTTTATCATTTCTTGATGAACTGGCCATTGTGTTATTGGTTCCTTGGTTCGTATAAAATCAAAAGTACTGGCATAAGCATTTGTGAGCCCCCAGGTAATACTGCCATTACTTCCCACAACAGTCGCCGGTAATCCCGGAAGAGTTAGTCCAGCAAGGGTGATATTTTCACTTTTGTCTGTATAATATGTTATTTTTGCCCGGTACCAGTAATTAGGCAGCATAAGCTCAAGATGCATATCATTGGCCAGCATAGCATGTCCGCTTATGTCCGCTTTCGCTATGCTGACTATCGACAACCCAGTCATTACTCCCGACATATGTATGCTCCGAAGGTAATAAGGGAGCGCGGTCACTGCTTTGTCCCCACCATACAGGTGGTGTGGCGTCCGGCGCGACAGGTGGTGCAGGTGGAGTACCGGTTAATGGGGTATCCCATTCGCTCGTATCCGGCATAAGAAACGCCAGTTGTTCTGTCTGGGTGTGTCTGGCAAACCAGCCACGTGCATAAAGACGCGGAGCGTGATTTTGCTGAAGCGCGGATGACAACGCATACAAAACGAGTAAGGTATCTTCATCCCTCCAGTCAGCGGGAGTTGTCAGTAATGCAAGATATTCAAAACGCTAATGAAGCTAGCCCGGCGTTAACTACCCGACTGTATTGAATGAGAATTTTCTTTTCTGAGACAGGGAGTGTGGGCAGAGTGTCGCGTGCTTTTGTGCGAAATTGCTATAGCCGGTTTTGCTGGTCCGTTTTTAGCGCAAGAACCCCTAACAATTCAGCCAGTTCACCTGCGGCCAGACGACGCATTAAATCCATTTGTGGAAATAGATCCTGTGCGTGAATAAAACCTAGAGCGTAGCTGACATCTTCCCGGGTTTTACCGGTAATACCTGGTATACCGAGGCTCTGCATCCCGGCTGATAGTGACCTTACCGTTTAGCAGTGGTTGTTTCAGTATGCCATCCAGATTGGGTAAACTAGGCTTACATAGTGCCTGTAGTCAGGCGGGCATAATTCAGCTCTTGAGATAAGACCACTCAGAATTTCGGTACTGATGAGTTGTTTAATCATGTGTTCAAAATACATTCTCGGACCAAGCCCTTATTCGTACCCCTAAATAACACCTTGTCCTTTCAGTATTTTCCTGTTGTTGATTAAGGTAACTTATCTTTCCGGTATATATATTTTTAGTTTGTTTATCTTCCTCTATATTGCTTATCAAAAATTACATTTTGAATTTTTATTAAATTACAGGGCATTAACCATATGTGCGAAAATGTATGGAATAAGTTTGATATCATGGCAAAAAAGAGAAGAAACTAACACAGTCATCAGTAGTAAAATATCTGATATTGAGTTTAGCTATCTTTTACTTTTGGCAAATGAATAGCCTGATTTTGTTTTATTTAATGTGAAGATTGTTCGAACTAAATTAAATGAAACAAAATTTTTTGTGATAGAGGAGGGTATATATCCTGGAGGGAAAAGAATGAAACTCTCGATTAATAAAGATATTGATATTCGCTTAAACATTCTGATGCTTTCATATATGAAACATGGTAATGATTTTTGGGTTATAAAAGATAAAGAATCAAGGTTTGTTTATGCTAATAAGGCTACCATTCATTATAGTAATTTATCTAAAGGTCTTTATATATAAGCTCTTTTAATAGTCAATGCTTTGTATCTGATTAGAATTTGAAGCTGTTATACAAGCAAACGATAAAAACGTAATGCAAAATCAAAAAACAATTCAAGTTTTCCATATTATTTTTTTAGATTATTTATTTGTTTAAAATATTATAAAGCGGATTAATCGCCTTTTTAGTCTTCCCCACGCCAGTGGGGGTGTTTCTTTATGGACAGAAAATCTATTATGAAATTCAATGGATTAACAGATCCTGAATTAAGAAACCTATTTAAAGATTAAAGATTTATCACAAAGGAATTATGGTGATATTTTTATCTAATATTGGACGACTGATATTAATCAGATTGCTATCGTAAAATGTTAAACAAATCTTATTGATAGAAATTCACAGGTTTAACAAAAATTGAATTGAATGCTTATTCAAAAGATAGGGCGCGAGAAATTAAGCCTAAAATGCCACAAAACACCCCTTGTTCATCGAAAAAGCTATTTTTTTAAATCAATTTCGATTAGTATGACAATAAATTACATTAACAGTGATGTGGTAGAAATGGTTTTTGATAAACTTCTTTGCAAGAAATTTTCCCTTACCGTTAGTCAAGGGGAAAAAATTCATTTTACCAAAAGCGATACTGAGCAGGGATTTTTAGCTAACAGTGTCTATCAGTCTAAGTCAGAGATCTCATAAATCATTAAGGAATTTTAAGAAAATATCATCATGATTTACAATAGAACAAATTTAATGCCTAAAAAATTTTTTTTTTTTCGAATACTGAAAAAAATAATTACATCAAGCAGCATCTGGATAAACAATTAGCGAAATATGACAAGGTAAACTACGTCTACGCTGTGATGAATAAAAAAAACACAGATGACATGATGATTATTAGTGATTTATCTGATGATCTTATCAATAACTATCTTAATAAAAAAACTCAAGATATTGATCCGGTCATTATTAAGGCATTAAATCAGGTTTCGCCTTTTTCTTGGGATGAAAATACTAAAATTAATTCCATATGGCCAGTTAAAAAAGTCTTTGAACCAATCAAAACACTTAATATTATCGGGCATGCTTTTGTTTTGCATGATCACCTAAATAACTTAGCGATACTATCTCTCTATATAGATAAATTTTTAATAAAGGATATTAATTTTTTTATTAATAGTAATAAAGATGAGCTTCAAGGACTCTTAATTCATACCCATGAAATGTTAATGTCACTATATAAGAATGAAAATACAACCGAAAAGATTATATTTTCACCCCGTGAATCAGAAGTACTATACTGGTGCAGTATTGGAAAAACCTATTCAGAAATAGGCACCATACTTAATATAAGTACTTATACTGTAAAATTTCATATTGGAAATGTTGTAAAAAAGCTTGGAGTTATTAATGCCAAACATGCCATCAGCTTAAGTGTAAAACTTAATCTTATTTCTCGTCCACCTGAGGATAACGCATGATTGGATATAATTTAGGGAAACCATTAATACTTATCGGCGAACCAGCATCAATATACCCCCATCGTCTAATTAAGGTTCGTGTACTAAACCTTGTGCATTCAGCGTAACAGGGTAAGTTTTCTTTATCGAGAATAGTATTCAATTCGCTAAATAAATCATCAACTAAGCTTTTACCTCTGAACGAAGGTTTTACGGCAAGAAGAGATATATAGTAATGACGAAAGGCATGTGGATGATATTGCTCAAGTCCGTCTATAAACGCTACGGCTTTCGAATAGTCTGCTCCACACACTTTGCGTAACTGGTTATCAATTTGAGTGAGTTCTTCTTTTGGCATTGGCATAGATTCAGGCCGAAAATAGACCAAAGCGCCAGCATCATTTTCTGTAAGAAGTATGCCGCCATATCTGCTTGCAAGGTTAACGTATATACGAAAAAAATTCCGTAATACATCAATAAGACTATCACGGTCACGACCTGGAAATATAAGCTTGTGTACCGGTTCTTCAGAAAAGGCCGTCGCTAGAATATCATTGACGTTTTCTAAATCAGTATTTTTTGCGTGTCTACATTTCATTATTGTTCCTCATCATTAAAATATAAAAAAAGCAATCTTATTTTATTATTTTTTAAATAATAATGAGATTAAAAAAGAACAATAATGAAAGTAAAAAAGGAAAAATTATTTTAAATAAAATAGAAATGTTAATATATCATAATAGATGATAAGATAATTCAGTTGAGTTAAATATATTTAACTTAAATCAATGTGCATATATCAATAAAAACTATTTTGGCGTTGGGGAATAATTTTTCTATTAATTTATTTTATGTTTAATTTTCTTTTTTATTAACATTTAAATTTATTTTTATAAATGGATTTAAAATACCGTCAAAATAACGGTGTTAAATTCAATTTTTATTTTATTGTAGTGACGATAAATTTTTTGCGCATAGAGGTAGAGATTTTTAATTGCGAACCCCCAGCGCTCAAAACGATTGGTACAGTTACAGCGATCTCATTTTGCCACCATTTGAGATCCAAGTACGTTTAATCAATTTGTAAGTTGATATCTTAGTCATGTCAAATTCAAGTTTTCCATATTATTTTTTTAGATTATTTATTTGTTTAAAATATTATAAAGCGGATTAATCGCCTTTTTAGTCTTCCCCACGCCAGTGGGGGTGTTTCTTTATGGACAGAAAATCTATTATGAAATTCAATGGATTAACAGATCCTGAATTAAGAAACCTATTTAAAGATTAAAGATCTATCACAAAGGAATTATGGTGATATTTTTATCTAATATTGGACGACTGATATTAATCAGATTGCTATCGTAAAATGTTAAACAAATCTTATTGATAGAAATTCACAGGTTTAACAAAAATTGAATTGAATGCTTATTCAAAAGATAGGGCGCGAGAAATTAAGCCTAAAATGCCACAAAACACCCCTTGTTCATCGAAAAAGCTATTTTTTTAAATCAATTTCGATTAGTATGACAATAAATTACATTAACAGTGATGTGGTAGAAATGGTTTTTGATAAACTTCTTTGCAAGAAATTTTCCCTTACCGTTAGTCAAGGGGAAAAAATTCATTTTACCAAAAGCGATACTGAGCAGGGATTTTTAGCTAACAGTGTCTATCAGTCTAAGTCAGAGATCTCATAAATCATTAAGGAATTTTAAGAAAATATCATCATGATTTACAATAGAACAAATTTAATGCCTAAAAAATTTTTTTTTTTTTTCGAATACTGAAAAAAATAATTACATCAAGCAGCATCTGGATAAACAATTAGCGAAATATGACAAGGTAAACTACGTCTACGCTGTGATGAATAAAAAAAACACAGATGACATGATGATTATTAGTGATTTATCTGATGATCTTATCAATAACTATCTTAATAAAAAAACTCAAGATATTGATCCGGTCATTATTAAGGCATTAAATCAGGTTTCGCCTTTTTCTTGGGATGAAAATACTAAAATTAATTCCATATGGCCAGTTAAAAAAGTCTTTGAACCAATCAAAACACTTAATATTATCGGGCATGCTTTTGTTTTGCATGATCACCTAAATAACTTAGCGATACTATCTCTCTATATAGATAAATTTTTAATAAAGGATATTAATTTTTTTATTAATAGTAATAAAGATGAGCTTCAAGGACTCTTAATTCATACCCATGAAATGTTAATGTCACTATATAAGAATGAAAATACAACCGAAAAGATTATATTTTCACCCCGTGAATCAGAAGTACTATACTGGTGCAGTATTGGAAAAACCTATTCAGAAATAGGCACCATACTTAATATAAGTACTTATACTGTAAAATTTCATATTGGAAATGTTGTAAAAAAGCTTGGAGTTATTAATGCCAAACATGCCATCAGCTTAAGTGTAAAACTTAATCTTATTTCTCGTCCACCTGAGGATAACGCATGATCGGATATAATTTAGGGAAACCATTAATACTTATCGGCGAACCAGCATCAATATACCCCCATCGTCTAATTAAGGTTCGTGTACTAAACCTTGTGCATTCAGCGTAACAGGGTAAGTTTTCTTTATCGAGAATAGTATTCAATTCGCTAAATAAATCATCAACTAAGCTTTTACCTCTGAACGAAGGTTTTACGGCAAGAAGAGATATATAGTAATGACGAAAGGCATGTGGATGATATTGCTCAAGTCCGTCTATAAACGCTACGGCTTTCGAATAGTCTGCTCCACACACTTTGCGTAACTGGTTATCAATTTGAGTGAGTTCTTCTTTTGGCATTGGCATAGATTCAGGCCGAAAATAGACCAAAGCGCCAGCATCATTTTCTGTAAGAAGTATGCCGCCATATCTGCTTGCAAGGTTAACGTATATACGAAAAAAATTCCGTAATACATCAATAAGACTATCACGGTCACGACCTGGAAATATAAGCTTGTGTACCGGTTCTTCAGAAAAGGCCGTCGCTAGAATATCATTGACGTTTTCTAAATCAGTATTTTTTGCGTGTCTACATTTCATTATTGTTCCTCATCATTAAAATATAAAAAAAGCAATCTTATTTTATTATTTTTTAAATAATAATGAGATTAAAAAAGAACAATAATGAAAGTAAAAAAGGAAAAATTATTTTAAATAAAATAGAAATGTTAATATATCATAATAGATGATAAGATAATTCAGTTGAGTTAAATATATTTAACTTAAATCAATGTGCATATATCAATAAAAACTATTTTGGCGTTGGGGAATAATTTTTCTATTAATTTATTTTATGTTTAATTTTCTTTTTTATTAACATTTAAATTTATTTTTATAAATGGATTTAAAATACCGTCAAAATAACGGTGTTAAATTCAATTTTTATTTTATTGTAGTGACGATAAATTTTTTGCGCATAGAGGTAGAGATTTTTAATTGCGAACCCCCAGCGCTCAAAACGATTGGTACAGTTACAGCGATCTCATTTTGCCACCATTTGAGATCCAAGTACGTTTAATCAATTTGTAAGTTGATATCTTAGTCATGTCAAATTCAAGTTTTCCATATTATTTTTTTAGATTATTTATTTGTTTAAAATATTATGAAATAGTTCATGCATTAACAATGCTTACCGATGATGAAAACAGCCAGCATATCAGAGGGCCTATTGTCGAGTATACCAATATTATTCTTAAAGAAATGGGGGATAACAAACTGATAAGGTTTAGCTATCAATGGCTGATTTCTGCGGGAGAGCTTGTGTTTTTTCCTTTTGTCATTTAACGCATTAATAATGAGATTATATTTCGTTATTAATGGGTCATGTTTAATTAAATTATATGAATAGAAAAATGTCAGTTTAAATTTGAGCTCTTATCTCACGTTAATAATGAAAAATTAATACAAAGAAATTATTCTTATCAAAAAGTAAATAATTAAAATTGCTAGATTATAAAAAATATATTTCCTTGGTTTATATAATTATAACTATTGATTCTATGTTATTGCTCTGCAAGCTCACATTCATGATCCTGAATCCGTTCAGCAGATACTCCTTTGGAGTTTGTTCCTATCCCTGCTAAAATAATGAAGGTGTCTGAATTTCTATTAATCAACCCAACTCCTGTATATTCTGATTTGCCTTGTTCTTTTTTAACTTTCTCTGCTACAGATTTAAATAGATTGCTATTCATTAATTCATTTAGACTTATTTTTCTGTAATAAAAAGAATAAGGTGGTATTGTTATCTGTTTTTTAGACCAGTTTGTATTTATTTCTCTTTCTGGTATTTTTGATATGTTTTTATTGGCAGAATTAGATAAGCATGATATATGAATGTGAAGCTGGTCCTGACTACGAGCATTTTTGGCGTTTAATGTTAATGAAATAAAAGGTTCCTTAATCGGCTTACCAAGTCGTTCTGTCAAAAATGTTTTTGCCAGCCATGCGTTATAAAGGTAATTTGGTGAATTTTTTTTTGTAATTTATCATCTTCAATCCCCGTTACTTTGTCAGTTGGTAATAAAAGATATTTATCATTATCAACTTTGTATATCGCGATTTTTTCATTGATATCAACCAGGCTACATGGTTGATAAGTGTCTTTATTAATGTATCCCGGTACACAATTTTCATTTATTTTATGCCATAAAAAATTTCTGTCAGCATGTGCTGCATTTTCAGTATGTATTAATACAACCAGTGAAAAGAATAAACATTTTGAATAATTCATTTTTTAAATAATCCTTTATTTAAAATAAAACTTATTTATAGTTATACTCGTGTTTAAATTATATAACATAAATAGTGGTGGGAAAACAATGGAAAAGTAAATTTTCTATTACAATAATAGTGATAAGTTAAGGATGGCGCTGAGTTTTAGTCGCTAAAACATAAAAGGGGTTCAGCGGATTGATTTATTGTTCCTGTCGTGGAAACTGATGTTTATATAACATAGACAAGATTTTCATTTCTTATAATAAAATTTCCCTGTCTGGTAAATTTTAATTCCCAGAATTGCTTTATTTGATTCTAACTTAAATTAATTATCCGAAATAAGAATAGATCGGTTAGGTTCTATATTAATATCCCTTTGACACCTCCCTTGCCCTATAGGGCCGGAAGGATGTTAATCTATAAAGGTAATAGATTTGTTGGGTTAAATATTGATAAAAGCAGTGATAATGCAAAATTAAGTGCATTATCATAATAAAGATAAAGTTAATTTTTATTAAGGCATAAAGCGGTAGCCAATTCCAGTTTCAGTCAGTAGGTGTGCTGGTTGAGTTGGATCGTCTTCCAATTTTTTCCTTAAATGTCCCATATAAATAAGTAAGTAATGATTATGTTCAACATAGTTAGGACCCCATATTTGTCGTAGCAGATGACGTTGAGTTAACACTTTGCCGCTATTAGCGATAAATTCACTGAGCAAACGAAACTCAATTGGAGTAAGGTGGAGTTCTTGCTGATTTTTCGTTACTCGTCGATTGATTAAATCAACACTAATATCACCAAATCGAAATATTGGGTCTAGCTGATTTTTGCGTGCATAGCGGCGTAGGGCAACTCTCACTCTGGCCAGTAGTTCACTGATGCCAAATGGCTTGGTTAAATAGTCATCTGCACCGGCATCCAGCGCCATCACTTTATCTGTTTCATCTGCCCGTGCCGACAATACTAATACCGGAATATGGCCCCATTGGCGTAAGTCACGGAGCAAATCAATACCGTCACCAATCAGGTAAGCCAAGATCGAGGATCAACAAATCCGGCTTGCGGGTCGCTGACTCGGTAAGTCCTCGCTGATAGGTTTTTGCTTCATATACACGAAAATTTTCACCTTCTAATGCCAGTTTGACAAATCGTCCTATCTCTTTTTCGTCTTCAATGATTAAAATATTGTGCTGGATCACTCCGTTTCAATTCCCTCTTCTATAGTAGGAACTTCTTTTAAAGGTAAAATAAAGTGGAAAGTTGCTCCACTTTTTTTGTTATTCTCAGCCCAAATTTCGCCATTGTGCAGCTCAATAATCGCTTGGCAAATGGCCAGACCTAAACCCACACCAGGAATGGAAGATTCTTTTTTAGCCCGAGAAAATTTATCAAAAATAAACTCTTCCTGTCTTTCTGGTATGCCGATACCTTTATCCCAAATTTCAATATGGACATATTTACCTTGAGGATAGGCATCAATGCCAATAGGAGAGTTTTCAGCTGAGTATTTAATTGTGTTTTCCAGTAAATTAATGATCACACGTTCGAGTAAATTGGCATCGCAATAAAGTAATAGCTCAGCAGGAACATTAATTTTAGTTGGGTGGCTTTTTAATGCATATTCGAGAGAACGTAATGCGCTACCGATAATTTCTTGTAATGATTCCCAGGTAAGAGTTGGTATAATGCCACCGGACTGGATCCGCGCCGTATCTAGCAGATTATTGACTAATCTTGAGGTACTTAGGATTTGCTGACGTAATTGGTTAACCTTTTCGGTATGCGGTGAATGTTCAGCACTTAATTCCAGCATCAATATTTCTGTTTGGCCAAATATTACCGTGAGTGGGGTCCGCAAATCATGAGAAAGTGCTGCCAATAAAGAGTTTCTCAGTTGTTCGCGTTCAGCATCCAGTTTGGCAGATTATGCTTGTCTAGCAAGTTGTAATCGTTCAAATGCATTGGCAATCAAGCCAGTAAAAGTTTGTAGCAGTCGTTGCTGTTCCGGGATCAGTAATTGACGCAAATTTTGTGGTTCGATAGCTAATATGGCTAAAGTTCCTTTTGAAGTCGCAATCGGTTGTAATTGATAAGGCACGCTAGGTAATGTATCTGTTCCTGCACCCGCTGGGTGATTTTTATCAAAGCTCCATAATGCAATTACTTGATCAATTTGTACTTGACCATAGTCAGCCAGTTTAAGTGGAATCAGTTGTTGATGATCATTGGGTAGCAACAGGCTGACTTTTGCTTTAAAGGCATTGGAAAGGAAATGATAACCTGTTTTTGCAATATCAATTTCATTCAGAGCTCAGCTTAGCTCTTTGGTCATTTCATAAAGATGGCGAGTCCGTTGTTCACGATAACGAGCGACTTTAGCTTGATAGCGCATACCAGCAGCGAGATTACCTACTAAAAAACCAACAACCAGCATGACAATGAAAGTTATCAAATATTGCATATCAAAAACAACAAAGGAAAAATGGGGCTGGACAATAAACAGATCGAAACCGATAACATTAATAAATGCAGCAAAGATAGAAGGATTTCGGCCATACAGCAGAGCGATAATAACAACCGCTAATACATAAACAGTGACAACATTAGCCTGATCGAAATTAAGCAAAAAGCGATTAGAAAATAGGGTGATGGTAATACATAACAGAGCGGCGAACAGATAACCCTGGATATTTCCTCGCCATTTGTCACTTAGCGGCCGGCGTTCAGTCTCTTTTTCCCATGAGGTACTTTCATCCAGTGCAATGATAATCAGATCTAAATCAGGCCCTAACTTGCCTAAGCGTTCAGCAAAATCAGGGCGAACTTTACGGGCTAGAGTTATACATGTTTTATTTTTCTTAATAAAGATAATAATTTTATATAAGTTATAATTAATAGCATAATATAAAATATCTTTTTCTTCATTTGCATCAGCCAGGGTTGAGGTTTCTGCGCCTAAATCTTGCGCCAATTTTAGTGCTTTGAGAATAGCGCGTCGTTTCTCCTCAGCTATGGCATGTAATTTAGGGGTTTTTACATACACGGCATGCCAACCAACTACAACCCAGCTTAGCGGCTAGTCTGGCTGCCGATCTAACCAATTTTTCATTTCCTATGTTGTGACCAATGCAAACTAATAAATTATCGTGAGTATGCCAAACTTGAGAGTAACCTTGGGTATCGCGGTACTCACGCATTTGATTATCGACATGATCGACGGTACGTCTTAGTGATAACTCTCGGCAATTAAGTTGCCTTTACGAAAGAAATGTTCAATTGCTCGTTCGGCTTGCCCGGCAATATAGACTTTTCCTTCATTCAGACGTTGGCGCAGGTCGTCAGGTGGTAAATCGACTAAAACAATTTCACTGGCTTGGTCAAAAATATGATCAAGTACCGTTTCACGCACGCGAATATCGGTAATACTGCTGACAATATCGTTTAAACTCTCTAAGTGTTGTACGTTGATGGTGGTTAAAACATCAATACCGGCATCTAATAACTCTTCAACGTCTTGCCAGCGTTTAGGATGACGACTGCCATGAGGGTGACTAAAAGCTAATTCATCCATTAAAATAATGGCTGGGTGACGTGCTAAAGCACCGTCAATATCAAAGCTATTAATTTTACGTCCGTGGTAGCGGATCCGTTTTGCTGGCAGTTGTGGCAAACCTTCCAATAACGAAGCAGTTTCTGATCGATTGTGCGTTTCTACCACACTAATGACAACATCAAGCCCTTGAGAGCGAAGCCGTTGGGCTTCTTGTAGCATTGCATAGGTTTTCCTACTCCAGCGTAGGCGCCGAAGAAGATCTTTAAGTTGCCGCGAATTTTTTCATTGGCAATACTCAATAAATCTTCAGAGGTAGGGCGTTTCGGTTCCTGGCTCTCCATCTATCAACCTTATTGTATTTTTGCATTCTCAGATCGTTCAAGCACATTAACGACAGGTTCACCTAAGAAACTAAAGAAAGCTCGTTCGGTGTTATCGGCAATTAAGTGTCTAATTTTATGTAAAGCGAGTCGGCGCACTTTAGCAACTCTAGCTGCTTGGTAATATGCTGCACTTGGTAAAATATGAGGATCTAATCCACTGGCTGAAGCCGTTATCAGATCGACAGGAACGGCTACGTTTTTTGATTATTGAAAATTTTAATTTGTTGAGCACGAACAGCAAACTGTTTTTGCAATTCGGGATTATTGACCGCCAAGTTACTGCCACTCGAGGCTAATCCATTATAACGGCTATCAGGCGTTGCTGACGGTCGCCCATGAAAATATTTAACATCAGTAATCGATTGGCCAATCAGTGCCGAACCAATAGTACGGTTATTCTTTTCAATCAATGAGCCTTTAGCTTGATAATTAAAGAAAGCATTTGATAAACCAGTGATAAATAATGGATAAACAATTCCGGTTGTGATAGTTAGAAAAATGAATAACACAAATGAAGAACGTAACACATTAATATTTAAAGGAAATAAACAGGCTAAGCAGTAGATAAATCAGCTTGATACCAATAAATGGTATAACTAAACCACTTAATCCATAAATCCATAAATTACGGCGTAGTAATGCTATTGCACTCATCGGATGGTAACTAACGCCTTTTAGCGCTAATGGGATCAGGGCAACACAATAATTAATGCATTAAAAATAACTGTTGACAGGATCGCTGAAGAAGGCGAGTGTAATTGCATGATATTTAATATATTAAGCTGAGAATAGGTCACTGAAAAAGCGGTAGAAATAATGGCAAAATATTTGGCAATATCATTAGCAATACTAAAGGTTGAAAGAGAGCCTCTGGTCATCCACATCTGCTTACCAACGTGAACGACTTCGATAAGCTTAGTCGGATTTGAGTCAAGATCGACCATATTACCGGCTTCTTTTGCTGCTTGAGTGCCAGAATTCATGGCAACAGCAACGTCAGCTTGTGCCAGTGCTGGCGCATCATTAGTACCATCACCTGTCATAGCAACCAGGCTTCCATCTGCCTGATATTGGCGGATCAATGCCAGTTTAGTTTCAGGGGTTGCCTCGGCCAGAAAATCATCAACACCGGCCTCAGCGGCAATGGCTGCGGCCGTCAAATAGTTATCACCGGTGATCATCACGGTTTTAATTCCCATCCGGCGCATTTCAGCAAAACGTTCTTTGATGCCTCCTTTTATAATATCTTTTAAGGCGACAACCCCAAGAATTTGTTGATTCTCAACAACAACTAATGGTGTTTCCCCTTTACGGACAACTTCTTCGACTAATTTTTCTGTTTCAGTTGGGACTCTGGCATGACTGGTTTCCAAATAACGACGAATAGAATCGGCTGAGCCTTTTATGATCACTCGATCACCCACATTTACGCCACTCATACGTGTCATGGCAGAAAAGGGAACAAAAGTGGCATTTAATGCCTGTAGATCACGTTCACGTAAATTAAACAATTGCTTAGCTAAGATAACAATCCTACGTCCTTCTGGTGTCTCATCAGCCAGTGACGATAGTTGGGCAGCATCAGCCAGTTGTTTCTCTGAAACACCTTTAATGGGTAAGAATTTAGACGCTTGGCGATTACCTAAGGTAATAGTACCTGTTTTATCGAGCAATAAGACATCGACATCACCGGCAGCTTCTACAGCGCGTCCACTGGTTGCGATCACATTGGCGGCTAACATGCGGCTCATACCGGCAACGTCAATTGAAGAGAGTAATCCGCCGATCGTAGTCGGGATCAAACAAACTAATAATGCAATCAGTACCACAATAGAAATTGGGCTACCGCTACCATTGATTTCAGCGCTAAATAAACTGAAAGGATAGAGGGTTGAACAGATTAATAGAAAAATAATCGTTAATGCAGTTAATAGTATGATTAAGGCGATTACATTAGGTGTTTTGCGTCGTTGAGCACCTTCAACCATCGAGATCATGCGATCAAGAAAAGTTTCACTAGGGTTGACCGTACATTGGATAATTAACCAATCAGATAGTACCCGAGTTCCTCCCGTTACTGAAAATCACCGCCAGACTCTCTAATAACAGGGGCTGATTCACCGGTAATGGCACTCTCATCAACGGAGGCACTGCCTTCAAGTACTTCACCATCGCAAGGAATAATTTCGCCCGCTTCAACCAGTACGATATCGCCTTTTCTTATTTGATCAGAGTTAATTTTCTCTTTTGCTGCCTGATAATCGGCACTGGCTAAACGAGTAGTAATGCTTTGTTTTTTTAACACCTTTAAGGCTAACCGCTTGCGCTTTACTGCACCCTTCAGCCAATGCTTCGGCAAAATTAGCAAATAGAACGGTAAATCATAACCAAACCGCAATTATGCCGGTAAATAGCGTACTGTTGTCAACTGAAGGTGTGAATAATCGATAAAACCAAATTAATGTCGTTAATATACTACCGATATAAACGATAAATATAACTGGATTGCGCCACTGAATTTGTGGCGCACATTTTTTATAGTGTCAAATAATGCTTGGTGGATCAATTTACTATCAAACAATAGGCTGATATTTTTGTTCATTTATATTCCCTTATTGGACGGAATGCCAAAGTTGTAAATGTTCAGCAATTGGTCCAAGTGCCAGGGCAGGCACAAAAGTGAGTGCACTAATAACGAAAACAGTTAGTATTAACAAGCCAATAAAGAGTGGGCCATGAGTGGGTAATGTGGCAAAGCTCTCAGGCTGGCGCTTTTTCCTTACCATAATACCCGCAATAGCCATTACTGCAGTAATTAAGCCAAAACGACCGACAAACATAACAATACTCAACGTAATATTATAAAATAGGTTATTGCTATTTAATCCTGCAAAAGCGCTACCATTATTATTTGCAGCTGAGGAAAACGCATAAAGAACTTCACTAAAGCCGTGAGCGCCAGGATTTAAAATAGCACTGCGTCCTGCTTCGGTAAAAAGCGCCAGTGTTGTTCCTAGCACTGTTAAAAGCGGGGTGATTAAAATAGCGATAGCGGTTAATTTCATTTCCTGAATTTCGATTTTTTCCCCCAGATATTCAGGTGCTCGACCTATCATTAAACCCGCCAGGAAAACGGCTAGCATAACAAATAGTAGCATGCCATATAACCCGGAACCTACGCCACCAAATACCACCTCACCAAGTTGGATAAGCCACATTGGTATCATCCCTCCCAATGGAGTAAAAGAATCATGCATGGCGTTTACTGCACCGCAGGAGGTTGCTATTGTGATGACAGCATAGAGTGCCGAATTTAAAATCCCAAAGCGACTTTCTTTACCTTCCAGATTAATATTACTGTTAGCACCTGAAAGCATTAATTGTGGGTTACCTTGCATTTCTGCGTAAACAACGATAGCGATAGCAAGAGTGAAAATGATCCCCATTGTCCAAATTAATGTTGTACTTTGCCGACTATCACCGACCACGCGGCCAAATGCAAAACAGAGTGCAGTGGGAATTAAAAGAATGGCAATCATTTGGCTAAAATTGGTTAACGCGGTAGGATTTTCGAAAGGGTGTGCTGAATTGGTGGCAAAAAATCCGCCGCCATGAGTACCTAATAATTTGATTGATTCCTGCGAAGCGACGGGTCCCATTGGGATAATTTGGTTTTGGTTTTGTAATGTTTCTACCACTAGATACGGTGAAAAATTTTGTAACACACCTTGGCTGACAAAAAATAAGGCAAAAATAATCGCCAGTGGTAGTAAAAGATAGAGTGTAATACAAGCAATATCTATCCAGGCATTGCCCAGCGTTTTTACCCCTTGGCGGGCAAAGGCGCGGATCAGCGCAAAAGCTACTGCAATACCGGTAGCAGCAGATAAGAAATTCTGTACCGTTAATCCCGTCATTTGACTAAAATAACTTAAGGTGTGTTCTCCACTATAGGCTTGCTAATTAGTATTGGTGATAAAACTAATTGCGGTATTAAGTGCAAGATCCCAATTTAGATTGACAAACTTTTGTGGATTGAGCGGTAGATTGTATTGATTGATTAATAGCAGAAAGAGAAATACGCTATCAATAACGTTAAACAGCAGCAGCGCAGTAACGTATTGTCGCCAATTCATTTCATGTATTTCACCGCCGGGTTTGCGCAACCGACAGCAACTCCATAAGCCGGATTCTATTTTGAAAACCCAGATCGGTAAATCACTTTCAATCAATAAAGCGATATAATTTCCTACAAATGTAGCGATAACAAGCAGGAGAATTAAAAAACTGGCAACTAATAATGCACTACTTACCATTTAAAAATCCTCCGCATGAATAAGCGCATAAATCAAATAGAGAAATAATATTCCAATTAGAATGATCCCTGTGATAGAAAAGATGGACACAGTTTGTCTCCTCATGATTTTAATGTACTGAGCTTAAGTCTTTCAATGCAAAGAATCTGATAAAAAGTCTGCTCATAGTGTAAAAATACCAATATAATAGTTTGTCTGTTATTACTCTTATCGCTATTTTTTATTACAATAAACAAACCACAGTTAATATAATGTTTATTTATTGTAATAATGGCTGCTTTTTTATTGTTTAATAAACAAATAAATTACGATATAAAGAAAAGTGCTGGCAAAAACAGCAAAAAAGTGGTCTGATGAGTAGTAATGCTGGTTTTTATCAGATAAAATTTTCATTCATTACATAATATATCTCAATTGTTTATATCAATTGATAACTTTATAAAGAGGATCTTTATGTCTGAGTATCGTCAATACCCTTGGCATCAAGTTCTCTTGCGTCGTGTTGGTGTTGTATTATTAGGCATTGTGGCTTTTCCTATCATGATTTTTCGACATGATCGTAGCCGCTTTTATAGTTACCTACACCGCATGTGGCTAAAGACTAGTGATAAATCCGTTTGGTTGGCCAGCGCTGAAGATACTGAATCGATGAAGTAATTAATTGATTAAAAAAATAAAACGTCCTATTACTTGTTGTGATAGGGCGTTTTTGTTTTAAGCCGCTATGAAACATATTTTTAAGTTTAATATTTAATAAAATGAATCAGCTTTACAAATAGGATAGTAAGTAATGCAGAATATTGAATTAGAACAACTAATCAATACGCACTTGAATATTTATGAATATCAAGACTATGCGCCCAATGGGCTTCAGGTGGAAGGGCGATCGGAGGTAAAAAAAATCGTGACTGGTGTGACTGCATCGCAAGCGTTACTTGATGAAGCGGTAAAATTAGCTGCAGATGCGATTATTGTTCATCATGGTTATTTTTGGAAAAATGAAGCCGCCGTTATTCTTAATATGAAGCGTAATCGATTAAAAACATTGCTTTGTAATGATATTAACCTTTATGGTTATCATTTGCCCCTTGATGCCCATCCCATTTTGGGTAATAACGCGCAGTTGGGGAATATCATGGGGGTTCGGTTTGAAAAGCTTATTTCGCCTTTATTGCCAATGGGTAGTTTTGCTCAATCGATAACGGCTGATGATTTAATGTCGCGTTTAACCAATAAGTTAGCTCGTCAACCCTTGTATTGTGGTGATAATGGCCAAAAAGAGATCAGTACCATTGCCTGGTGTACAGGGGGCGGACAAAATTTTATTCAACAAGCAGCCGAGGCAGGTGTTGATGCTTTTGTGACAGGTGAAGTTTCTGAACAAACAATCCATATCGCCAGAGAAATGGGGATCCATTTTTATGCCGCAGGTCATCATGCAACGGAGCGATTTGGCGTTAAAATGTTAGGTGAATGGCTGCAAAAAGATTATGGATTTGAGGTGACTTTTATCGATATAGCCAATCCTGCCTAATTTTTATAAAGATAAACACCAAGCCAGCTAAAAAGTATTAAAACCAAGGGTTATCGCTAAACTGTGTCTTGTATTCTATATGATGATTCTTTATGCAAAATAAAATAGTAAGACACAGTTTATTTATCAATAATAATTAACTATTTTTTGGTTAAATCGCTATGAAAATCTCTTTGTTTATAGCCGGTATATAATTGACGGGGACGTGCTATTTTTAATTCTTCATCATGCATTTCGTTCCAGTGAGCAATCCAACCAATTGTACGAGCAATAGTAAAAATAACCGTAAACATGGTTGTTGGGATCCCTATTGCTTTTAAAATGATGCCAGAATAGAAATCCACATTGGGATAAAGTTTTTTCTCAATAAAATAGGGGTCATTTAGGGCTATATGTTCTAACTGCTTGGCGACTTCTAATATATTATCATTTAATTTAAGTTCTTTAAGTACTTCATCGCAGGTCTGTTTCATCACAGTTGCGCGGGGATCATAATTTTTATAAACCCGATGGCCAAATCCCATTAAACGGAAGGGATCATCTTTGTCTTTTGCCCGTTTGATAAATTTAGGAATATTTTCGACAGTTTGAATCTCTTCTAGCATGCGTAAACAGGCTTCATTGGCACCACCGTGAGCCGGCCCCCAAAGAGAGGCGATTCCAGCAGCAATACAAGCAAATGGGTTAGCGCCAGAAGAACCAGCAGTTCTTACTGTTGAAGTTGATGCATTTTGTTCATGATCAGCATGCAGAATAAAAATGCGATCCATGGCCCGTTCGATGATCGGATTAACCTGATATTTTTCACAAGGTGTAGCAAACATCATATGAAGGAAATTCGCAGAATAAGAGAGGGAATTTTGTGGGTAAATAAAAGGTTGACCAATAGAGTATTTATAACACATTGCTGCAACGGTAGGCATTTTTGATAGTAATCTAAATGCCGCTATTTCACGATGACGCGGATTATTAACATCCAATGAGTCGTGATAGAAAGCCGCTAGTGCGCCGGTTACACCACAAAGGATTGCCATTGGATGAGAATCACGACGGAAACCTAGCAAAAGCCGAGTAATTTGATCGTGGATCATTGTATGTTCAGTGACAATTTTTTTAAAGTTATCATAGTCGTTTTGTGAAGGTTTTTCACCGTAAAGTAGTATATAACAAACTTCTAAATAAGTAGAATTGGTAGCCAAGTGATCAATAGGATATCCGCGGTGCAAAAGAATACCTTTATCTCCATCTATATAGGTAATTTTAGACTCGCAGGATGCGGTTGAGGTAAAGCCAGGATCATAGGTAAAATAACCTTTGGAGCCTAATCGTCGGACATCAATTACATCGATCCCAAGTGTAGGGTTTAGTACTTCAAGCTCAATTTTTTCTGCATCTTTATCGACTAATTCTATAGTCTTTTTTTCTTTGCCTGCCATTACGGGTTTCCTTAGCGCTAAAACGCAATTTCTGACAACCATGAAAGCATGATAAAACGCTTAGAAATTGCATGATATTTTATTTATTAAAAGGCTTGAATCATGTTTTTAACGAAGTTTTTATCTAATAAAATTTTTTATTAACAATTCATAATCTATTCTGTTCCTTATATATTTTAAATTATACCAACAATAACATTAGTTTTTTATGGATAACAATCTAGCATTTTTATTTTACATAATTTCTTCTTTTGTGTGGCGATAATTACTAATTAATTCAACTTAATCATATGTAAGATAAATGTTTTTTTCTTGTCAAATTACATTATCAATTTAATGACCGATGTTTAAATCGTGATCACACTCACTGTTCAAGCTAAATCCCTCTAAACATAATGTGTTGTAATTGTAATGAGCATGTGAAGGTCATATACTGCAAATGAGGTCTCCGGATTACCTTGTGGTAGGAGTACCCAGCGTTAATGAGTAACAACTTTTGCCAATATGTTAGGGATTAATTTATAAGCTGAGTTGTGCTTTGTTACCACGATCGCTGTTTTATTTCTGCTCCAGGTCCGGAGGTAGTAAAACAATAAAGAGCTGTTTGGACATAAATTGTGAAAAAACAAAGACCTATCAATCTTCAATTGCAGACAATTCATTTTTCGATTACTGCAATAGCTTCGATTTTACATCGTGTCTCTGGCGTTATTACTTTTATTGCGGTCGGTATTTTGTTATGGCTGCTGGGATTATCGCTTTCTTCACTGGAAGGCTTTCAATATGCTACTGAAATTATGGGTAGCTTTTTTATAAAATTCATTATTTGGGGTGTCTTGACTGCACTAATATATCATATTTGTGGCGGTATTCGTCATATGTTAATGGATTTTGGTTTTATCGATGAGAGTTTGTCTGTGGGACGTATTTCAGCGATAGTTGCGTTTATTATCACCGCTATTTTGTCGATCTTAGCGGGGGTTTTTGTATGGTAGTTAATGCATCAACATTAGGCCGCACTGGCACACAAGATTGGCTACTACTTCGTGCGTCTGCCATTATTATTGCCCTTTATACTTTTTATATTGTTAGTTTTATAGTCACAACTGATTTAAATTATACTGTTTGGCGGACTTTTTTTGCTTTTCCAATAACAAAAATTTTTACTATTTTAACGCTCATTTCCATATTAATGCATGCCTGGATAGGTTTATGGCAAGTATTAACCGATTATGTTAAGTCAATCGCCTTGCGATTATCATTACAACTATTTTTTATTGTTATATTAATGACTTATTTAATTTATGGAACAATAGTGGTGTGGGGAGCGTAAATGAAATTACCAGTAAGAGAGTTTGATGCCGTTGTTATTGGTGCTGGTGGGGCTGGGATGCGAGCTGCGTTGCAAATTTCTCAGTTAGGTTTGTCATGTGCATTAATTTCTAAAGTTTTCCCGACACGTTCACACACCGTATCTGCTCAGGGCGGGATCACCGTTGCGTTAGGTAATACGCATGAAGATGATTGGCAATGGCATATGTATGATACTGTCAAGGGCTCTGATTATATAGGTGATCAAAATGCCATCGAATACATGTGCAAAACCGGACCTGAGGCCATACTAGAACTTGATCATATGGGGTTACCATTTTCACGTTTAGACGACGGTCGTATTTATCAACGTCCATTTGGTGGCCAGTCAAAAAATTTTGGTGGTGAGCAAGCCGCTCGCACCGCGGCGGCGGCGGATAGAACTGGCCATGCCCTTTTGCATACTCTTTATCAACAGAATTTAAAAAACCATACTACGATTTTCTCCGAATGGTATTCACTTGACTTAGTTAAAAATCAGAATGGTGACATAGTCGGTTGTACCGCATTATGTATGGAATCCGGTGAGGTTGTTTACTTTAAAGCTAAAGCTACTATTCTTGCGACAGGTGGAGCGGGAAGAATTTATCAATCAACAACTAATGCCCATATTAATACCGGTGACGGTGTTGGCATGGCCGTCAGGGCAGGTGTGCCATTGCAGGATATGGAAATGTGGCAATTTCATCCAACTGGAATTGCTGGTGCGGGTGTATTAGTGACAGAGGGATGTCGGGGAGAGGGCGGCTATTTACTTAATAAAGATGGCGAGCGCTTTATGGAGCGTTATGCGCCTAATGCAAAAGATTTGGCTGGCCGCGATGTTGTTGCTCGCTCAATTATGATAGAGATCCGTGAAGGAAGGGGATGTGATGGCTCCTGGGGACCACATGTTAAATTAAAACTGGATCATTTAGGTAAAGAAGTGTTGGAATCACGATTACCCGGTATTCTCGAATTATCCAGGACTTTTGCTCATGTTGATCCGGTTAAAGAACCGATTCCTGTTATCCCTACTTGTCATTATATGATGGGTGGGATCCCAACTAAAGTAACCGGACAGGCATTGATGATTAATGAAAAAGGTGAAGATGTTGTGATCCCGGGATTATTTGCTGTTGGTGAAATAGCTTGTGTTTCCGTTCATGGAGCAAACCGTTTGGGCGGAAATTCATTGCTTGATTTGGTGGTATTCGGGCGTTCTGCCGGTTTACATCTGAAAGAATCTTTACTGGAACAAGGCTCAATGCGGGATGCAAGTGAATCTGATATTGATGCGGCCTTAATGCGTTTAAATCGCTGGGATAATACACAAAGCGGTGAAGATCCGGTAGAAATTCGCAAAGCATTACAAGCCTGTATGCAACATAATTTTTCCGTTTTTCGTGAAGGCGATGCGATGGCTAAGGGCTTAGAAGAATTAAAGGTAATTCGTGAACGTTTGAAAAATGCCCGTTTGGATGATACTTCACGCGAATTTAATACCCAACGCATTGAATGTTTAGAGCTGGATAATTTGGTAGAAACAGCGTTTGCAACGGCAGAGGCGGCAAATTTTCGTACTGAAAGTCGGGGAGCACATAGTCGTTTTGACCACCCTGATCGTGATGATACAAATTGGTTATGTCATACGCTATATTTACCACAGTCTGAAACTATGACTCGCCGAGCAGTCAATATGCAACCTGAGTTACGTGATCCCTTCCCACCTAAAATACGTACTTATTAATGCGTGGCGTTAATAGTGTTGCGGAGAAAGTAGATTATGAAAATTGAATTTTCCATTTATCGTTACAACCCAGACGTCGATAATATGCCACGTATGCAAGACTACAGTTTGGAGATCGCTAAAGGGCGTGACATGATGTTGCTGGATGCTTTAATCCAACTAAAAGAAAAAGATTCTACTTTAGCATTTCGTCGTTCTTGTCGTGAAGGCGTTTGTGGTTCTGATGGATTAAATATGAATGGTAAAAATGGTTTGGCCTGCATTACTCCATTGTCAGCTTTGTGTCGTGATAAAAAAAAGGTTGTTGTGCGCCCATTGCCAGGCTTACCGGTTGTTCGAGATTTAATTGTTGATATGGCTCAATTTTATACTCAATATGAAAAAATTCGTCCTTACCTTATCAATGATGGTAAGGATTCACCAGCTCGTGAGTATTTACAGACTCCTGCACAACGAGAAAAATTGGATGGCTTATATGAGTGTATTCTTTGTGCTTGCTGTTCAACCTCATGCCCATCATTTTGGTGGAATCCGGATAAATTTATTGGTCCTGCCGGTTTATTAGCTGCTTATCGTTTTTTAATAGATAGTCGGGATACCGAAACCGATAACAGATTAGATAATTTAAATGACGCTTTTAGTGTATTTCGCTGTCATAGCATTATGAATTGTGTCAGTGTTTGTCCAAAAGGTTTAAATCCAACTAAAGCTATTGGGCACATTAAATCGATGTTATTAAAGCGTAGTGCATAGTTTTGGCAAAAATTCCCGTAATCGAAATATTACGGGAAATAAAAAATGGAAAACTATTATTTAAAATTGATATTTATTTTGTGTGGTAAATTACAGAAGGAGCCTTTAAAAACCGGTTGCGGTTTTTAAAGGTTCTTTTAAATAAGGGGAATTTAATTAAGCGCTCCTTTATTAATAATCGTGCATAGAACACGTTCAAAGAATCTTTATTGAAACCGTCTATATAAAAAGCGGTACTGTTAACTACGACGAAAACTAAAGCCTATAAGCTTAAGGGATCACAATGCACAACGGCGTAATGAAGGACTGGCTAGATTCAAGTTTTCTAGCTGGTGCAAATCAGTCTTATATCGAACAGCTTTATGAAGACTACTTAATTGACCCTAATTCCGTTAATGCAGACTGGCGAGACTTTTTTAATAAACTACCAGGTGCAAGCTCCAACGGTGAATACTCCTATTCTCAAACACGTGAATATTTTCGTTCATTGGCGAAAGATTCTACACGTTATCAAACTTCGGTTAGTGATCCGTCTTTGGATGCGAAGCAAGTTAAAGTCCTCCAATTAATAAACGCATTTCGTTTTAGAGGACATCAAAATGCAAATCTTGATCCATTAGAGCTTTGGAAACAAGAAACTGTACCTGATTTAGATCCTGCATTTCATGATTTAACCGATGCTGATTTTGAAAAAACGTTCAATGTTGGTTCTTTTGCTATTGGGCAGGAAACAATGAAATTAAGTGAGCTGTATACTGCACTGAAGCGTATTTATTGCGCTTCAATTGGTGCCGAATACATGCATATTACTAATACTGGAGAAAAACGTTGGATCCAACAGCGCCTAGAACTGGCAACAACGGTTAGTCAACAATTTAGCAAACAAGAAAAGATCCGCTTCTTATCAGAATTAACTGCAGCTGAAGGATTAGAGCGTTATCTTGGGGCAAAATTTCCTGGTGCAAAACGTTTTTCCCTTGAAGGAGGTGATTCGCTCATTCCCATGTTAAAAGATTTGATCCGTTATGCAGGTCAACAGGATACGCGTGAAGTCGTATTGGGAATGGCGCACCGTGGGCGATTAAATGTTTTAGTTAACATTTTAGGTAAGCAACCAAAAGAGCTGTTTGATGAGTTTGCAGGTAAGCATAAAGATCATTTAGGTACTGGTGATGTTAAATATCATCAGGGCTTTTCTTCTGATTTTAAAACAGAAGGTGCTTTGGTTCATTTAGCTTTAGCTTTTAATCCATCACATTTAGAAATAGTTAGTCCAGTAGTCATCGGTTCTGTCCGTGCTCGTCGTGATCGTTTAGATGAAGGTTGTAGTAATATGGTACTGCCTATTACTATCCATGGTGATGCAGCGGTAACAGGCCAGGGAGTCGTTCAGGAAATGCTGAACATGTCTCAGGCTCGTGGTTATGAGGTTGGCGGTACAGTGCGGATCGTGGTTAATAATCAGATAGGTTTTACCACATCCAATCCTAAAGATGCACGTTCAACACAATATTGCACTGATATCATGAAAATGGTGCAATCACCTATTTTTCATGTTAATGCCGATGATCCAGAAGCGGTTGCTTTTGTTACTCGATTGGCATTAGATTTTCGCAATAAATTTAAACGCGATGTGGTCATTGATTTAGTTTGCTATCGTCGCCATGGTCATAATGAGGTGGATGAGCCGAGTGCTACCCAACCAATTATGTATCAAAAAATTAAAAAACATGCGACACCGCGTAAAATTTATGCGGATAAATTGATAGCGGAAAAGACAGTTTCTAGCGATGAAGTAACAGAAATGGTTAATCTTTACCGTGATAAGTTAGATCACGGTGATTGTGTCGTTGATGAATGGCGTCCAATGGGAACTGACTATTCGGTCTGGAAACCCTATTTAAATCATGAATGGCATGATGCTTACCCTGCTAAAGTTAAAAAGAAACGACTACAAGACTTAGCTAAACGTTTAAGTACTATTCCGGCAGAGATTGTCATGCAGCCTCGGGTTGAAAAAATTTACAGTGATCGCCTGGCAATGGCGAACGGTAAAAAATTGCTTGATTGGGGTGCAGCAGAAACTTTGGCTTATGCAACATTAGTTGATGAAGGGAGACAAGTTCGTTTATCAGGTGAAGATGCCGGCCGAGGTACTTTTTTTCATCGTCATGCCGTTATTCATAATCAAACTAATGGTTCAGTTTATGTCCCTCTGGCTAATATACGTGAAAATCAAGGAATATTTGACGTCTGGGATTCCGTTTTGTCTGAAGAAGCAGTACTTGCTTTTGAATATGGTTATGCATCAGCCGAGCCACGGGTTTTGACTATTTGGGAAGCTCAGTTTGGTGATTTTGCTAATGTGGCGCAAGTAGTTATCGATCAGTTTATTAGTTCTGGTGAACAGAAATGGGGGCGATTGTGTGGATTGGTGATGCTGTTACCCCATGGTTATGAAGGACAAGGTCCGGAGCACTCCTCAGCCCGTTTAGAGCGTTATTTACAATTATGTGCGGAACAAAATATGCAAGTCTGTGTTCCGTCTACTCCAGCTCAGGTCTATCATATGCTCCGTCGTCAAATACTTCGTAATATGCGACGTCCATTGATTGTTATGTCACCCAAATCATTACTGCGTCATCCTCTTGCGGTTTCTAGTTTGGAGGAGTTAGCAAATGGTGAATTCCAGCCGATAATTAATGAAATTGATCCCATAGATGCGAAAAAGGTCAAACGTGTCGTTTTATGTTCAGGTAAAGTTTATTATGATCTACTTGAACAACGTCGTGAAAACAAACAAAAAAATATCGCTATCGTTCGTATTGAACAATTATATCCATTTCCCCAGAAAGATTTAGAAACTACGCTCAAGCCTTATGCGCATGTTCGCGTTTTTGTCTGGTGTCAAGAGGAACCTCTCAATCAGGGGGCATGGTACTGTAGTCAGCATAATATTCGGGAAGCAATTCCAAAAGGTTCATTATTAAGTTATGCGGGACGCCCCGCATCTGCTTCACCAGCCGTAGGCTACGCGTCTGTTCATCAAGAACAGCAAAAAGCATTGGTTGATGATGCACTAAAAATAAATTAAAGGATAGAAAATGAGTAACATAGAAATTTTTGTTCCTGATCTTCCTGAATCTGTTGCAGATGCTACAGTTGCAACTTGGCACAAGAAACCAGGTGATCGGGTAGAGCGTGATGAAGTGTTAGTGGAAATTGAAACGGATAAAGTTGTACTGGAAGTACCAGCAGCAGATTCAGGTATTCTGGAATCAATTTTAGAAGAAGAGGGAGCTACTGTTTTATCAAAACAGCTATTGGGTCGCATACATCTTAGTGATAGTATCGGGATTTCTGCTGAGGTAAAAGAGACTACTGAGTCAGCGCCAGCGAAACGCCAGACTGCTAGCTTTGTGGAAGAGAGTCATAGTGCACTAACACCGGCTGTCCGTCGTTTAATTGCAGAACATGATTTAAATCCGAGCAATATCAAAGGTAGCGGCGTAGGTGGGCGTATAACGCGTGATGATGTTGAGAAATATATTAAAAACCAATCAACAGCAAGCGAAAATAGACCGATTAAGCAACAGAATGAAGCACCTACAACGCCATCATCAACTTCTTCTCATCGAAGTGAAAAACGGGTACCAATGACGCGTTTGCGTAAGCATATAGCAGAGCGTTTACTGGAGGCAACAAATAATACTGCCATGTTGACTACCTTTAATGAAGTTAACATGAAGCCTGTTTTTGATTTGCGTAAACATTATGGTGAAAGCTTTGAAAAGCGGCATGGTGTGCGTTTGGGTTTTATGTCTTTTTATGTGAAAGCAGTTGTTGAAGCCTTAAAGCGTTATCCTGAAGTGAACGCATCGATTGATGGTTCAGATGTGCTTTATCATAGTTATTTTGATATTAGTATTGCTGTTTCCACACCTAGAGGTTTAGTTACACCAGTATTACGTGATGCAGATGCGCTTAGCATGGCAGAAATTGAAAAGCGTATTAAAGAGTTGGCAGTTAAGGGGCGTGACGGCAAATTAACGGTTGAAGAATTGACCGGTGGAAACTTCACTATTACTAACGGTGGTGTTTTTGGCTCTTTAATGTCAACTCCGATCGTTAATCCGCCGCAAAGTGCAATTTTAGGTATGCACGCAATCAAAGATCGGCCGATTGCCGTTGATGGTAAAATCGAAATCTTGCCAATGATGTATTTAGCACTTTCTTATGATCACCGTTTAATTGATGGACGTGAGTCTGTTAGCTTCTTGGTGACAATAAAGGACATGTTGGAAGATTCGGCTCGTTTATTGTTAGACGTCTAGATAACCAATTTAGAGTGAAGTTATTTACTCAGTCTGGAGCAAAGCTTGGTTAATTTTTTATTGACCAATGTTTAAATAAAAATATATAGAGAATTGTTAACTTTCTGTTAGGCTAAATTATGGGTAGTGCATCATGAACTTACACGAATATCAGGCAAAACAACTGCTTGCGCATTATGGTTTGCCAGTACCGACAGGTTATGCTTGTAAAACAGCAAAAGGGGCAGAAGAAGCAACAACAAAATTGGGTAATAGTCCTTGGGTTGTAAAGTGTCAGGTACATGCTGGTGGTCGAGGCAAAGCGGGTGGTGTAAAAGTTGTTAATAATCGCGACGAAATCCGGTTATTTGCTGAAAAGTGGTTAGGAAAACGCTTAGTGACTTACCAAACCGATTCCCATGGACAGCCCGTTAATCAAATTTTGGTAGAAGAAGCAACGGATATTGATAAAGAGCTTTATTTAGGTGCGGTGATAGATCGCGCCTCTCGTCGAATTGTCTTTATGACATCGACTGAAGGTGGGGTCGAAATTGAAAAAGTTGCAGCAGAGACACCAGAACTTATTCATAAGGCTATTATTGATCCATTAACCGGCCCTATGCCTTATCAAGGACGCGAGCTTGCTTTCAAGCTAGGTTTGAGCGGCAAACAAGTCCAGCAGTTTACCCAAATATTTATCGGATTAGCGACAATTTTTCTCGAGCGTGATCTGGCTTTAATCGAGATTAATCCTCTCGTGATAACTAAGCAAGGGGATTTAATCTGTCTGGATGGCAAGCTTAGTGTGGATAGCAATGCACTATACCGCCAAGTAGAATTAAAGGAGATGCGTGATATTTCTCAGGAAGATCCCCGTGAAGCCCATGCGTCGGAGTGGGAATTAAACTATGTTGCTTTAGATGGCAATATTGGTTGTATGGTTAATGGTGCCGGTTTAGCTATGGGAACCATGGACATTCTGAAGTTACATGGCGCTGCTCCAGCTAATTTTCTTGATGTGGGTGGTGGGGCAACTAAAGAACGTGTAGTAGAAGCATTTAAAATTATCTTATCTGATGAAAATGTTAGAGCTGTTTTGGTCAATATTTTTGGTGGTATTGTTCGCTGCGATTTGATTGCTGATGGTATTATTGGAGCAGTTAAAGAAAGTGGGGTAACAGTCCCGGTCATTGTTTGTCTTGAAGGCAATAATGCTGAGCTTGGTGCGCAAAAGTTAGCGGATAGTGGCCTAAAAATTACTGATGCAACCAGCTTGACCGATGCGGCAGAAAAAGCAGTAGCAGCAGCGGAGGTTAAATAAGTAATGTCTATTTTAATTGATAAAAATACTAAAGTTATCTGCCAGGGATTTACAGGTAGCCAAGGAACTTTTCATTCAGAGCAGGCAATTGCTTATGGGACAAAAATGGTCGGTGGTGTAACGCCAGGTAAAGGTGGAACAACACATTTAGGATTACCTGTTTTCAATACAGTCCGTGAAGCTGTACAAGCAACAGGTGCAACCGCATCGGTTATTTATGTTCCTGCTCCATTTTGTAAAGATTCGATTCTTGAAGCTATCAATAGTGGTATCAAACTGATTATTACCATTACCGAAGGGATCCCCACGTTAGATATGCTAACGGTGAAAGCAAAGCTAGATGAAACTGGGGTAAAAATGATAGGACCGAACTGTCCAGGTATTATTACCCCGGGTGAATGTAAGATTGGTATCCAACCTGGACATATTCATAAACCGGGTAAAGTAGGTATTGTATCGCGCTCTGGTACATTAACTTATGAAGCAGTTAAGCAGACAACTGATGCAGGATTAGGGCAATCTACTTGTGTTGGTATTGGTGGTGATCCTATTCCTTGTTCAAATTTTATTGATATATTGAAACTATTCCAGGCAGATCCCCAAACTGAAGCTATCGTTATGATTGGTGAAATTGGTGGTACAGCGGAGGAAGAAGCGGCCACTTATATTAAACAACATATAACAAAACCGGTCGTTGCTTATATTGCAGGCGTAACAGCACCAAAAGGTAAGCGTATGGGGCATGCTGGCGCCATCATTGCTGGTGGCAAAGGTACTGCGGATGAAAAGTTTGCTGCATTAGAAGCAGCAGGTGTAAAAACTGTCCGTAGCTTAGCTGAGATTGGTGAAGCCGTTAAGCAATTAGTGACTAGTAAATAACTTGATTTCGACTATGATTAGTAAAAGCCACTCATAGATAGTGGCTTTTTTATGTTTAGGCCGTGAGTAATGCTGGTAAACTTGATTTTTTCGATATTAAAAGTGGTATTATGTGGATTAAAAATATCCTATTGATGGTTTTTTAAATAGCGTTTTGGCGAGTTTTCCCAAGTCAACAACAAGTACATGGTTAAAATGAATTATTGCTTATTTTCTTGGCATGAACAAAACAATAAACAGCTCTTTAATATATTGATGAATTTAATAAAAATTTATTTAAATCAAATAATAAAATAGGTTTTATTTATTTTTCGATGAAATTGTCGTTGATCAAATTTAGTCAGTATTTAAATGTAGCGGTATGTTGATTTAATCGCAAAATTTCAATCTTAATCGTATTAAATCTATTTATTATAAGTGTATATAAGCGTACTATTATTAAGATGTTTGTTGTATTTTGATAAATTTTTTATCGTTATTTTAAGATGTATAAAGCTGGTAGTTATGAGGCTTTCATCTTTTGCATTATGAAAGTCAGGTCGCCGCAAGTCGGTGTCTGCTTGTTAGGAGCAAGGAGTCAAGATGCTTGATATTGTCGAACTGTCCCGGTTACAGTTTGCCTTAACTGCAATGTATCATTTCCTGTTTGTACCATTAACACTTGGTATGTCGTTTTTACTAGCGATAATGGAAACGGTGTATGTCATTTCAGGTAAACAGATATATAAAGATATGACAAAATTCTGGGGTAAGTTATTTGCTATTAACTTTGCCTTAGGTGTTGCAACAGGTTTGACCATGGAATTCCAATTCGGGACTAACTGGTCATATTATTCACATTATGTTGGTGATATTTTTGGTGCGCCATTGGCAATTGAAGGATTAATAGCGTTCTTCCTGGAGTCAACATTTTTTGGTTTATTTCTTTTTGGCTGGGATCGTTTAAGTAAAACCCAACATTTAGCTAGCACATGGCTGGTTGCGTTAGGTTCTAATTTCTCTGCGCTGTGGATCTTAGTTGCTAATGGTTGGATGCAAAACCCGATTGCGTCTGATTTTAACTTTGAAAGCATGCGGATGGAAATGCTCAGTTTTTCAGAATTAGTTTTAAATCCCGTGGCACAAGTTAAATTTGTTCATACCGTTGCCGCAGGCTATTGTACAGGTGCCATGTTCGTCTTAGGCATCAGTGCTTATTACTTACTTAGAGGCCGTGATCGACCTTTTGCTAAACGCTCTTTCACAATAGCGGCAAGCTTTGGTATTGCTTCAGTACTATCTGTTATTGTTTTGGGTGATGAATCTGGCTATGAAATGGGTGATGTTCAGAAGAGCAAGTTAGCCGCCATTGAAGCTGAATGGGAAACCCAACCGCCGCCGGCTTCATTTAATCTTATTGCTGTGCCAAATAGCGAAAAAATGAAAAATGAATTCGCAGTAGAAATTCCATGGTTAATGGGAATTATCACTACCCGTTCTATTGATACCCCGGTTTTGGGTTTAAAAGATTTAATGGCGCAATATGAAGTTCGTATCCGCAATGGTATGAATGCCTATGCTCTGTTAAAAAAATTACAAGCTGGTGATAATGATCCTGCTATACGAAAAGCATTTGATGCGAATAAAAAAGATCTTGGTTATGGGTTGTTGTTAAAGCGCTATACACCTAATGTTATTGATGCCAGCGAAGAACATATTAAAGCGGCCGCTAAAGATAGTATTCCTAAAGTCGGGCCTCTATTCTGGGCATTTCGCATTATGGTGGCTTGCGGTTTCTTAATGTTACTTATTTTTGCTTTATCATTCTGGTCTGTTATTCGTAACCGCATTGGTGAGAAAAAATGGCTTTTACGTTTAGCCATGTTTGGTATTCCATTACCATGGATTGCCGTTGAAGCAGGTTGGTTTGTTGCTGAATATGGTCGTCAACCGTGGGCAATTGGTGAAATTTTACCGACAGCGGTTGCACATTCATCATTAAGTAGTGCAGATCTACTTTTCTCGATGGGGCTAATATGTGGTCTGTATACTTTGTTCTTGGTTATTGAATTGTTCCTAATGTTCAAATTTGCACGTAAAGGGCCGAGTAGTCTTAAAACAGGTCGTTATCATTATGAGCAACAAAATATTTCAGCCCAAGACGCTTAGTAAACAGGAGTCCATTCATGTTTGATTATGAAGTTCTAAGATTTATATGGTGGCTACTGATTGGTGTGTTGCTGATCGGTTTTGCCGTGACCGATGGTTTTGATATGGGTGTTGGTATCTTATTGCCATTTATGGGAAAAACTGATACTGAGCGTCGGATCATGATCAATTCAATCGCACCTCATTGGGATGGTAATCAGGTTTGGTTAGTAACTGCTGGTGGTGCACTATTTGCGGCTTGGCCGATGGTTTACGCTGCGGCATTCTCAGCTTTTTATGTTGCCATGATATTAGTCTTGGCTGCACTATTTTTCAGACCGGTAGGTTTTGATTATCGTTCTAAGCTTGAAAATTCCAAATGGCGCAATATGTGGGATCGTGGCATATTTATTGGTAGCTTTGTTCCTCCGTTGATCATTGGTGTTGCTTTTGGTAATTTGCTACAGGGCGTTCCTTTTACAGTTAATGACCTATTGTATTTGCATTATACCGGGACTTTCTTTGGTTTACTCAATCCTTATGGCTTATTAGCAGGCATTATTTCTATTACGATGATAATTACCCAAGGCGCGACTTATCTCCAAATGCGCATGCTAGGTGAATTACATCTACGTTCACGTAATATCACTTATATCACCGCCTTTTTCACCTTAATTACTTTTGCTGGAGCTGGTTTTTGGTTGATATATGGAATTGATGGTTATGCGATTAAAAGTACAATCGATACCTACGCTGTTTCTAATCCGTTACACAAAGAAGTAGCAAAAGAAGCAGGGGCATGGTTGGTTAATTTTAATAATAATCCAGGACTATGGTCATTACCGGCACTTGGTTTATTTTTTCCAATACTAACTATCCTATTTACCAAGCTTGATAAAGCAGGATGGGCATTTTTATTTTCATCACTGACAATTGCTTGTATTATTTTAACTTTCGGTATTAGTATGTTCCCATTCATTATGCCTTCAAATATACAGCCTAATGCCAGTTTGACGATTTGGGATGCCACGTCGAGCTTATTTACATTGCAAGTGATGACAGTTGTTGCCATCATTTTTGTGCCAATTATATTGGCGTATACTACCTGGTGTTATTACAAAATGTTTGGCCGAATTGACAAAACGCATATTGAAAATAACAAACATTCATTATATTAAGGAGCGAATGGCATGTGGTATTTTGCTTGGGTTTTAGGAACGCTTCTTGCCTGTAGTTTTGCTGTCATTGCAGCTCTGGCTATCGAACAGGTTGAGGCTAATGCTGCTAAGAAAGCTAAACATACTGGTGAATGATAATGGTAGACAAAATCTACTCATCAATGCATAAGGGTCCGTTTCCGATCCTTATGCTCTTTATGGCATTTGCCATGGCTTTTTGTGTAATCTGGGATCCAACCTTATTTGCCTCAAATACCAGTTTTCTTGCTGTATGGCAGGGGTTGTTGCTCATTTGGGCAACATGTAGTGGGATAATTTTTGGTATTGGGTTTTTACCTAAAAATGCTTTTTGGTGTTATCTTTTTCATCCTTTACCTGCTGTTTTGATCCTAGCTTGTGTACTATTTTATTTCTTTCGTATTAGTTTCATTTCATAAGATAAGTTTATATTTCATTATTTTTTTGTAACTTTATTTATAAATCATTCCAATAGATGATTCACTTAAGTATAGTGACGGGTAATTTATTGATAGCAAGGGGAGTAAAAATATGCTGTTTTGCTGGCCTATCCGTATTTATTATGGGGATACTGATGCGGGAGGTGTAGTTTATCATGCTCGGTATGCGCATTTTTTTGAACGTGCGAGAACGGAAATGTTGAGAGAAAAAGGATTTGCACAGCAGAAATAGTTATTGTTTCAATTGATACATTTAAAATGAAGCCAACTAGGCTTCCTGAGTCTATTGTCGCGGAGTTTAAGCAGTGACTGAAATGAATATTTTAGATTTATTCTTAAAAGCGAGTTTTTTGGTTCAACTTATCATATTGATTCTAATAGGATTCTCTATTGCTTCTTGGGCAATTATTATTCAACGAAGCAAAATTTTAAATGCCGCAACCCGAGAAACGGAAGCTTTTGAGGATCGTTTTTGGTCTGGTATTGAGCTATCTCGTCTCTATAAAGAATGTCAGGATCGGCGTAATGCATTAACGGGAGCAGAACAGATTTTCTATTCTGGATTTAAAGAGTTTGCTCGTTTACGTCAAGCCAATCTTCATACACCAGAAGCGGTGATGAATGGTGCTTCTAGAGCTATGCGAATATCGATGAATCGTGAATTAGAATCATTAGAGTCGCATATTCCTTTTTTAGGTACTGTAGGATCAATAAGTCCCTATATTGGATTATTTGGTACCGTTTGGGGAATTATGCATGCTTTCATTGCATTAGGCTCGGTTAAACAGGCAACATTACAAATGGTCGCCCCAGGTATTGCTGAAGCGTTAATTGCAACGGCAATCGGCTTGTTTGCGGCCATTCCAGCTGTGATGGCATATAACCGACTAAACCAGCGGGTGAATAAATTGGATCAAAGTTATGACAATTTTATGGAAGAATTTTTAGCCATCCTGCATCGTCAAGCTTTTGCTTCTGAAAAGCAATAAATGCGGAGAACAGAAAGATGCCACGGACTCGACATAGGCGTGAACTGAAATCTGAAATTAACATCGTTCCTTTATTGGATGTACTGTTAGTATTGTTATTGATTTTTATGGCAACGGCGCCGATTATCTCGCAAAGTGTGAAAGTGGAATTACCCGATGCGACTCAATCAAAAATTGTGTCAGGTAGTGATAATCCCCCGATTATTCTTGAAGTCTCTGGAGTAGGGCAATACAGTGTCATTATTGATGGCCATCGAGAAGAGCTTTTACCGCCAGAACAGATTGCAGCAATAACAAAAGCCGCATTGGCAAAAAATCCGCAGGCCATTTTTTTAATTGGTGGCGCTAAAGATGTACCATACGAAGAAGTTATTAAAGCGCTGAATATACTTCATCAAGCTGGCATCAAATCGGTTGGTTTTATGACTCAGCCTATTTGATGTAATTGCATAATTACTTGTTTGGAAATCTGTTGTGAGAAAGACAAAAGAGCAAAAAAATAAATTGAGTCGCTCTGTGGTTCTTTCTATTATATTCCACGTTTTGTTATTTGGTTTTATTATTTTGGGTTCATTGGATGAAATTATTAAGCTTGGAGGCGGTGGTCAAGGCGGTGAAGTGGTTGATGCGATCATGGTTGATCCCGGCGTAGTAATAGAACAGTATAATCAGCTACAACGGCAGCAAAATAGTGTCAAACAAGCCGATGTTGAGCTAAAAAAACATCTTCAACAGCAAGAAGAAGAACTCCGAAAACAGCAGGAAGAAGCACAAAAACGCTTAAAAATGGTTGAAGAGGAGCGTATAAAAATAGAAAGAGAAGCCGAGCAGCAACGCAAACAAGCAGAAGAAGCGGCGCAGAAAGCCAAGGAGCAACAGAAAATTGCTGAAGAAGCGGCGGCTAAAGCTAAAGCAGAACAAGAACGGCTAATAAAAGAGCAGGCAGAGGCGAAAGCTGAAGCTGAAGCTCAAGCTAAAAAAGAAGCTGAAATAGCTAGGGCTAAAGCAGAAGCAAAAGAAAAAGCTGAAAAAGCCGCTAAGGCGCTGGCAGCTAAGAAAAAAGCAGATGCGGCTAAACAGGCTGCTACGGTTGACTCTCTGCTTGGTGGATTAACTGCCCAACAACCAATTCAGCAAACGGGAGGTGCAGCAGCAGCGGGTCAAGGAGGAAATAGAAAAAGCGGGGCATCCAGTTCGGATGTGGCTAATTATGCAGGTAAGATCAAAGCCGCAATTGAAAGCAAATTTTATGATGCTGATATTTATCGCGGTAAAATATGCGAATTAAGCATAAAACTCGCTCCTGACGGCATGTTAATTAGTATTGCAGCTAAAAGTAATACAGCAAATGATCAACCACTCTGTGACGCAGCGATACGTGCAGCCAAAACAGCGACAATGCCTAAACCGCCTAGTCGTAGTATTTATGATGCATTTAATGAACAGGGAAGTACTTTAGTATTCAAGCCTTAGTTAATGAATGTTATGAATAGTATAAGGCTAAGAAAATTAACAAAAGTTTTTCAGTGATCTGGTTTTGTGCATTTACCTTTGTTAATATTCAAATTAATTATTACGGACGTGGATACGTGATAAGGGAGAAAAAATGAAGCAGGCATTTAAATTATTATTAGGTTTTCTAATATTATGGGCGGCATGTGCTCAGGCAGAAATTCGGATTGAAATTACCCAAGGTATCAATACTGCACAGCCTATTGCTATTGTGCCTTTTAAATGGACTGGAACTGGTGCTTTACCCGATGATGTAGGACAAATTGTTGCTGCAGATTTACGCAATAGCGGTAAATTTAATCCTATTGATCCCAGTCATATGCCTCAACAACCAACTACCGCATCGGAAGTCACACCGAATGTTTGGACGGCATTAGGTATTAATGCAGTTGTTGTTGGTCAGGTACAACCAGCTGCTGATGGTCAGTACATTACTAGTTATCAACTGGTTGATGTGGTGAATTCTCCTGGAGCAGTATTGGCGCAAAACCAATTAAAGGTGGCAGCCAAATGGCTACGCTATGCGGCACATACTATTAGCGATGAAGTCTTTGCCAAATTAACCGGTATTCGAGGTGCATTTCGTACACGTATCGCTTACGTGGTTAAAACTAATGGTGGAAAGTTTCCTTATGAATTAAGGGTCTCAGATTATGATGGTTATAATCAATTTACTGTCCACCGCTCGCCTGAACCGCTGATGTCGCCAGCTTGGTCGGCTGATGGTGAAAAATTAGCTTATGTAACCTTTGAAAGTGGTAGTTCAGCATTAGTTATGCAAACGTTAGCGACAGGCGAAGTCCGCCAGATTGCTGCTTTCCCGCGTCATAATGGTGCTCCTACCTTCTCCCCGGATGGAAGCAAGCTTGCTTTTGCCCTGTCAAAGAGCGGAAGTTTAAATCTTTATGTAATGGACATGGCCAGTGGTCAAACTCGCCAAATAACAGATGGTCGTAGTAACAATACTGAACCTAGTTGGATGCCAGACAGCCAAACGCTGATTTATACTTCTGATCAAGCAGGGCGTCCACAAATATACAAACTAAATATTAATGGTGGTGTGCCAGAGCGTATTACTTGGGAAGGCAACCAAAACCAGGATCCAAGCGTCAGCCGTGATGGTAAATTTATGGTAATGGTCAACTCGAGTAATGGCAAACAGCACATTGCTAAACAGGATCTGGCAACGGGTAACGTTGAATATTTGACGGATACGTTTCTGGATGAAACGCCGAGTATCGCACCTAATGGTACTATGGTAATTTATAGTGCGTCACAAGGTTTAGGTACTGTATTACATCTGGTGTCAACGGATGGGCGTTTCAAAGCGCGTCTGCCGGCGACTGATGGAAAGGTTAAATTTCCTGCCTGGTCGCCGTATTTGTGATGCATAATAATCGCCGTATTTGTGATGCATAATAATAAGTATGGCAATAATAATTAAAGGATCGGACAAGATGCAATTGAATAAAGTGCTTAAAGGGCTAATGTTAGCGTTACCTATGCTAGCCGTTGCAGCATGTAGCTCAAAAAAGGGCAATGACAAAACGGGTGCTGAAAACAATGTTGCAGATAGCAATGCTAGCTTGACAGCTGAGCAACTTGCTAGTCAGCAAATGCAAGAATTGCAAAGTAACAATATTGTTTACTTTGGTTTTGATAAGTATGATGTTACCCCAGAATATGCACAGCTGTTAGATCAACATGCAACTTTCCTACGCGGTAACCCTTCAGTTAAGATTACTGTGGAAGGGCATACTGATGAAAAGGGTACACCAGAATATAATATTGCACTTGGTGAGCGCCGTGCTAATGCTGTGAAAATATATTTGCAGAGTAAAGGTGTAAACGGTGAGCAAATTGCTATCGTAATCTTATGGCAAGGAAAAACCGGCTATACAAGGTAATGACGAATCGGCATATGCCAAAAACCGTCGTGCGATACTTGTGTATTAAGAGTATTATATGAACAGTAACTTCAGACATCTTTATTTGAGTCTGTCGTTATTGGTTGGCGTAGCGGCTCCAGTAGTCGCTACCGCCCAAGCGCCAATCATTAATGTCGGCTCAGGCTCTACAAGTGATCGTCTAATGCAAATTGAGACAGCGGTCAATTCTCAAGGGCAGTTATTATATCAAATTCAGCAGCAGTTATCGGATGCTCAGCGGGACATTGATACATTGCGTGGTCAAATTCAGGAAAACCAATATCAATTGAGTCAAGTTATTGAGCGACAAAAAGATCTCTATACGCAGTTGGATTCATTGACGACTGGTGCAAATAAAGTCAAGGCAAGTACCGACAGTAGTAATAATGCTGTTGTCACGGCTAAACCAGCGAATGAAAAAGCTGAGTATGATGCAGCCGTTGCACTTGCAATAAAGAGCAAATCTAAACAGCAGATTACGCAGGCAATTAGTTCTTTTCAGCATTTTATCAAAACTTACCCTAAATCTAATTATCAGCCTAATGCGAATTATTGGCTTGGACAATTGAATTATAATCAGGGAAACAAAGATGATGCGGCTTTTTATTTTGCTACCGTTGTTAAAAATTACCCTAATTCAGCCAAAGGGGCAGAATCCCTTTATAAAGTAGGGTTACTGATGCAAGAAAAAGGGCAAAATGATAAAGCACGTGTTGTTTATCAACAGGTGATTAAGGCATATCATAGTAGCCCTAGTGCGAAATTGGCAGAAAAGAAATTAGCGTCACTCTAATGAATAACCCCGAAGTATTTATTGCTATCTATTTCGGGGATAATTGTATGATTAATAAACATTTAAATTCTTTCGGTAAAAAACATTGCACCCTTAGCAAAAATAAGTAATATACTCGGCCATCACCTCAGGTAACTTCAGATGGGTCGTTAGCTCAGTCGGTAGAGCAGTTGACTTTTAATCAATTGGTCACAGGTTCGACTCCTGTACGACCCACCATCGAAAGATATTCGGACTATTTCTGTCAAAAGCTAATTTCATGTTATCTGTCTTATTTTACTGTACATACAGAATATAGATGAAAAATAGTATTCTTTTTTATTACAACCAAATGGAAAAATAGGTTATTGAGAACAATTTGATAGTAAAAATTAAGCGACAAAATTTTAAATATTGATTATCTTGTTTAGTATGCGAAACAAAATTAGCAAATAAATAGTTTTTTGGCTAAAAAATATCATTTAAAACATTAAATACTAAACATAAGAGTGCAAAATGCCTAATTTTATCGATTTCAATTTAGCTAGCTACCCATTTCCTGCTAAATCAGCGCCTTTGACGGATAATGAAAAAAAACATTGTAAACGGTCTATTAAGCTATTGTTGGAAAAAAGAAATGCGGTTATAGTCGCGCATTATTATACCGATCCTGACGTTCAAGCTCTGGCCGAAGAAACTGGTGGGTGTGTAGCAGATTCACTGGAAATGGCACGTTTTGGCTCACGACATTCTGCATCGACTTTAATTGTCGCTGGCGTTAGATTTATGGGTGAAACGGCTAAGATCTTAAATCCTGAAAAGACAATATTAATGCCTACATTGAAAGCGGAGTGCTCATTAGACTTAGGTTGTCCTGCAAAGCCGTTTGCTGAATTTAGTGATCAACATCCAGAGCGAACGGTGGTTGTTTATGCCAATACTTCTGCGGCGGTTAAGGCTAGAGCTGACTGGGTTGTAACTTCCAGTATTGCAGTTGAATTAATTGACTATTTAGATAGTCAAGGGCAAAAAATTATCTGGGCGCCGGATCGTCATTTAGGTAATTATGTACAAAGGAAAACCGGTGCAGATATGCTTTGCTGGCAAGCTGCTTGTATTGTACATGATGAGTTCAAAATTCAAGCCTTGCAGAAAATGAAAATGTTGTATCCTAATGCGGCAATATTAGCGCATCCAGAATCCCCTGCAGCGGTTGTTGATTTAGCGGATGCAGTTGGCTCAACCGGTCAATTGGTTCAAGCTGCACAAAACTTGCCTAATCAGCAAATAATTGTGGCAACGGATAAAAGTATTTTTTATAAAATGCAGCAAGCATGTCCAGAGAAATCATTTTATATTGCACCAACGGCAGGTGAAGGAGCGTCCTGCCGGACTTGTGCACATTGTCCTTGGATGGCAATGAATAGCTTAAAAACTATAGAACAAGGACTAAAAAAAGAGGGTGAATTACATGAAATATCGATTAATGATGAATTAAGAGAGAGAGCATTGAAACCTTTGGAGCGGATGTTGTCGTTTGCTGCTAACATTAAGTAGCTGAATTATAAGTATTAATAGGGTAATAGGAATGGAGTTTTTCAATACTAGTAATACTATGGTACATATTGCTCTTGGCAGCAATGGTTATAATTTATCTTATATTGAAGCCGTGGCAACAGTAGCTGGATTTTTATGTATTTGGCTTGCCAGTCAGGAAAAAATTATCAATTATCTTTTTGGTCTAATAAACGTTACATTATTTGCGGTTATTTTTTTTCAAATACAATTGTATGCAAGCTTGTTGTTATAAATTTTCTTTTTCGCAGCGAATACCTATGGTTGGTACGCTTGGAGTCGAGTAGATGCTTATCATGAAGTAAGTCTTAAGATCCGCTGGATGAGTTTTTCTAAATTAGTGGTAACTCTATTTATCGCCATTATTTTAACGCTGCTATTAAGTTTTAACATTGATAAAGTGTTTATTTTTCTTGCCCACGTTACTTGGGACATTGCTCATTTATTAGGTTTTTATCTTGAACCTGTACAAATAGAACCCGATGCATTTCCTTTTTGGGATTCAACCATGATGGTATTATCAATTATTGCGATGATATTAATGACACGAAAGTATGCTGAAAGCTGGTTACTGTGGATCATTATCGATGTTATTAGTGTTGTTATTTTCTACTTACAAGGTGTTTTAGCAATGTCATTTGAATATTTGATGCTACTTAGTATTTCAATCAATGGTTTTCGCCTTTGGAGTCGGTCAGCTAAAGAAAATGGTTCAATATTTTTAGCAAGTTAATAGTTATTTACATTGGCATAATAGTATGATTTTAAAAAATTAACAATTTTTATATCATATTATATATTGCCATTAAATATTTATAATATAAGCATGAGTATATATTTACACTTTTATCACTAGAGGTTAAATTGGGTTCATCTTTTATTTTTAGAGAATATACTGGCTAAAGAGCTATACATTGAGTAGAAAAGATGACTTATAAGAATGATGACGTGAGAATTAAACAGATTAAAGAGTTATTACCTCCAGTTGCCTTATTAGAAAAGTTTCCGGCAACAGATAAAGCCGCTTTGACAGTTCAAACAGCTCGTGAATCAATACATCAAATTCTAACTGGTAAGGATGATAGACTTTTGGTCGTTATTGGCCCATGTTCAATTCATGACCCTAAAGCAGCCATTGAATATGCCCAAAAACTAAAAAAAATTCATGATGAATTGAAGAATGAGTTAGAAATTGTTATGCGGGTTTATTTTGAAAAACCGCGTACTACTGTTGGTTGGAAAGGTTTAATTAATGATCCTTTTATGGATAACAGTTTTGATATTAATGAAGGATTGCGTATTGCACGTAATTTATTGGTAACTATTAATGATTTAGCCTTACCAACTGTCGGTGAATTTCTTGATATGATCACTCCGCAATATGTTGCAGATCTTACTAGTTGGGGAGCAATTGGTGCACGTACTACTGAATCTCAGGTACATCGTGAATTAGCATCTGGTCTTTCTTGCCCGGTAGGTTTTAAAAATGGTACCGACGGAACAATAAAAGTGGCTATTGATGCAATTAATGCTGCTAAAGCTGCTCACTGTTTTTTATCGGTTACCAAATGGGGGCATTCAGCAATTGTAAATACTACTGGTAATGACGATTGCCATATTATTTTGCGCGGCGGTAAGAAGCCTAACTATCGTGAATCAGATATACAAGCCGTTAAAGAGAGTTTGCAAAAACCAGGCGTATCAGCCCAAATTATGATTGATTTTAGTCATGCAAATTGTTGTAAGCAATATAAAAAGCCGCTTGAAGTGGCTGAAAATGTTGCTAATCAAATACGTCAAGGTGAAAAAGCAATCATTGGGGTGATGGTTGAAAGTCATCTTTTAGAGGGAAATCAAGATATAACTACCGATAAACCGCTAGCTTATGGTAAAAGTGTGACAGACGCTTGTATTGGTTGGCAAGATAGTGAAAAATTATTATATCGTTTAGTAGCCGCGGTTCGGACCCGTCGTGAAAAGAGCAACTAATTAATGCTTAATAAGGCCACAAAGTGGCCTTATACTTATAAAGTTTAATTTGATTATTTTGCTTTACCTTGATTAGCAACCGCGGCTGCTTTAGCAGCTATTTCAGCTTGATCACCAAGATAGTGATGCTTAATAGGTTGCATATTTTCATCAAATTCATAGACCAATGGAATGGCGGTTGGAATATTAAGTTCAAGGATCTCGCCTTCACTCATCTTGTCCAGATGTTTGACCAATGCTCGTAATGAGTTACCGTGAGCAGCAATAATGACTTTTTCACCTTTAGCAACTCTTGGTTTAATCACCTCTTCCCAATAGGGGACAACACGTTCAATTGTGGTAGCGAGACTTTCAGTGACAGGGAGCTTTGAGGGGGTCAAATTTGCATAACGAGGATCATTACCGGGGTAACGAGGGTCATCTTTGGTTAATTCCGGTGGTGTAATTTCAAAACCACGACGCCATAGTTTAACTTGATCGTCACCATATTTTGCTGCAGTTTCTGCTTTATCTAAACCTTGCAGAGCACCATAATGACGTTCATTGAGCCGCCAATTTTTTTCGACGGTTAGCCATTGTTGATCTATTTGGTCTAGAATATTCCACAAGGTGTGAATAGCGCGTTTTAAAACGGATGTATAAGCATAATCAAAAACAAAACCTTCTTTTTTTAATAGCTGGCCTGCATCTGTTGCTTCTTCGCGGCCCTTATCGGAAAGTTCAACATCAGTCCAACCAGTGAATCGGTTTTCTTTATTCCATTCGCTTTCGCCGTGTCTTACTAGAACCAGCTTAGTTACTGCCATAGTTTAAACTCCTATTAGTACATTCATTAAAATCGATCTGAATTATTATATTATCCGTGCAACTGAATACCAGTACAACTGATGGTAGTTTTTAAATTGCTGGGTAAGATTTATACTGATTTAACCCGCCTGTCATTAAATTAGCTGCTTAACACCGCAAAATAGCCTATTTTTCTATTATATAAATAAATATTATTTAAGTATCTTGTATATTAAACTAGTATTAGCTGGATAATTTTGTGATTAAAGAATGAATGCCAATTAAATAGGTAAATAATAGAATAGTCTTGATATTAAGGTTGCTTATTAAAGAAATTGTTTTTATCTATTACGATAAAATATTAAGTTATAATGATTATTATTTTCGTTAAAATAAATTTTTTGGTAAAATAAGTAAAATATATGTTAATTTTTTATATTATTAATTAATAAAAAAGATGAACGTAAATAAATTAAATATTTAATTTGGCAGTTTATATATAAATATAGATGTAAAAAAATTATTAATAATAGATTTTAGGGATAATATATAACTATTTTTAAATTATGTGGGTATATTTATATTTGTAACAATAGATAAAAAAATGGAGCCATTTGGCTCCAATTTTCCTTTTATAAGAGAAACTTCTCCGTTAGTTTCAGGCACAAAATAGAATAAAGTAATTAGTATAATAAAAAATACCAATTGATATGTTATATTTCCATATATTAAGTATGTTTCCAAGTCAATTAAATCGAATATTCGTTTAACAACTATTAAGGTTTAAAGTGTAAATCTTTATATTCAATATCTGCTAGCTGTATAGAATATTCAAGGTCAATTTGTTATTAAGTTGTTTTTATTTGGTTGTATTTATAATGAGTTATTTTGCAATATCATTTAATTTTATTTTCTATATTAGTTTAAAAGCGAATAATATGTAATTTTATAATCTCTGTATAGTTAAACTATAATTAAATATGTATCTAAATGTTTTAATTTATTATATCTTATTGATTTTTATTAATTTAACTCATTGGAGAAAACGCTCATACATAAGCTGATGGTTGATAGTTAATGTCTATTGATTTTTGATTTATGATCGATTAAAACAATTTGAAGTTTTAATATTTATATATAGAATTTTACTCACTAATAACTTATAGAATTTATTCTTTTTTTGTTTTAGTTCATAGTTTAATCTAATCATCCATATGATGAGAATACTTGTTTTTGGTGCTTTTAAATAATTTGTATTTGAATATAATTTAACCACTGTCATATTATTTATAAATATAGTTTATCTATGGCTAATAGTTATTCGATATTTTACTTTATTAAAAGTGAGTATTTTACTTAACTTTATTATTAATAAAATTTTAAGGATTCACTTTTATATGTCGAAACGATTATCTTTTTTTATTAAAAAACTAGTACTACCTTTTTCTGTAATTTTTATGATGTTGTGTAGTATTGAATTATTAGTTTGGATCACTCGAAATGGCTCCTTAATGGAGCTTGTTAGTTAGCTACGTAATTGAATAAAGGCTTTGTTATGAATGTTAATTTCCAAAAGTGCGCTTTAGTATTTGGTGCTATGTTTTTATTAAATGCTTGTTCTGTACCTGTGTCAAAAAAGATGAATAAAAAAGTCAATGATAAAACAGCGAGTCAAACTAATAATAGTACCGCTATTGTCAATAACCAGAGTAGTATTCCTGCGCGAAGTTATATAGAAAAAAAAGGAATGTTATTTGATGGTATTACTATTGCCTCATCAAATAATGAATGTGTTGATCGCTTTAATTTTTTAAAAGAAGCGAATGGTGGCGAATACCAACAATATTCTAATGATTATAATAAAATCAGCAGAGATTATACGTTTTTAAATGTTAATAAAAATATTATGGATAAAGATTCAAAAGAACTATTATCTATGACGTTGAGCACGAAATTAGATACTTTATGCTCGAAAGTTCAATTCTCTGGTTTTCAAAGCGTAAAAGAAAAAGTTAAAGCATTATCAAGTATTTAAATATTCTTCATATCTTACCACCTTCAATCAATTAAAGGTGGTTTCTTGCTGTGTGTACATGTGAGAGTAAATTAATTATGACACCATTTTCATCCAAGGGAAGGAAAATAATCGCGTGGCGCCTGCTTTTAATACAACTATTTTCTCCCTTCTTTTTTTCTTCAATATCAATAGCTAGTGCAGTTGAAAATGCTGAGATGACAGATACTATCTCAGGTATTTAATCCTTAATGAATGATGCAAACGCGAGTAATAATATCGTTACTGAAGATAATACTGCATCATCATCTCAGGGGGAAACTTCTCTATTTCCTTCTGAACGTTTAAGTTCAGGACATTATCCGTTAGAAATGCCACCAAGTCTTGAAACTAAAGGCAATAGTGCCAATACGATTAATACTATTTTACCTAATTTAGGTAGAGCGGAAACACCACCTGAAGATAATACAGATCAAACTTTAGCTTTAATTACCAGCCAGGTTGGTAATATTTTAGCAAATAGAAATGCAGTTGATGCTTCAATCGGTTATGCAAAAAATATTGGCGAAGGTTTGGTTAACCAGCGACTTAATGATTGGTTAAATCAGTACGGTACTGCCCGTATTTCTATCGGTACTGATAGAAAATTTTCGGGTGATTTTTTATTACCTGTTATTGATAGCATAAATAGTCTGCTTTTTACCCAATTGGGATTAAGAACCAATAAAGACAGAAATACTTTAAATTTAGGTTTAGGTTATCGCCAATATTGGGGCGATTGGATGTATGGCATTAATACCTTCTATGATTATGATTATAGCGGTGGCAATGCCCGATTAGGTCTTGGCGGCGAAGCTTGGACTGATTATTTAAAATTGGCAGCCAATGGTTATTTTGGCTTAACTGACTGGCACCAATCGAAAATAGCGGTAATGGATGATTATGATGAGCGTCCGGCAAAGGGCTTTGATGTTCGCGCCGAAGCCTATTTACCGACTTACCCTAAACTGGGTGGTAGTATTAAATATGAAAAATATTTTGGCAAAGGTGTCCATCTTGGTACCGGTGTCGATCCAGATAAATGAAAAGATGATCCTTACGCCTTGACATTAGGCATAAATTACACGCCAATACCATTAATCACCCTGAAAGGAGAGCATGCGGCCGGTGATCGTAATGACACTATGGTTGGCATGGATATTATTTATCGCTTTGGCGTACCATTATCGCAACAGTTAGATCCTGATGATGTTGATGTTATGCGTAGTTTGGTTGGCAATAAGTATGATTTTGTCGATCGAAATTATGATATTGTTATGCAATATCGGAAACAGGGATTAATTAATATTTCGTTACTAGTTGAAATGAGAGCGGAAGCAAAAGAAACGATTATTATTCCTGCCACTGTTAATAAAACCAAATATGGTTTGAAAAAATCAACTGGACAGTCTCGCCTAGTTTTATTGCCAATGGTGGCAGTTATCAGGTTATTTCACCGACTCAACTAGAAATTATCTTACCAGCTTATGTTTATAAAATACAAAAGAATACCGCGCAAGAATATCAAATTATTGCGGTGGGGATAGATAATAATGACAATGAATCAAACAGAGCGACGACCACGATACGGGTAAAACCTTCCAGAAATGTGGTTAATGATTTGATTGTCGAGTCTAATTCCGTTTTACCGGCTAATGATCGCGATCATTTTACCACCACCGCGGTGATCACCAATGAACATGGACAGCCCTTGAGTCATCAAGTAATTACTTTCTACGTTGATGGCTTAAAACAACAAGATGGCAAATTGGGGGCAACATTGTCTAATGGTTCCCAGAGTGCTACCAATGGGTATGGGATAACGTCAACCACTGATAGCCAAGGAAAAGCGGTAATTTATATAACCAGTAAAGTAGCTGGAGAAGGCAAGATCACGGCAGCGATGGAAAACGGCAACTATAAAAATGGGCCGCTCAAATTTAGCGCTGATCGAAATTCAGCTCAGTTTGCCAAGTTAAATGTTACTAAGGATAAAGCATTAGCTGATGGTAAAGAGAAGAATATGCTATATGCATTGGTGACTGATCAAAATGGTAACGCGGTAGAAAATATAGCGGTTAATCTTACAGCAACCGATGGCGCAGTCATTGAGAATGTAGCAAGGGCAAATACTAACCAACGCGGAGAACTGATCTTTGGTGTTATCAGTACCAAAGCGGGTAGCAGCGAAGTCACTGCCGAAATTAATGGTAGTCAAAAACCCAGTCGGTTGCTTTTGTCACCGGTCACCCGAGCGCAGAAAAATCATTATTGACAGTACAACCTGTAACGATTGTTGCCAATGGTAAAACCGCGGCTAACTTGAAACTTGAACTGAAAGATGCGCAAGGCAATCCTATTTCTGGTGATAAAGTGGACTTTACCACGAGTTTGACCAATAGTCAGATCAAAAATACTAAAGAGGTAGGCAATGGTGTTTATACCGCTGAACTGACAGGTATCACTGCCGGAGAAAGCACCATTAGCGTTAAAATTAATGGTTCAGTGTTGAAAAATAAAACTGCAAAAGTGGTATTAACTGCAGATAGTGACAATCCAAGCCCCACTAAATCTAAACTGGAAGCCAAACCGGATAAGATTATGGCTGATCGTAAAGTTGTTTCAACATTGAAACTGACGCTGCAAGATGTCAATGGTAATTTAATTTCAGGTCAAAGCGTACAATTTAACACTACTTTAGCTAACAGCACTACAACTCCAGTAACGTAAAGTAGCCCTGGTATATATACTGCATCCCTAACTGGAACTAAAGCTGGCAAGACTGAAATTAGTGTTGAAGTCGCAGGTAAGCTACTGACAGTGAGTCCGGTAATAGTAATTTTAACCGCTGATAGTGGTAATGTGAGTGGTGAGAAATCTAAATTAACCGCTGCTCCTAGTACTGTGGTTGCTAATGGTGTCGAGACTTCCACTCTGACTTTGGTGCTAAAAGATATTAATGATAACTTACTTGGCGGTCAGCAAGTTAATTTTACTAGTAATTTAGCGAAAAGTCAGACAAGTGGAACAAAAGAGACCAGCGAAGGTGTTTATAGCGCAACTCTGACGGGTACTTAGGCTGGAGAAGCAGTAATTGGTGTTGAGGTTAATGGTAATGTACTAAATATGACCGCAGTGACGAAAGTCACTTTGATCGCAGATAGTACTAAACCTGGAGTGGATAAATCCAAACTTGAAGCTGCTCCTAACCGCATTGTGGCTAATGGAACGGAATCTTCGGTCATAAAACTTACCTTAAAGGATATTAATGGTAATGCGATTGTTGGCCATAAAGATCAGGTGAAATTTACTACTAGTCTGACAAAATAGCAAAGTTGGTGACACCGTAGAGGAAAATAATGGCGTTTACACCGCAAAACTGACAGGAACAACGGCGGGAGAAACTACCCTTGGTGTTGAAGTCAACGGTCAACCATTAATTGTCAGTCAAGTGGTAAAAGTCACTTTGAGTGCCGATGATAGTAAACCGAGTGCCGATAAGTCTAAATTGGCGGCCAACCCTAGCAGTATCGTTGCTGATGGCTAAATATCTTCAACAATAACGTTGGAATTGAAGGACGTGAACGGTAAGCCACTTGCCGAGCAAGGTGTAGTGTTTACCTCTAGTCTATCGGGTAGCGAGATCGGCAAGGTGACTGAAAAGGGTAATGGAATTTATGAAGCATCTTTAGTTGGAACTAAAGCCGGGCAAGCTACGATTAGTGTTGGTGTTAATGGTAAACCACTGGTTGGTAAGACCGCTACCTTGACCTTAACCGCCGATAATAGCAAACCTAGTAATGAGAAATCTAAATTAGAAGCCGATCCGATAGAAATTGTTGCTGACGGTCAAGCTAGCTCGACGATAAAATTGACCTTGCTGGATGTCAATGATAACCCGCTGGCAGGTCAAAAAGTCGAGTTCACGAGTGACTTGAAAAATAGTCATGTTAGTGATGTGGTTAAGGATGAGGGTAACGGTATTTATAGTGCCACATTAACCGGTACCACTGCGGGTAAAGCGTCTATTGAAGTTAAAGTTAATGACGTTGTGTTGCCAGTTAAAGATGCGGCTATAGTAACTTTAACTGCCGATAGCAGTAATCCAAGTTTAGACAAATCCAAGCTAACTGCCGAGCCTATTACTATTGTCGCAGATGGTAAAGATAGCACGACCTTGAAGCTAACCTTAATCGATATTAAAGATAATCCAATTACCGGTTATCCGGATAAAGTAGTCTTTAGTACCGAACCAGCAGACAGTAAAATTAAGCTAGAAGCAGTCACCGAGCAGGATCCGGGGGTTTATAGCGCAAAACTGACTGGCACCCAAGCGGGAGACATCAGCATAACGGATAAATTCAATGGATTGGAGTGAAAACTTGCGTTGGTAACAGTAACTTTAACGGCAGATAGCAAAAATCCTAGCGTAGATAAATCTGAACTCGTCGCCGAGCCTGCCACTATTGTTGCTGATGATAAACAGACTTCAACCTTAAAGTTAACATTAATGGATGCTAATGATAATCCGATTGAAGGCCAAGTAGTGAAATTTGAGCCCAGTCTGGCGAACAGCCAATTCGATGAAGTTAAAGAGAATGATGAAGGAGTTTATACTGCTAAATTGAAAGGAAAAACGGTCGGTGTCAATACCATTAAGGTGAAGGTTAATGACAAGGAATTCGCTATCAAAACTAATGTTACTTTAATCGCTGATAGTAACACCGTGGTATTAAAATAGGTGACATTGGATGGTGCTAATACCAGTAAAGTGGCTAATGGTAACGATAACTTTACCTTTACCGCTGTGGTTAAGGATGCCAACGATAATCCGGTGCCGGAGATTACCTTAAAATGGCAGCATAATGCGGGTAATAAGGTTACCTTATCGGATAAAGGTGAGAGTAAAACTGACCCTGAAGGTAAAGCTAAAATCACCTTGACCAGTACTACAAATACCGTTACTGAGGTACAGGTTTCGGCTAAAAAAGGCGATGATGAAGAGATTAAAGCAAATAAGACAGTCAATTTTCTTCGTGAGTTTAACTTGGACGGCGTCGTTGCAGATGCGACAACCAATAAGTCGATTAAAGATGCGATAGTTGAACTCTATACCTCAGATAGTGATTCAGAACCTAAATATAAGGTACAAAGTGATGGCAATGGAAAATTCTCTATCCGTGATGTGCTTGACCAACCTTATACCCTGAAAACTAAGGCGAAAAATTATATTAATTATAAGCTTGACATTACTAAGCCAGATCAGCAGTTACAGAGAATTCTTCTGATACCTTAGTTGGGTAATGATTATGCGTGTATTGTCTTATCTTGGGGGTGCGAAACCTGATGATTTAGACGCTTATTTATGGGGAGATACAAATGCTGGTGCTCGATTCACTGTGTATTTTAATAAAAAAGAGGTGCCTGATAAGAGTGCAGTTCTGGATATTGATGGGAGAAATGGTTTTGGTCCTGAAACAATTACCATTAAACAGTTAAACTCAGGGCGTTATCGTTTTGTAGTTAAGAATCATAGCGAAAATCCTGAAATTACTGGATCTCATGCCAAAGTGGTTATTGCCCAAAAAGACAAAGATGGTAGTACTAAAGTCAACCAATATGACATACCAATATCAGGTACCGGTATATGGTGGGAGGTATTTGAAATGGATGGTAATACCGGAGATATCCATCCGGTCGGGACAATTTCTAAAGCTCCCCCAGAAACAATAATAAGGTAATTAAATTAATGAATTAGTAAAAACTGAATGCATAGTGAATATGCATTCAGGATTGATAAATAATAGAGTGGAGAAAATAAAGTAAAAATTTAATCGCTAATGAGTAGCTTTAATTATTTTCAACTTGCTGTAATAATTGCTAAAAATAAAATCGTTACTCTAATTAGCAAACAAAATTAAACTTATTTCAACTTAAATAATAGTTATAGGACGTAGTTAACCTGCCACGGATGGCAACCTATATTTTAAAGCTATGGTGATTAATATGAGAGGTAGATCGCTTTATTAATCGTTAGATAAAAAAGTTGTTTACTTCTTTTATCAGTTAATTTACCATTCGTAAATTAGTGTAGATCAAAGAAAATAATATTTTTAGGATTCAATGACATGATGTACAGTAAAAAAAATTTGTTTAGTGTATTATTCGCTATTATGATGTTGACAGGATGTGCGGGTTTTGCTAGAAAAAATAGCGATATCGATAGTCAGACAGCTGCAGTTGAATCTCCAGTTGACAAATCTGGAATATTGTTTAATGGTATTATTATTTCCTCAACAAATAATCAATGTATTGATCATTTAAATCTACTTAAAAAAACTGAACCGGTTAAATATCAAAAATATATTAAAGATTACGTCATGATTATGGATGATATTAAATATTGGAATATCAATAAAAATATTATGGATAGTGATTCAAAAAATCTGTTATCGATGGCGCTCAATACCAAACTTGATTTATTATGTGCAAAGGTAAAATATAATAATTTTGTTAGCACTAAAAAGAAAATACGGAAGTTAGTTGATTCCTATCAAAAGTAGTTAATCTTCTCTTATATGTATGGTATCCATATTAATTTTTTATATTTTAAAATAAATTTTATCAAATTAATCTGATGCTATGGTAGGTAATTATTGTAGTGTTGAGATGATAATCTGGCTAGCGGCAAAAATCGCTGTCACTTTACTGCCAATTTTTATCTTCTGTTCTGCTATTTCTTGATTTGACATGATTGAGCAAAGTAATAATCCATCCTCTAGTTTCACCTTCAGTTCACTATCTTTATCATCTTTTTCAATATCAGCTACCGTGCCAATTATTATATTATCGGCTGCTGGAGTTGTTGTTTGTTGTGGCAGCAATTTTATTGTCGGCGCTTTGATCAAAATTAAAACTTCTTTGCCAGCCAGTTAAGTGTAATCGTGTGCTACTTTGCTTGGTTAATGATGCATTGATAATGGTGTTACTATTAGTTAACTGAATTTTGATATTTTGCTGAATTGAGTGGTTATCATACTCAATTAAAGTACCAAAAAATTGATTACGCGCGCTGGTTTGTAATGAAAAATGTGAAATTGCCGCCAGTAAGCTATCGAGCGGTAAATTTTCATCATTTAACACATGATAGGCTTGTTGCTGGATCTGTTTTAATAATCCATAGAGTTGCAATAACCGTTCGCCATAGGGTGTTAAAGTGGTACCCCCGCCACCTTTACCGCCAGTTGCACTCGCAAGTAGCGCTTTATCGGCTATTTGGTTCATTTCGTTTATTGCATGCCAGGCTCTTTTATAACACATGCCCGCCAATTGTGCTGCTTGCTTGATCGAACCAGAAGATTTTATATATAGAAGTAAGTTGATCCGCCGTGCGTCAGCAAATAGCCGATCATGACGTTTTAAAGTTAAGAAAATATCCATAAAATGGCCTTATTAGCCTAAACACGGTTAATTAATTTATTGTGTTATTGCTTTTTGTTATATCAAATAGTGGGAATAGAATGAAGGCTTGTTGATTGTTTCTAAGAAATATCTGCTGATAGAGAATTAGTATTGTTAAAATATAGTAATATCTGTCACTAACCGTATTATTGGTGTAAAAAAATGAAAATATCTAGTGCTAGCCTTCAAAAGAGAACATAAATAGAATAATCTAACTTATAAGGTTACTATTTAGTTACGTTCATATTTTACGTAATTGAATAGATCATTATTTTGCTGAGGCTCTCAATGCTAGAAATTTTAAAAAGTATGCTTTTTGCACTGTGTATGGCGCCTATCGTGATGGGCGGCATTATGTTATTAATTTATGGCATTGGCGAGCTTTTTAACATATTATCGAAGGCACAGTTCCGTCATTCAAAGAAACAACATTAATTCGTTTATCTTCTCTTGATAGTTAGCTAACATTTTCAGGCGCTTTATTATTTATTTTTTAATCTGAAATGACATATTTAATAATGACATATTTAATTTAGACATAACAAATTCCTCAATTATCTCACCGTTCTCTATTCTTTGCTGTTTATTATTTGATCGGCAATAAGCTTAATACTCTATTTAATGTCGTACAGATGCCAAAATATTAAATATAATAATCCTTTTAAGTTTCAAAGTATAAATAAACTATAGAACTATAAATTGACTAAGTGATTGATAAAGCGATTTTTATTGCTAACTGTGAAAAAATAGCTTGGTTGTCATTAGATATCACGATAAGTTTATTTTTTTTATTTAGCTTAAGGATAATTACTATGCCGCCATCAACTTTTTGCATTCCTACTATTAATAAAATTGGCCGGGGGTGTTTAGTCGATGTGGTAAATTTAATGAAGGATTATGGTTATCAGCAAGTGCTTATTGTGACTGATCCTTTTTTAATGAAAAGTGGTTTGGTTGAAAAAGTCACCAGAGTTTTTTTACATAATAAGATTAAAAGTCATCTTTTTACTGATGCTAAATTGGTGTCATCGTTAGAGATCGTAAAGCAGTCGATCGATTGTTATCAACATGATCAGATTGATTGTATTGTCTCAATTGGTGAAGGGGTTGCCTATGATTATGCTAAGGCAATGATTTATTTACAATCTCATCTCGCCATTTTTATTAGTGATAATATTAAAAAACCATGGCCTTTAATTACTATCAATACAACTTCCGCCTCAAATATCGATAATTTTAATCCATTGCTTGATCAAACTAAAAATTAATTGATCAATTTGGCTATTGCCGGATCACGTATTACCTCATTACTTTCAGTGACTGAGCCAGAGTTAATGCTAGGTTTATCAAGTGAATTTATTGCTGCATTAGGTATGAACTCTTTAACCTATGCAGTTGAGGCTTATGTTTCAACAGCAGCTAATCCTGTTCAGGCTAATATGACTGATTTGATCACTATTTATCAATTAGCAATGTAGTCTTCATTTTATAACTAACTATTGTTAGAGAATTGTGATCTTTGAATTATATTAATAAGTAGGTAAGTATAATGTAACTACTGACTTGATCGGAGGTGGTGAGATTTATGAAGAAGGTCGCTATCATTGGTTTAGGCTGGTTAGGATTACCCTTGGCACTTGAGTTAATGCGCTCAGGAATGGCAGTGGTTGGTAGTAAAACCACGTCAGATGGTGTAAATGCAGCAAGAATGTCAGGTATTGATTGTTACCAGCTTCGGTTTACGCCAGATATTGAATGTGAGGCCGAAGATCTTGAACAGTTAATGAATGCTACGGATGTGCTGGTTATTATGTTACCGGTCAATAAAACCGCAGAAGGTGGTATTGGTTATTTGAAAGCGGTACAACTTTTAGTTGATACTGCGCTTTCCTACGCTATACCACGTATTATTTTTACCAGTTCAACATCAGTATATGGTGCACAAAGTGGAACTTTAAATGAAGATGCTAAGCTATATCCTAATACCGAGGAAGGCAAAACGCTGGTTGAGGTAGAAAATTGGTTACACCAATTGCCAAATATATCGGTAGATATTCTTAGGTTAGCAGGTTTGGTGGGTGAAGCTCGACATGCAGGACGGTTTTTAGCTGGTAAAACAGCCTTAACAGGAGGAAATGAACCGGTTAATCTTATTCATCAAGATGATATTATTACTGCGATAAAATTATTAATATTACGGCCAGAGGGTGGCAATATTTATAATTTATGCGCACCTGAACATCCGGTTAGATCATCTTATTATACTGCGGCGTCGCAACGGGTAGCTTTACAACCGCCAGAGTTTATTGCTGAATTAACGCCTATTATAGGAAAAATCATTGATGGTAGCCGTATTTGTAAGGAGCTTGGTTTTGAATATAATTACCCTGATCCTGGCAATATGCCAATGAGTTTATAATTAGTGAATTTATTGTAAGATATATTTTACAGCTAGGCAGTCTGTAAAATTGTCTGTTAGCGCCAAAAATTAGTTATTGAAGGCTTTTCTGCTTATGGCGAATAATTATATTATCTTAATTATATCAACTGAAATAGTTGACAATCTATTTTTTCTACCTCAATTTGTGTAGTAGATCAAAGATAGCGATATTCTTTATGTTTTTTAGCTAACTTTAATCATTATAAGCTCTTTATAGTAGCATACTTGATATATTTTAATCAGAAAGCGCGGGAGATCGATAATGAAAAAGAGCTTGATGAAAATAATTAATCGTTTGACAATTGGATTAGGTCTATTATTTATTTTTGTTTCCTCGATGAATGTTCATGCCGATGGATTGCAGGTTACACCGCAACTTGATGTAAAAGCTTATGTACTGATGGATTACCATAGTGGTAAAGTTTTAACAGCCAGTAATCCAGATGAACGTTTAGATCCAGCTAGTTTAACAAAAATTATGACCAGTTATGTAGTGGGTCAAGTGATTAAAGTGGGTAAAATTAGCGTTAATGATCTTGTCACCGTAGGAGAAGATGCTTGGGCAACCGGTAATCCTGTTTTACGAGGCTCTTCTTTAATGTTTTAAAACCCGGCGATAGGGTTTCAGTGCTGGATTTAAATCGTGGTATTGTCATTCAATCTGGTAATGATGCTTGTATTGCATTGGCGGATTATGTTGCGGGCAGTCAAACTGTTTTTGTCGATCTCATGAACCAGTATGTTACCTCATTAGGCTTAAAAAATACTCATTTTAAGACCGTACACGGCTTAGATTCAGAAGGCCAATTTAGTACTGCCCACGATATGGCGGCATTGACTAAAGCATTAATTAGAGATGTGCCGGATGAGTATTTATTACACAGCGAAAAAGTGTTTATCTACAATAAAATTAAGCAATACAATCGCAATCGTTTATTGTGGAGCAAAAGCTTGCAGGTGGATGGGGTCAAGACCGGACATACCAGTGGAGCGGGGTATAATCTTATCACTTCGGCAACGAATGGCCCAATGCGATTGATTGCTGTTGTGCTGGGGGCATCGAGTGATCGCATTCGTTTTACCGAAAGTGAAAAGCTGCTAAATTGGGGATTTCGTTTTTTTACAACCGTTGTTCCTATAATGGCAGATAAGCCATTTACTACTGAAAAGGTATGGTATGGTAACCAGTCTACGGTATTATTGGGAACTGAAAAAGATGGAGTAATCACTATCCCGAAAGGAAGAGAACAAGACCTAAAAGCGACCTATAGTCTGAACTCAGATTATCTCGAAGCTCCATTAAGCAAAAATCAGGTGGTTGGGACAATTAATTTCTTTTTAAATGATCAATTGATTGATAAATGCCCACTCGTAGTGAAACAAGCAATAGAGCAGGGCGGTTTTTTCAGTCGATTATGGGACTATATTGTTGTCACTATTTCCAGTTGGTGGCATGCATTATTTGGTTAGTTAAACCGTTAGATTATAAAAAAAGACCTGTGGGTTTTTTTATATAATTAATTTTAATAAAAATAAATAGTTATTAAATTAAATTAGCTTTATATTTAATTAATATTTAAAAGTTATTTTAATATAATATTATTTATTCATTATAAATTTATTTTTATTTACAGATAAACTTCATTGCTAGATTAAATTAATTAACTCATAATTGTTTTTGGTATAATAAAGTAATTAATAATTATACATTAATTTAAGTTATTTTAATTTTTCCGATTAATTATTTCGGATTATCTCAAAGATATTCCGCATTCCCTATTGTTAATTAAATAAAATCTTGTGATGGAGTTTGTGTAATGGATACTGATAGATTCAAAGTCAGAAATTATAAATTAAAAGGAGAGATGAAAAATAAAATAAAGGAAAAAATAAAATTCGGTCCTTCTGTAACGGTAAATGATAATGGAGCTGTTGTAACAATTAGAGCAATTAACAATATTAGTATAGTAGTAGCGGATGGTGGTAAATCACAGATTGGCAATATCACCTCGGGTAAAGAAAACCACATTACGGCAACAGCAAAACAGCATGGTAATACAGAGATAGGCGATATTACTACCTGTGAAAAGAATACTATTAGACAAACGGCTAAAGAGAGCGGTCGCTCAAACTATTAAGGATGTTACCGCGAATAAAGAGAATGATATTACGGTAACAGCAGTAGAGTATGGTAGTGTAGCACAATATTAATATAATGGGAGCGTTATCATGTGAAACACCGGCAGTGGAAAAACCGTGGGTGTATCCAGAGCAAGTGCTGACGGAGGAAAGCTCAACAAAGGAAAGTCCAACAGAGAAAAGTTCAACCGTGAAAACGCCATCGGCGGAAGAACTGTGTGTATGTCCAGAGAAAACCAAGGAAAACCTAACAACGCAATCACAGATAGATCTAGCCCCAAGATTGGGAGTGCAAACTCGTAAATCTGCTACTGATAACAATCTAATAAATATAAATTATAATCAAATAAATATAATTAATATCGATAGTTATAGTAGCTTTTCTATTGAAGGAAATATATTTGATATTAATATGCGAGAGGAAAGATTGGGGCAAATAATATCAGAATTTAAAAATAAAGAATCTACAGCTTATAATATCTGTGCTCCAGTGGCTACCAGCAATCAATGCCCAAGCATATATGTGCCGCAAGTTGTTTGACATATATACTAATATAATAGTGAATAAAATAATTTATTAACATTGAATAAGCCAGTTGTTAAAACTGGCTTATTATTTAATTGTTGTAATAGTTTATTAAATAGTTTAATCGCAATAAGTAATTTTAATCGCTAACCCACCTTGTGAAGTTTCACGATATTTGGCATTCATATCTTTGCCGGTTTCATACATGGTTTCAATCACTTTATCCAGACAAACGCGCGGATCACTGGCCCGACGTAAAGCCATCCGGGCAGCATTAACCGCCTGAACTGCTGCAATCGCATTACGCTCAATACAGGGAACCTGGACTTGACCGCCAACCGGATCACAAGTAAGCCCAAGATGATGTTCCATGCCGATTTCTGCTGCGATACAGACTTGGGCAGGGCTACCTCCCATTAATTCGGTTAGCGCAGCTGCGGCCATAGAACAGGCCACACCAACTTCACCTTGACAGCCAACTTCAGCACCAGAAATTGAAGCATTCATTTTATAAAGGGTGCCGATAACGCCAGCAACCAAAAAGAAGCGGGTATATGAATTTTCGTTAATGGGGCGAATAAATTTATCATAATAAGAAAGTACGGCTGGAATAATACCGCAAGCACCATTGGTTGGTGCGGTAACCACTCGTCCACCGGCTGCATTTTCTTCATTGACTGCCAAGGCGAACATATTGATCCAATCAACAACCGCCATGGGATCCGTCGTCGTATTACCGGAGGTGACGAGCATTCTTCTCAATGCTGCTGCACGGCGTGGTACCCGAAGTGGGCCTGGTAATAGACCTTCGGTATTAACACCTCGTTCGATAGCTTGCTGCATAACCTGCCAAACTGCATCGAAATGCGTTTGGATTTCTTCTTTGCTACGCAGCGCCAATTCATTTTGCATCACCAGTGCAGAAAGTGAAAGGCCGGTATCTTTACATTGCCGTTGTAGATCAGCAGCTGACTGGTATGGATAAGGCACTTTAACCGGCGATCCACTTTCTTGACCAAAATGCTGTTCATTAACGATAAAACCACCGCCAATAGAATAATAGGTATTACTATACAGTTTATCTTCAGCTGCGAAAGCGGTAATTACCATACCATTTTCATGCAGTGGCAGATTGGTGGTATGAAAATTCATACCACCTTGTGTAGGAAAATCCACTACATGTTGTCCATTGGCAAGTGATAAGCGCTGAGTTTGTTCAACATTTTTAACAAAAGTGGAGATAGAATCGATAGCTACCGTATCGGGTAGATTACCGGCTAATCCCATAATAATGGCAATATCAGTGGCATGTCCTTTACCGGTTAAAGATAATGAACCATAAATATCAACGCTAATACGCTTTACAGAAGTCAGAATCTCTTTTTCAATTAGATCATCAACAAATTGTTTCCCGGCTTTCATTGGTCCGACAGTATGAGAACTGGATGGGCCAATGCCAATTTTAAAAATATCAAAAACACTACTCATATTTTATTCGCCTCCTTGTTAAAGGCGCTAATTTTTAGTAATAAGCTGGCCGAAGAGTTTAAGTTAACATTGCGGCCTTAAGATATTTGGGAAAGCTAATTCATTTATTCCAATAAATGAAAGCCATCCCAAAATCATTAAACGTTAAAGAAATAATTTATATACTGCAGCTGAAATAGCGATAATACCGACAATGACTACAAAAATATTACTAATCTGACCAGAATACTTACGCATAGCAGGTATTCTACTAATTGCGTACATTGGCATCATGAATAATAAAATTGCAATAACAGGTCCACCTAAACTTTCAATAATGCTCAGAATACTTGGATTTAAAGTAGCAACTAACCAGGTAGTGACTAACATAAAAATCGCAGTTGCTTTATTTAGTTTTTGGATATTGATTGTTTTACCTTTTGCCCGATAAGCACGTTCAACCAAACCATTAAAACCTTCACGCGCACCGAGATAATGTCCTAGGAACGATTTTATAATTGCGACGGAGGCAATTAGTGAAGCGGCAAATTTAATAAAAGGTTTATCGAAATAGCCAGATAAATAGTCGAGGATACTGATGTTTGCCGCTTTTGCTTTTACCAAATCAGCAGGAGATAAAGTAAATACACAGCTAAAAACGAAAAACATTACGGTTATAACCATTAAAATATGTGCTGAAGCTAAAATTCGAGAAGCTTTTTGATCAGCATGCTGGCCATATTCTTTACGATTAGCAACGGCAAATGCAGAAATAACAGGTGAATGGTTAAATGCAAAGACCATAACAGGAATAGTTAACCAAATCGTAACCAACATACTCTGGTTATTTTCGGTACTATCCATATTAATATTGGAGAATGAAAGTGTTTCTAATGCAGCGTCATGCCAGTGAGGGATCATATAGAGTGAAAATATCACCAAAACCGCAATAAACGGAAATACTAGCATACTCATTATTTTGACTATATATTTCTCACCCAGGCTAACAATAGCCATGATACCACCGACAAGAATAAGTGCTAATAGCCAGCGTGGTGGAGCATTAAAACCGAGAAGTTCAACGATAAAATTCTCGACATTATTGGTAATTGATACGCCATATACCAATAAGATAGGATAAATAGCAAAAAAATAGAATAGTGTGATCCAATTACCGGAAGAACGGCCAAAATGTTCTTCTACAACCTCAGTGATATCGCCATTAGGTTTTGAGCCGGATAATACAAAACGGGTTAAACCGCGATGGGAAAAAAAGGTCATTGGAAATGCGAGTAACGTCATTAAAATGACGGGTAATAGGCCACTCATACCTGCGTTAATGGGTAAAAAGAGTACACCAGCACCAATCGAGGTGCCGTATAAACCTAGCATCCAAACTGTATCATTTTTACGCCAAACTTTTACGTCCTGGTGTGCATATGAGGAAGTGATGGAATCAACTCGAGTTGTATCCATGGTAATCTCCAAAATATAAAACGAGAAACAAAAAATAGTAAATTTTTAATGTATGAAAACCGGTCAATATAATTATGATTGCAGGTATATTTATACAATGCTCTTTATCTACATAAAAAAATATATAGCTAAAATTTATGTAAATAAAGTAACTGATTATTCTAGTAAAGGTTAATTGCGATACTATACCACATTATGGTTTAGTGTCATTATCATAACACTGTTTAGAATCAATTTTATTTGTTTTATATGTCAAAATTATATTTTAGTTTTTCAGACGAAAATCTTATTATTTATCGGTATAAAGTTCCGTGATCAGCATCCCAAAAGTATAATCATCTATAGTTTGTTGTTAATTAGTGTAAGTTTTTTGTTTTTATTATGTTAAATTTGGCTATTCTTAGTTAATATTTACTTAAAAGTTGTTTTAATAAATATGATTAATCATTCAGTTAATAAGCTCAATTTTTGATAAAAATATTTTTATTAATTTTTATAATGTATATAAATAAACGGGCAATTTACTGATAATATTTGCCGCTTTCACTTAGTTATAATCATTAATTGATTTATTGTTGGTTATTGGCTGTTTTCATTTTAAACATCATATTATTGTTTTTTTACTTTTGTACGAAAAATAGTTTATTTTTATTAACTTGCCGTTTAGATTTCATAGTGAAATGATTTCATATCTAAGATATAATCGTTATAAATTAATAGCCTAAGTTTAAATGACAAATAGCATAAATATTAAATCTAGCAATGTTTAATTCTATTTTAGTAAAATCAGATAATGTTATTTTATTTAGGTAACGCTTATCATAAATAATTATCTGCTTATTTAACTTATTAAAAATGTTGAGTGATAAAATAGCCTCGTTAAAATTGGTAAATTATTGAATTAAATTAACAGAGGCTATTTATGTATATATTTAAATTATCTTAGTATTCAATCTCTAATCCAACCTTTTTTAATTAAAGGCGAAAATAAGATTTGATAAGCTTTTATTATATATGGTAGTAATTTATCGCCACCAATTTTCCAGATTGTTTGACTAATTCCACAAGCTATAATCGCAACCAAAAATGCGCCTGCCATATCTAAAGGCCAATGTACCCCGAGAAAAATTCTAGCCCACGCAATTGTGAACGCCGGTATAAATAATAACAGCCCAATCCAATTTCTTAACCAGAATAAAAAGCCAAAAGCGAAGGTAAAAGCAATAGTAGCATGATTACTCGGAAATGATGGTGTTGGAGCATGAGCAAGGAAATGTTGGCCTATCCCCAACATAAAAGGTCGTTCTTGTGGGAAAATTGCGCCAATAAAACCGGAAATAGCTAAACCGATAATAACTGCGAGAGCGGTTTTACAGACAAACACTCTTTGGCGAACTAGATTTTTCGATGATCCCCAAAGCCAGCAGGCAATGGTAATTAAGGGAAATATAAGAATGGGTCGTTTAGCAAAAAAAATTGCAAGTGTTAATGTACCAATGGATGTAATTGGGGTGGCATTAATAAAACTAAACAAACTTAAGTTAATATCGTTTAGCAAGGTAGAGCCCTCATTGAATATGTATCCTGATTACTTATATTAGGTAGCCAAGGGTAAAATGTTTTTTACATAGGGTAAAGTAAGTTTGGTAATATTTTTATAAAACTTATTCATTTATTAAAAGAATTTGATGCTCAGGGCGTGGGCGTCCGGTTTGTTGATGACGGGACAAGCAGCTGATGGTGAAATGGGAAAAATAGTCGGCACCACTCTCTGTACCGTGGCTCAAATTTAACGACGGAGAATACTGGCGCGCACGAATCAAGATAGACAGAAGATGAAGTTTATAAAGTATCGTTTTGGCCGCAGGCGTACCTTCGATAGCAACATTGTGTTGGCCCTTCATCAGAAAGGCATTGGCCAACAGAAATTGCCCGTCAGCTCAATGTTGCCTGATCTACGGTTTATAAAATTGTGAAATACGAAAAGGCCGCTAAAGCGGCCCGCATTTACATAATAACAATATGATAATAAAAGATTTTATATATCATATAGCCCTTGCAAATGATACCCATTTGTGTGTGTTTAGCCAGAGATTAGCATTGCGAAGACCATTTTACGAATTCGGCGTTATAGACAGATTCATCGTCGCTGACGAAGGTGGCTTCTCCCGCTTTTGGGCTGTCTTTCAATATTCCCAGTAGCTCAGCCTGCACCAGCCGCTCATCAAACTCTTTGCTTTTTTCATCGAACGCTTTGTAGCAGCCGACATCACCGGTTAATTCAATTGGCTGATCAATTACACTATATACAACAACATTAAACGTTTTTTCATACTTCGGCTGTCCTTCAATCACCACCGTACCTTCTGAGGAGGGAATAGCTTGGATTATCAGTTTATTATGTAAATCTTTTGCTGCTATGGAAGAAAATGAGAGTAGAACAAGTGAAGAAAGAAGGACCTTACATTTACATACCGTTTTCATTGACAACCTCCTTTATGAACAATTAGTCATTTATTAGGCAGCCAGATTACGGGGTAAATAAGAGTAAAACAAGCGAAGAAAGAAGAACTGTAGCTACGTTTTTCATTAACTACCTTCTTTATGAAAAACTAGTCATTTATTTTGCAACCAGATTTTAGATAAAACTTAAATCCTGTCTTAATGGATATTATTTAATTCTTACTGCGCGGTTATATTTTTTTTACCTAATTTTCGGCAATTTGTATCCATATTGGTAATCACGGTGGTGAACGTCAAATTATTGTAACCTTGCAAGGTCGATTAGATAGTATGAATAAAAAGCCGATAGTTTAAATAGGACGTAATTTAAACTATCGGATTCCTCAATAATTTGGGGACATTCAAAGAAAAGCAGTGGCATAAGTTAAGACTATTTATTATTCATAAAGTTCTTAAAGAAGAAAAAAAGCATTTTTTGATCAAAAAATGCTTTTGTGATTTGTGCCTGAAACTTAATATATAAAATTAAAAAAAAGAAAATAATTTTAATAAAATCAGTTTATTATGAAAGAATATGTTTTTTTGCATAGGCTTCAAAGTCTGTACAACCACCAATATGTTGCTCATCAATAAAAATTTGCGGAACAGTCTCAACAGGTTTACCCGCTTTTGTAGCTAAATCAGCTTTAGTGATCCCCTCCGCTTGTATGTCAACATAATTATAATCAAAATCATCACGTTCATGTTTTAATTTTTCTGCTAATTCTTTTGCGCGGACGCAATAGGAACAACCAGAGCGACCAAAAATGACAGTAAACATCATATCTCCTTCAACTAAATTTTATTTATTATCTACAGTTCAATTACTATGCCTATAGTTAGCGTCAAAAAAAAGTACAATTTATATTTATTGCTATCTGAAATGTTAATAATTACCTAATATAACAGGATAGTGTTTTTTAACAGGAAACATAGATTGTTATGAGAAAAAAATTATCAGCTATGCGTTCTTTCGGTGATATGCCTAAATTTGTGATAATACTCGAAGTTATTGGTTTATTATTGTTATTGGTCTATTTAGTGATAGATAACTATATTGAATTAGCTGCTTTATTTATGAAAAATGGTGTTTTGCTTGCTATGATTATGCTAGCAATTGGTTGTATGATACCGGCCATCATTCATATTGTTTGGCGCGCACTGCCTAAGCTTAGTTTTTTCGGCATTGACCAACAAAAAAATAGTTCGGAACATCACCAACGCAAGCTAAGAGCTAAGCAGTGTAATCATCGCAAGATGGATTAAATTGTGAGTAGGAATGGCTCGTTAAATATGATTTAACATGATAAAATATGGTCTGTTTTTGGTTTAAGATGATAGATAGCGAATTTTCTTAGGTAGAATTGTTAGTATTTTGTGTAAAAGAAGGTTAATTAATGGATTCGATTTGTTTCCCTGATATAGCTAAATTGCGAGAGTGGCTTGTTCAACTCAAAACTTCATATTTTGAATGTGATAATTGCCAGGCATTGCATTTGCCACATGTGCAAAATATTGATGGTATTTTCGATGCTAAAGTTGATATTGTTGAAAACATATTAGTTTTCTCTGTTTTGGCTGAACTCAAACCGACATCGATTATTACCCTATTAGCAAATTTAAGCCAAATTAATGCCAGCTCATTAACGGCGAAAGCATTTATGGAAATTAATGATGAAAATTTGCCTAAACTAGTGGTTAGTCAATCTTTTTCGTTATTGGCTGGCATGACTTGTAATCAATTCTCCAGTTTTCTTCAGCAAGCAGAAGAGCAGATGGCGGCTATTATTTTTGAAGTTTATAACAATGATCTACTGTATAGCGGTCAAGAAGATATTGACGATGAAGAGCTATCAGAGCGACCTTTACCTGCCCGCTTTCTGCTACATTAAGTTATAAAAATAGATGCAATTGGCATCTGCCATTCATGTGGATGGATAATGGGTTATCTATTTTACATTTATGAAGATTAAAAGAATAACAATAAATCTCAGACTATTTACTACTTTAAAAGGTCTGGCTATTTTGCTAGATTCTTTTTATTCCTGTTAACCGCTTTCTAAAAGCAATTAGAATATGATCAGTTCATCGCAATCTGCTAGTGTCAATAATATTGAATCTTCCGTTGCTTCCAGTCCTGATTTTGATCCGATAAAAGTAGAAATCGATAAAAAAATCGACAATAAATTTGTAATGGTTTTTAGTGGATTTTCTGGCATGGGATATGAAAACACAGAAAAATTACAAGACTATATAACAAAAGAGATAAAACAAAATATTGATGAGCATGGGATTCATAATTTACTTATTGTTGCCGGCGCGACTCCTGAAGGTATTGGCTGTGTCTATGATATTGCTAAAAATTTAGGGGTAAGCACTTTTGGCATTGTTTCACAACAAGCTTCAACAAATAGCCTATCAAAAAATTGTGATAGTGTTATGCAAATAAAGGATCCAGATAACAGCTGGAAAGTTTTGGATGATTCTGGTGATTCTTATTTGGTATAAGTTTCATGAATTTAAAATACTTATATATCAGATAGATAGAAATCAATTATCACAATAATTCATTATTCACTCACTATAATTTTAAATTTCAATCCAACTATTATTCCTATCATCCTGATATTTAGCTGTCATTTCTGCTGATTTATGGCCTAATAATTTTTGAGCAAAATTACTACCCATTTTTTCAGTATACAGTCTTGCGGACAAGCTTCTAATTTCATGAAAAGTCGGGGGAGATCCTTCCCATGTTAACTTTGTTTTATCCCTAAATTTTGCAAATTCGGTTGATATTCTTACTGCTGTAATTTGTTTTTTATTTTTTGTGATAACAAAGTCAGCTACATGATTAATGTTTTTCAAAATATTGATTAATTTTGTAGACTCAATTTCAAGATCCAAAGGAATTGCTATTTTAGTTTCGGTTTTTTGTTGAACAATCCATAGTTTCCTATCATATATATCTTTCCATTTTATTTTTGCAATATCAGATACTCTTTGCCCCGTAACTAAAGCAAGTTTCATTGCTTGACTCAACCAATGATGATCGTCATTTATTAAACTCAAAATAGTATTAAAGTCATCGAGAGACAACCTTGCTCGCTGAATTTTAATTTTTGGATTTTTTGTTTGAGATACAGGGTTAATTTTTATGATGTCCGTGTAAAGAGCTTCCTTGAAAATATCATTCAAAGTTCCCCTTATTTGCTTAGCAGCCGATGGCTTATCGTTCATTATATATGAATAAATAAAGTCGCTAATTATTTTAGTAGAAATATTTTCTATTGGTGCGTCAAGAATTCCTTTTCTTATCGCTAATACTTTACTTTTATAATCTTTTAATGTTTTTTCCCTTAATCCCCTTGTTTTCAATATTTCTTCATATCTATCTAAAAACTCATGGAAATAGACAGCTCCTTGTCCATCGATCCTTTCTGTTAGAGGTTTTACTTTCTCTGTATTGAGTAATAACTGATTAGCACTGATAGCCTCGTTAATTGCATAGGCTTTGTTTCTACCCAAACCGTATTCTTTCCGTGTACGCGGGTCTCTATAGGAATAGTAGCCATTTCTTTTGTACAGGTTAGGGGGCAAATCCCGATTTTTTATTTTTCTGATTCTGGTCATGACCTATCCTTCGTAATAACAAACTCTGATGGCTAATTTCGTTAAGACTGTTGACTTTGACGGCGTATTCTTCGACAAGGTATTCTCTACCGTCCTTGATGGGTGGGGGCTGAATTAGTCCATTTCTTGCCCAAATTCTGACGGTATCCATTCGGCGTGGCCTGTCCCTTCGAGCGTTCCATTCCGCTAAAGTAATCATGTTTATTTATCCTCATTCAAAAACTCACACTATTCTCAGGCGCTTCATTGCCCCATAGATCCCAGCCCTGCACTTTGTCACGAGCAAAAAGCTCGATACGTTTCACATCACCGTAGAGCTTCTCTAACCGGTAATGGACTTCTTTAGGTTTTTGGCTATGTTCACCGAGACAGGCGTAGATAACCTGTTTGATGGAAGCGTCCTTGCGTTCTAGTCCTTTTCCCTTGATGGCAATCAAACAGTCTTCTGAATTACTGCGGGTGTAGTTACCGCCATTCATGCGTGTTTCAGCATTGAGTAATGCCAGAAAGTCATTAGCATCAGACAGCTTAGCTTCCTTGATAGCTTTGGAGATCCGCTCTTTTGCTAACTTATTCAACTTGACCCATGTAAATCCCTTCATGGTTTTGACCTTAAATCCCCATGCTTCGGCTAACCGGATAGCTTCCAGCGCAAAGTTACCCGTATACCACATGCAGAGTACGGAGTTATTATTAACGATGGTTTCTATAGGTAGTCGGGTGAGGGAGTAGAAGTCAGTAGTGTTGTAGTGATTGTGTGCTGCGCCGTTTGATGCTTTGTTTTGATATTGCCAGGGTGGGTCTGCGAGTATCAGGTCATACTTCACTTCATCTCCTAAACATACCAGCTTTTACTTTTATGCAAGTCGTCTATTTTTTCTAATACAGTGATTTTATTGCCGCCATTTCCGGTTAATGTTTTACTTTCTCCATCGGTATCAAATTGATATATCAACCCCTTGTTTGTTAATTTTTTCGCCTTCAATCCAATTATTTTCATCATCTCACCATGGTAAATAACCTGTATACCAGCTTTTACATGATGTAACGTTGTTCGGTATTGATGGACGTTATTCATAGGATTTCTCCGGTTATTGATTACATGAATGTGAATTTGATTAAAAAATTGATCATATGTGAATTATTTGTGGTAATATTATTGCCGTTGTGTGTTAGTTAACAGCAACATTTTCCCTAGTGTTGGCCAGCCTTGCGCTGGTCTTTTTTAAAGTTGCTCGGAAATACCAAATAGTGGTCAATTTCTAGTGAATACTTTTGCTATTAGCAAATAACGATTTGAGATTGATACCGTATACCTGTAGCCATGATTCAGCAGGCCATGACTTAACCTGACCATAACGAATATCCGGTACTTCGGTTGCTTCCACCTGGTTTTCACGACACCATCTGCGAAGTGGGGTAAACTTGTATTCTTTCCCTGTGGCATTCTTTACGGCTGTGATGGTGGCATGTTTAACACTTTCTCCTAGTCGTTCGGTAAGTTCTCTATTTTTACGCGTAGCCACACTAAGTTTGCCCATTGCAGAAGCTTCACGAGTGCGACTGATTTGTGATTTTGTCCGAAGTGCTTCATCTCTTTGGTCAGTAATAACCGATTTTTCCTTTTCAGAGATAACCAGGGCTTCTAATGCTTCGATGTAATTACCCGGTAATGACGGCTGTAAAATTTGTCTTTCACATTCAATAAAATACTGTCTTGCCTGTTTCCCTTTCTCGTTGCGTTCAACCATCGAAAGTTCTTTCGCCATATCGAGGGAAATGTGGTATTCCTTTGCCGGACGGCCTCCGAAGGGGTTTTCGCCAGAATTGGCGAAAACTATATAGTCGATATTTTCCACAAATCCGTACTGCTTAATACGGTCTTTAATCCAATTTGAGAAATCCTTGCCAACTTCTAGAAATTGATGTAAATCACGTGCATTGACTGTTTGGATTAATTCGTCGTTGATGTTTTTTGTTTCGATATTAATTAAATTTGACATAAGGGTATCCCTCAAAGTTAATTGATGAATGAATATGGATGTTTGTTAAGCGATATTGATCATGGGGGGATAATGCCGTTCTGGTGTGAACTACTTTTTTAGCTTAGGCCATAATATTATGATACAAATCAATGCCATAGTGCCTAACAGTACGAATGTGTCCTCCATCTCTTTTCCGTCTAACTGTAATCCGCTCAATGCTTCATTACCCCATTTGATCTCGGGGAATATTGCCGGTGGTGTTGTATCAACATGGGATAGATGTTCTACTATCAGCTCAAAGGCAAACGCTACACTAATAAACAATAATGTCGTGATTAATAATTTAATGATGTTAAGTTTCATAATTGAACCTCGATGAAATTAGTTTATTTCTTAACGCAAATCGATTTGGCGTTGATATCCTTGAAAGTTTCAAATTCCTGCTCAAACTGTTTAGCAGCGAATTGACACATATTTTCAGTATCAAATTCCTGTGTATGAACACTTGCAAAGTTGCTTGATGCATAAGGGCTGGCGTACATGGCCAGGATTAAAATCCACATGATGGGCTCCTGTGTCTAAAAGGGGATATATTCGTCTTCAAAATCAGTTTGATGAATAGCGTTACTGTTTGGCTGGTTAGTGGTTGGCAGATTCGGTCTACTTTGACTTTCCTGCGGTTTTCTTTCTTTCCGGTTGCTCAATATTTCAACGTCATTGACTAAAAATTCGGGTGATATCCTTTGCTGACCGGATTTATCTGTCCATTTATTTTCCTTGTAGGCGGCAGTGACACGAACAAATGTGCCTTTTTGTGCATAATTATTGATATATTCGGCTATTTGCTTAAATGCCTTGCAGTTTATCCATGTGGTGTCATCAATCCATTGACCGCTGTTGTCTTTTCTTGATTTGCTGATAGCGAGAGAAAATACGGATATGGGATTTTTATCCTGGGTATAGCGGACTTCTAATTTTCCGATGCGTCCGGTAAAGTGACACTGATTCTGGTTTGCCATGATGCCTCCACTTTTTGATTAATTCTGTTGATTTCTGATTTTAATTTTTCAATAAAAATTTGAACGGCCTGTTCAATCTCGTTAACTAAATCATCATCCTTGATAATTCGGGTTTTATAGTAAGCAAGGTTGGGGGGAAGTCTGTCATCATAGCTGACAAAATCGCACCAGTTTCTGCCTGTGCACATCATTTGGCCGTGCATTTGTAACAGGTATTCGTATTTAGGTTTTCCTGTAATAATGGTTTCAATGTGGGTAGTGGTGTTGGGGCATTTAATTTCGATAAGTCCATCATCATTAACCAGGCCATCAGGACTGGCGCCAAATAGCGCAATAGTCGGGTGGGGAATAAAGCCTACTTCGGTGACCGTGACATCAAACTCATTAAGGCAATATCGTGTTCTGGCTTGAGGCTCGAGGGCAATGCCTCGTTCAATCGCCTGACTGGTTTTAATTTCTTCTCGTCGTCCGGTCAGGGTTTCACAGACTAACAGCATGAGGTAGTTTCGTTGTGTTGTCCCCTTGCCTTTGGATAACACCTTGTGTAAATTGCTGGCGGTGACTTTCCCCAGTCTTGCCTGAAACCATTCGTCCGTTTTCTGCTTCATGATGAGCCTCATTTTTCATTGCAATATTGCGATAAATCGCCATTTTGTTTTCTTCGCCAATAATTTCTTTCTCTTCTAGTGTTAACTGTTGCCAATGGGTTTTCATCGACTCAACACCCCCTTTTGCTGCGGTTTTTAATTCCTTGATTAATTGCTCGTAACGGGCTTTTTGTTGTGCCTGTTCTTGTTGTATCACGACTTTTTCCTGTTCGGGTAAATCTTCACCGGCATAGATATAAAACCCTAATCCAAACATCGAAATGGCTTTAGTGAGGCAACGCATCAGCGCTTTGTTGATATCAACGGCGTTAGGGTTAGAAATCGCCTGATTCCGGTAATCCATAACGGGTAACCACATTTTGCGGGGAAATTCGTTATCACCCTGTTTAATGGTGAGGGTTAATGACACCATGGCACTGCCATCATCGTTATAGTTCATGGGTTCAATGACATAGTAAGATTCTGGGTAGTGTGCCATTAATACGCCCCACGCCCATGCCCATGAGAGATAAGAAAGTCCGTTTTTCTTTTCTATTTTTTCGTTAACATTAATGGCAGAAAGCGTTTCCCAAACTTGCTGTTGAAAACTTTTTTCTTTTTCGGTATGTTGTATTTCGCTCATAGATATTTCCTCTTAGGCGCTCGAATTGCTTTGTATCGATGAATGTGCTCATTTTTGAAATGGTCAAACAGCGCCTGCCAGATATCGTCAAAATCCTCATTACTGAGTTTTCTCATGACGGATGAAGGTAGGCAGTCATAAACAGGCTGGACAAGTTCGCTGATTTCGTCGTCCAGTCTGTCTTCCCAATAAGCAATTTCTTGCTGTTGTTCGTACCCGTAATCTTGCATGGCGTAAGGGTTCATATCACTTCCTATCTTGCTAACAATAAAACGAGGCTTGCCAACGCGATGATTAGCAAGGTGGGGATGATTTTTATGGAATCTTTTTTAACGAAACTGTCACTATTTAAGACGTAGCGAAGCTCCTGCTGTTTAAGCTGGTTCATGTTTTTAACCCTTAATTGATATTCAGATGTGATTAATTTGTAGAATCCGGTCTTTATTCGTCCGTTTTCTTTGATTGATGCTTGAGTAGTGCCTGTGTTGCTCTGCGGTGGCGACGATGCGCGTTATAGAGTTCACGCTTTTTCTTCATTAACGCCCTATAGTGGCGATTTGTATATTTGATGACGCCTTCGTATTCCGGTTTTTCTGGGCTAAGTGAACCACAATGTGCTCTGGGGTCGCCATTTTTAATCAAATATTGACGTATGGCCGAATGATAAATATCTTTCAGCGTCACGATGGCTTTTTCACAGGCAAAAATATCTTTGGATGCGGCAATGATACGCGCGATAATAACGTCCTGATTCATTGTCATCTTAGGCCACCTGACTATATTTGTTGTGAGTGAATTCACCGTTCCAGTCTTTTTTCATGGGTAGCTTACCTTTGAGGTATTGGTGATATAGCCATGAAGCCCCCTTTTTAGCAGAACGATTTTGTAACACTGACGTTGCCCGTAATCGTTTGTCATGATGAAGGGGGATTCGGTTAAATATTTATCTCTTGCATAAGAATGCACACGCCAGACATGAGACTTGTAGATATCCTTTTCTGCATCGTAGAGAAAATGACGCTCCTGTAGAAAAAGGTTGACTTGATTAATGTTTACGCCATTAAGCTGTTTGCAAAACTGGACAGGTGACATGCCCACCTGGAACAGGTTTTTCAAACTATCGATTTCGGTTTGCTGTTCTTTATTAACTAACGATAAGTGTTGAACCTTTTCGGCCATTTCAGCGGCAAGCCTTAGCGCTTCAGGAAGTGTTTGTGGAATAACATGGGTAGCCGTTTTTGCCTGTCTTTCACATTCAATAAAATACAGTCTGGCCTGTTTACCTTTTTCGTTACGTTCAACCATTGAAAGTTCTTTTGCCATATCGAGGGAAATTGCGTATTCTTTAAGCATTTGCTGTCTAGAATTCGCGCTCCCCGAAATTGGGGAGCTCAAATTTTCTACAATTATGTAGTCCTGATTTTCAATAAATCCATATTGCTTAATTCTGTCTTTTATCCATGTGGTAAAATCTTTACCGATTTCCAAAAACGCATGTAAATCACGTGCATTAACGGTCTGGATTAATGCGCCGTTGATGTTTTTTGTTTCGATGTTGATTAAATTTGACATAAGGATATCCCTCAAAGTTAATTGATTAATGATTGCCCCTGTAAAAAGGGGCGTTAGGATTATTTAGTTACGTTGGAGGAAATGGGTGAGTTCCGCTTTATGCCAGTTTGATAGCGCACCATTTAGCATTAGCTGATTATCCTGTGTAGCCTGAGATAACAAAGTTTCTATCTCAGCAATAACTTTATCGGCATTTTCACGTTTGCGGATAATTCGTTTAATCGCTGTTTTTTCTGCATCGGCTATCACATCTTGTAGATGGTCTGTCGCATGCCAGATACGTTCACATTCTGTAGCGATAGAAGGGACTAGCCGAACTTCCATCGGATAAGGTGAAGGAATACCTGTCACTTCCCTTAATGCATACCAGATAGCATTATTCCATGCATCCCTGAAACGAAAGTTTTGTGTCATGAGTGCAATGATACGGGCGAGATTTTGGGTATCTTTGTTGCTGAACTTTTCGTGAGCTTCAGGGTGGGGTTGGTATTTTGGTGCAGAATGTAGCTCTGATTCCATGCGGTTAAATTCAGCAATGTAGGCTTCTTTAAATTGCGCTGCTTTTTTTCCAGAAAATCCCATTACAAGAAATACGAAGCCATCTTTGGTCATATGATAAATTTTTGATTCACGAATTGCTCCACTTCCGATCTCAGCCTGAAAAACCATCTCCTCAAAATTGAGGGAATGGAATTCTGGAGAACAATCAAGTGATATAATAGCTCGAATTACATTATCGTGACGTTTACCGAAGTGATCAGCAACATCTTTAGAAGTAGTTACGGTTTTACCATTGTGGATAATAACTTTTGGATTAATGATAGAAAGTTGGTTATTCATTTTTAATGTCCTTCTAGATTGTTCACAAAGCCCATTGTTCATATGGGCGGTCGGGCACTTGAACACCGCTAGAAGACGGCCAACAGTTTTTCCCAAAGGGTGTTGTATATACTGTTCGCTACCCGACCATAACAATCTATGGACGTAAAAAAACCGCATTACTTTCGGGCGCGGTATCCGCTTCTAGGGTGTGTTCAGCACCTTATAGAAACTATAGCGCATGATTTCTTCTTCCGTCAATGGTTAATGTTGAGTTATACTTACCAAAAAGGAGGATTTCCTATGGGTCAGGTTGCATTTGATACATTAAAATTTGTTGAAACGCTTGAAGGTGCTGGTTTACCTAAAGATCAGGCTAAAGCTATATCTCTGGCTGTCCGTGAATCACATGAAGCGGTTGACGTGGCAACCAAGAGAGATTTAGGCGATGTTCGTAAAGAAATAGACGGCAGATTTGACAAAGTTGATACTCGCTTCGAGAAAATTGAGTCTCAAATAGCTGATGTTCGCAAAGACTTATCTGCTGAGATTTCTAACGTCCGCAAAGACATGGAAATAGTCCGTAAAGATTTATCTTCTGAGATAGCTCTAGTCCGTAAGGATGTTGAACATATTGCTAATGGACTACTTTTAAAACTTGGTGGTGTAATCGTTGTGACTATTAGTGCGGCAACGGCAATACTAAAATTTTTCTAATCCCTGTGTTGCAGGTTCAAATCCTGCACAGCCCGCCAATTTCCCAGTATATCTTCATCAGTCTTAAATTATCTTTTTTAAGACGCTTATTTTCTTTTGTTAAGCACTGTATAATTTCTTTGAAAGTTTTTGTTTCCATGTCGTCGTCATCACGAATATCAATGCTGCTTAAGTATTTCGCATCGCTCAAATTACGACTGCCATTAGTCACCCCAACCAAATTTCCCATATTTGGGTGTTTTGCCGTTACAATGAGTGGATTGTCTAGTTTCATGATGTATATTCCTCCTAAATACAAATAAGTTTTAGTGATGTGTGCTGGGTGCCTCCCAGTGTCCGATTACAGTCATGACGGACGGGTAAATACAATCAAACTACTATATCTAGCTAAAAGTTAGATTATATAGCGGTGACTGTCCCGCGAGCGCATAGCCGCATTCACACACCCTGAAATTGATTTGATTGCCTGATTATTTTGCCACTTCAGGCGGCAGTGGTTCTTCACATTCCCCAACGTGAAGGAATCGGTTATAATTCAATCTTCCCGACGTGAGAAGGATTTATGTGACGATGCTTTATTTAAAAGAAAAATGATTTTATTGCCTGATATTTCTGGCGCGTCAGGCGTTGTAGCCTGTTAACAATTAGCGGTTACTCCAAAGTTTGATTTAGGGTTAGAATGTAGGTAATAAAAAAACCCTCGGGGAGGGTTATCCTTATTTTTTATAGTGATAGTAGGAGAGATTCTTATTTATCAATAAATGTTATTTCAAGGAATCATCTAACTTATCTTTTGAAAATAGTTTTAATTCTTCAATAATCTTTTCGTAGTCTATTGGTGTATGTTTTACTTTATTATTATATAATCTTATTGGATTATCGCCCAAGTTAACAATAGCAATTTCCAATAATTTTTTTTGCAAATCTGGCGATATTTCCTGAGTTTGTTTTTTGTATCCTTCAAACGCCATTGCTGAAGAATACTTATAAGCGTAGTCTTCACGAATTATGGTTTGGTATGTGCTTTTTCTACTTGTAATCCATGCAAGCCATATTAATGGAGACATAACAGAAATTCGTGTTATAAAATGGATTGAAAACATGTCATTATGGTAACTTGAATTAAAAATATTCCATAAACAATAAAATATAACAATTAATACAGTGTAAGTAATGCTGTCTAATAACCAAATACCTTTCGTGATTTCATCTTTTCTCCTTTTGAATGAACCTGCCATGCTTGCACGGTTTGCATCATTAATTATTTTCTGTATTTCAGAATGTTGAATTTCGAATTGTCTTTCATTCCTGTTAATTATTTCAGCTAAAGTTGATTTATTTTTATCAAAAAGATTTTTCTGTTCCTCTATTTCTTTAAGTTGTTCATTAATCAATTGCTGATTGCTCTGAATTAACTGTAATGTTTCTTCAGAGCTTTCTTTTAGTTCTGTTATTGATTCTGTTTCTTCTGAGCACTGGTTTAATTTTTCGGAAATGCTGTTTCTATTTTCTTCAATTTCTTGATTCAGGGATTTTATATTCTCAAGAATTTCTTCAATATCACTAATTTCATTCTCGAATGATTTTAATTTACTGGCTTTGTTTAATAGCTCATCATATTCTTCGTTTTTTATTTTTAAATCAGTAATATTTTCAGCCAAAATCGCAAGTTCTGACTCTGATCTATAACCAAATTCAACTAAGTTATGGTAAGTGATTTTTACAATATAATTTGCCATTAGAATATCTTTAAGCAAACTATTATTAGTAATAGTTTCTAAATTTAAATTTTTATTCAATTTAGTGATAAATCTGTTTGCAAAACTTTGTGAAAGTAGAATTTCTTTTGATTTGTGAGAATTCAGATCTAAATTGTTTAATCTTTCAACCAATCCATATAATTCATCTAAAGCTTGTGAACAAAAAATTTCATCTTTGTTGATTGACAATACTTTATTTTTTAATTTAGTTATATTTGATTTTATATTACTTGAGCTAACTGTCATTTCAGTTCCTTGTTTTTTAAGGCCCAATTTAATACATCATAAAGAAGCCATTTTTTAGATAGTATCTGAACACCATCGTTACAAACAGGTTTAGGGAAGTCTTTTTCTAACATTATTTTATCTTTAAGCGCAATATAATTAACGCCAAGTATCGATGATAGATAGGATAGATTACATTCAATTTTGTTATTTTTAAGCATGAATAGTAGAGCATTTATGAATATTTCATCTTTAACTATATAATTTTTTCTCATATGAGACCTCGAAACTAATTAAGTATATGACGTATAATCTTAACAATTAGCGGTTACTCCAAAGTTTGATTTAGGTTTATTGTTAAACCGTCTAGAAGTGTACAAAGCTGCAATAGGAAGACAGCAGTTATCAAATGCGTCATAAACTTTAGTAGGACGAATTGATATTGCTATTTCAACACGACTCATCACTTTTCTTTTTAGAGAAAGAACAGGGCGTTTAGTGTTTGGTGTAGTTTGTTGCTGAGAGGGTTTACCTGGATTTAAGGCTGCTTTCAATGCCATATTAAGTGCTTTGTTATATTCATAAGCTGCTTGCCTGGCTCTTCTACGCTCATGTCGACGACTACGAGCATTATCATAACCATGAAAGTTACACATATTACCTCCTACAATGGGTTTTGGTGGTGTGTGCCGGAGGTATCCGGATTATATTTACAGTCATATTGGTAGTTCCCTGGTGTTGGTTTTTAACTTAATGACTGTATTTTGGTTATTTCACACACCCCAAAACCGACTGTTTGGGTGTTGTAGGGTTCGCTTTTTCAGCGAAAGGGTGTTAAAGAGCGGTACTGCTTAACTGTCGTCACTTGCCTTCATGTTCGTACGCCTCAGGCTGGCTACTTAGCAACGTCTGGCTAGGCTTAAGATAACTCGTGGTATTGTCTGGCGTTTGCCTGTTGCAGTGAGTTGATGGGGTAATAATAGGTTTTTCTATTTTAATTGTCAATCGTAAAAACGATTAAAGTTAATAATTTTGAATAACTAAATGATAATATAGTGTTTTTTTATCTGAAAAACGATTGTCGTTAATTTTGAAATGAAAAGTAGATTTGGAATATATAAATTAATTGAAGGCTACTAAATGCCCACTTGGATAGTGGGTTAATTATATGTTTAATCGATTTTACCTGCTACATAGTAGATTTTCCCTATTATTAGTAGCTCTGATGCAGAAACGATCAATTCTGGGTAATCATCAGATTTATAATTTTTTAATTTGATTTTATTTTCAGGCAAGCTGTAAAGTGCGCGTATCATAAATACACCACCATAAGATACTAAATAAATCTTACCATTTTTAATATCTTTTATGCTCGTATCCAGTACAACGGTAGAGTTTTCTTGAATAATCGGTGACATGCTGTCATCAGGTGCAATTATTGATATTGAATCTTTAATTGAGCTTCTGGTTTCTTCAACTATATTTTTAGGTATTAAAAACATAGAATAAGTGTCCTTTTCACCCCTAACGCTAGGGGAAAGCACCCACTCAATGCGGTTATATAATTTTAGTTTGACAACATTATTATCTTTTTCATCAGTTTTACTCTTGTCCGTGTAATGCGATACAGAATCAATAATTAATTGATTATTAGATTTAATACCGTGAGCTTTCATCGTTCCAATACCATCTGAAAGCCATTCTGGATTAACATCTAAAACTTTTGCTATTTTTATTAGTTTTTTTGTTCCTAATGCGCCGCCACTCGTCAGTCGCCATACGCTTGATTGAGCCATTCCAACAGCTTTAGCTAAAGCGCCTTGACTGAATCCTTTTTCTTGCATTGCTTGCTTGAGTCTCTCTGAAAAGCTCACCTAAATAACCCCACGAAGATATTTGATCAAATAATATCGCATTAACGATATATACGCAAAATAGCAAATACGATTGACAGTTTATTAATTGATTCTTATAATCGGTTTTATCTATAGGAGATTCGATTAATGAAAAATTATGGAATAGAAACTGCTATTAAAATAGCCGGAAGTCAGAAAGCATTAGCAAAAAAATGCGGATTGGCTCAATCGACTATTTGTGATTGGTTAAATGGTAAAAAACCAGTATCTCCCAAATCTGTACCTGATTTAGTTGAAGTCACAGGAGGTACAGTTCCAGCTTATCGTTTTAGACCTGATTTACCAAAGTTATTCCCTCATCCTGAAAGTGAATAATAAATAATTACGATTTTTAGTACCACCGCTCTTTAACAACCTGGCCTCCCTGAAATTGGGAGATTTTTAAATTCCCAGCCCATCGGGAGGGATAACTATTATCTGAAACTTATGGACTAAGTTTAGGATAGTATTGCTGCAAAGACTATCAAATTATTTCGTCTGTATGATATTTGATTTGCTTGTGTTTGAGTATTTTCTTACAGAATAGAGATAAGTATTGGGTAAGCAACAGTTATCAAATGAAGGCTGAGGCTTTTTGTTTTTTAGATTGAGAGTGAGTGATGCAATCGTATTAACGGTGTCATCTTGCTTGTTGAATATGGAATCAAGGATTTGCTCTGTAGAACGTGGCTTAGGTTTCGCTTCGTATTCAGCGCGTTTTCTATCCCAGAATGCCATTTGTTTTGCCAGGCGACGAGATTTAGCATTGTCTTTTTTAGGTTTAAAGATAATGGTTGCCATTTTGTTCCTCCTAAATAAGTTTTAGTGGTGTGTGCCGAATGTTTTCGGTTTGTATGCACAGTCTGTTTATTCCCTGGTGTAGAAACGAGATTTGACTGTTTTGTTATATTCACACACCCCAAAACTCACTTGGTGGTGTTGCTCTAACGCTTATTCAGAGCTTGATTCCAGTATGTTAAAGAGCGAGATGACTTAATTACTGATGACTACACTTGCCTTCATGTTCGTACGCCTCGGGCTGGCTACTTAGCAACGTCTGGCTAGGCTTAAGATAACTCGTGGTATTGTCTGGCGTTTGCCTGTTGCAGTGAGTTGATGGATAAAGTAAATCATAGATTTACTATTATTGTCAATCTAAAATTTATTTAATCTGTTTTAGAAACAAAAAAACCGCAAAATATGGCGGCTTCTTTGAAGGATAGGATTTTTTTATTTTGAATCGGTTAATCTATTGCTTTCGTCTTTACTTCTACGCTTAATATATTCTTCGACAAATTTATCTAATTCTTTAAGCCTCAATTTAAAAGCAGAAAGCATAGTTTCTTGCTCATTTAGAGGTAATTGATTGAAAATATCTAATAGTTCCTTTTCGTTTTGGCGTAATCCCTGTCGTTCATCAACTTCTTCTCCATATAACCATTCTAGGGAAACGCCAGCAGCTTCAGCTATTGATATAGCAGAATTTCTACTTATATTACCCTTTACGAACCACGCGTTTACGGCTTGCCTACTTACTCCGGCTATTTTAGCCATTTCAGATTTAGACATGCCTCTATCATTTAATTCTGTCAGTCTCCTAACTAGAGGAGATTCTGATATTTTTCTTGTATTCATAAACAGCATTGTAAACTTTAACTTTATATTATCAATAAATTAAAGATTGACTTAATATGTAAGCCTATGCTTTACTATAGTTGCCTAATAAGGAGTTTGATATGACAGCACTTGAAGTTGCCATAAAAAAAGCAGGATCTGTTAGAAAGCTTGGAGCAATGATCGGAGTTTCAGGAATGGCTGTTAGCAGTTGGAGAATTAAGTACCAAGGAATAGTTCCTGCAAAACGGGTACTTCCCATACATTATGCTACAGGGTTCTTCCCCATGAACTTCGTCCAGATCTTTACCCAAACCCAACAGACGGTATCCCTGCTGATAAGCAAAATGCCATCTAAGTAACACCGTTCTTTAACATTTTGGCCTCCCTGAAATTGGGAGATTTTAAATTCCCAGTCCATCGGGAGGGATAACTATTATCTGAAACTTATGGACTAAGTTTAGGATAGTATTGCTGCAAAGACTATCAAATTATTTCGTCTGTATGATATTTGATTTGCTTGTGTTTGAGTATTTTCTTACAGAATAGAGATAAGTATTGGGTAAGCAACAGTTATCAAATGAAGGCTGAGGCTTTTTGTTTTTTAGATTGAGAGTGAGTGATGCAATCGTATTAACGGTGTCATCTTGCTTGTTGAATATGGAATCAAGGATTTGCTCTGTAGAACGTGGCTTAGGTTTCGCTTCGTATTCAGCGCGTTTTCTATCCCAGAATGCCATTTGTTTTGCCAGGCGACGAGATTTAGCATTGTCTTTTTTAGGTTTAAAGATAATGGTTGCCATTTTGTTCCTCCTAAATAAGTTTTAGTGGTGTGTGCCGAATGTTTTCGGTTTGTATGCACAGTCTGTTTATTCCCTGGTGTAGAAACGAGATTTGACTGTTTTGTTATATTCACACACCCCAAAACTCACTTGGTGGTGTTGCTCTAACGCTTATTCAGAGCTTGATTCCAGTATGTTAAAGAGCGAGATGACTTAATTACTGATGACTACACTTGCCTTCATGTTCGTACGCCTCGGGCTGGCTACTTAGCAACGTCTGGCTAGGCTTAAGATAACTCGTGGTATTGTCTTGGCGTTTGCCTGTTACAGTGAGTTGATGAGATTAATTAAATCAAAGAGTTTTAATTTTGTCAACCCTAGGTTTATTTATGAGGAGTGGTTTTTAGGAGAGATTGAGGATTATGTTTAGATTTTTTTTATACCTCTTTTGGCCATTAACTCATTTAATATTTTATCATAGTGAATCTTTACTCCTTGAATTTCTTTAAAAAACTTGCTTGCTTCTGATTCGGGTAATGACCGAAAAATATCAATTAGTTCTGATTCATGCTCTGTTAATAATTTTAAACCTTTTTTTTCATCTTCCGAAGGTAAAGGGTACGTATCATCACCAAATAACCATTCTATAGAGACATTAAGTGACTTTGAAATCTTTAATGCACTTTCTTTGCTTATCTTGCCTTTTTTGTTGCCTCTAAACCATTTATAAACGGCTTGTGGCGATACTTGGCATATGCGAGCTAAATCAGCTTGCTTAATACCTTTTCTTGTCAAAAGTTGTTCTAGTCTTGTTGCAACGATTTCGTTGGCATTTAAGTTATTTTCTTTTTTCATACTATAAGTATAAACCTAAAGGTTATAAACCAAAATGACCTTTAGGTTGACAAATTAATAAACCAAAGGTAACTTATTTAGTTGATTAGGAGGTACCATGAACGGATTACAAAAAGCTATTTTAGAAATGGGCAGTAGTAAATCTTTAGCTCAAAATCTTGGCTTATCGCAAATGTCAATAAGCAAATGGAAAAATAAGTATAAAGGTCGTGTACCTGTCAATCGTGTATTAGCCATTTACGAATTAACAGGAATAACTCCCCACGAGTTACGTCCTGATATTTACCCAAACTCAACAGATGGTATCCCTGCTAATAAGCAAAATACTCTCTGAGTAACCCCGTTCTTTAACATTTTGACTCGCTCTGAATAAGCGTTAGAGCCACCACAACCTCATAGAAATATCGAGGTAGGGAATTTTATTACTTAAGGATTATAACCATGGAATATTCAAATACTATCAAAATCACCTGCAAACCTGAGCATTTAGAATCTTACTTCTACCAGAAGATGGCTTCGGAAGGCGGTAATAACGGGTTTGCCAAATCACTAGGGATTCACCCATCAACAGCGAGTCGGGATAAAACCAGAATATTTAAATTAGCCTGTCAGGTGGTCTCAGAATACGGCTTGCCAAGGCATGTGGTGAATGTGCCTGATTCATCGACACAGGAAGTTGTTATTACAAATATATCAGGTGAAGAAATACGCAAGCTGATTGATATGTTGGAGCATTTGAGATTGCCAAAAAAAGAAGCTCCAGAGTTAAAAAACAATGGAGCTTGCAAATATCATATCGAACTTTGAGTTTAGTTAGTATTTCAAGGAGAAGGGAAACGCCGAATTTCCCTTTTTTCTTTCAATTTCAGCGAGGTCATTATGCCAAAAAAACGCCGGTTTATCAATAAAAACCATGAAGAAAGGTTGTACCCAGATAGCCCCGATGGGCTATTGGTTGCTGCATCTAAAAACAAGCGTTTCGCACATCGATTTGTATCAGAGTTTAAGAATTTAAGGGAGAGCACTCAATGAGTATGACACTGATGGTTCAAGCCATGAAAATGAAAGTCGGTAGTACTGCCAGAAAACTAGTACTCCTAAAATTAGCTGATAATGCGAATGACAAAGGTGAGTGCTTCCCTTCATACCAACACATTGCTGAACAATGCGAAATGAGTCGCAAAACTGCAATTGGACATATTGATGCGTTGTGTGAAATGGGGTTAGTGAAAAAAATTCATCGAGGCGGAGAAAAAGGGAATTTAAGCAATATTTATAAGTTAAATTTAGATGGTGTAGAAATTACACCACCTAGTGTAAAAATGACACCAGAGGTAGTGAAAAAATTACACCACCCTAGTGTAACAGTTACACCACCCCCTGGTGTAAATATTACACCCAGAATCAGTCACTCTTTTGAACCAGTCATTGAACCTAAAGATCTTAACACCCCAAATGCGGTTGAAAAAATTCCTCGTTATGCGTTTGAAGGTGAAGTCATTCGACTCAATCACAAAGACTTCGCTGATTGGCAAAAACTTTACCCTAATCTCGATCTGCCCAGTGAATTACTGAGGCTGGATATTGAGTATCAACACGAAAAACCGAAGAAGTGGTTTATCATCACGAGTCAGAAACTGAATTACCAGAACAAACAGGCTATTAAACAGGCTGTAAGAAATCCTGTTCGAAAGGTTTCAGGTATGGTGACTAATTTTTCGCATTTTGATTATGGTCAAACCGAAATTCCCTCATGGGCAGAGGTTTAACATGGACTATCGAACAAAAATCGAATCATTGAAAACTCGGTTGGAAGAAACACGTCAAAAACCGAAAGTGATAGAAAATACTGTCGTGCAGGAGATAACTATCACTTGTGAGAAACACGGAGAATATCAAACCTACAAGCGAAAATTGTTGAGTTTGAGAGGGATAGAAACACAAGGTGAATGTCCTGAATGCCTGAGAGAAAAAATAACAGCGCTAGAGCAGGAGCAGCGGGCGGTTGAGCGCAAGCGAGTTCATCAGGACAAACTTGATTTACTAAGATTGTTCAATGTTCCGAAACGGTTTGATATGGCTTCTTTGGATAACTATGAACCTGTCAATAGTTACGCCAGACAGTGTTTAGCTGTTTGTAAGTCCTATGCTGCAAAATGGCCTGAAAGATTGAAACAGGGGGGCGGATTGGTTATGTGTGGTAAGCCAGGGACAGGGAAAAACCATTTGGCAATTGGAATAGGGAAATCGATTATCGAAAACTTCATGGCTTCGGTCAGGCTGACATCAGCAATTAAAATTGCCCGAAATTTTAAGGCGACGTGGGCGAAGGATTCAGAAGAACGTGAGTCAGATGTGATCGAAATGTACGCTTCACCAGACCTGCTTATCATCGATGAGGTGGGTGTCCAATTCGGTAGTGATGTAGAAAAAATGATTTTATTTGAAATTATTAACTGTCGTTATGAAGACTTAAAGCCAACGATATTAATTAGTAATTTGCCCAAGGAAGAATTAGCAACCTTTGTTGGCGAGCGAGTTATGGACAGGATGAATGACGGAGGGGGTTGTACACTCACGTTCACTTGGGAAAGCTACCGTTCACGCAAAAAAGCCGCTTAGTCTTACGCTTAAATTATTCGTATCAGGACCCCCAATGAAATACCAAATCGAAGCAACCATTGTTAAAAATGGTGGCGAACCTGTTCATTTTAACTTTAATGAAAGATTAGTTAAATAGAAATTAATTAACAGAATTTAGTTGATTATTTTTTTTAATGTAAACATAATGACGTGTGAGTATAAATAATTTTTACTCAACTGGTTAGATTAGAGGTTAAATTATGTTAACACCGTTTGGTAAAATTGTAAGAATAATGCGTATGGATTTAGGTATTAACTTGAAATGCATGGCTGAATCTATTGGTATGACATCTTCTTATCTTTCCTCAATCGAAACGGGCAAAAGAGCTATTACGCCGCAAATTTTAGATAATATTGTCTCATACCTTGCTAAAAATGAAGAAGAGTCAATCAACCTGAGAAAGGCAGCAAGAGATTCCCAGCAATCGGTGGAGATAAGTTTGTCTGGCAAAAGTACCAATGCAAGAAAGGCCGCTATGTCTTTCGCTAGAAAGTTTGATGACTTAAACGAAGATGATTTTGCTAGACTTTTAAATTTACTTAATAGGAATAAACACAAGTAATAGGGAGATTCAAACTTTGAGCGGTTCTGTATACAAAGTGCCTATCTTGAGCCGAATGGAAATTCGTAACTTCACAGATACAATTAGACAAAAGGTAAAAATTTCAGGTGCATAAAAATGAGATAATAGGCAGGAGGCGCATTTGGAAGACAAACTACTCTTCCACGAATCAACGAAACAATCCGTCTGGCAAACACTAAAAGCTGTTCTCGCAACAAAGCAACCGCATCAACTCATCATTAAGCCTTACCGAAAAACTCGCTCACTCTCTCAAAACTCACTTTTTCACCTGTGGACAGGGGAGATAAGCAAGTATTTGTGTGCTAACGGCGCTCACTTCACACCTGAGCAAGTGAAGGAAATGCTTAAGCACACATTTCTTGGCTATGAAGTGGTCGAGCGTATTGATGTGACCACACAGGAGCCAGAGCGTGTCAGAGTGCTCAGGAGGACATCAAAGCTTGATACGGGGGAAATCATGTCTTTATGCAAAAAGTGGAATGCTGGGCGATTGGCATCGGTTGTTTCGTGACAATACCGGAAAGCTCGGAGTATATGAAATTAAAAAAGTAGCAGGATAAATAATGACAACTTTAAACGATGCAGTTTATCAGCGAATCGATGGTGATCAATATCGTCACATTTATGCCGTAGGTGACTTGCATGGCTGCTATGCGTTACTAATGGAAAAAATACAACATTTTGATTTTGATGAAGAAAAAGATTTGATTATATCTGTTGGTGATTTAATAGATAGGGGTGATCAGAATGTTGAGTGTCTTGATCTATTAAATGAGAAATGGTTTAAGGCAGTTCGTGGTAATCATGAAGAAATGGCTATTAATGCATTGAAAACAGGCGATCTTGACGGTTGGATATATAACGGTGGCCAATGGTTTTTTATGCTTGATTATGAACAGGAAATATTAGCAAAGACATGTTTAAAATTAGCCGAAAAATTACCTCTCATTATTGAATTAAATGTTAATAACAAAAAAATAATCATTGCTCATGCTGACTATCCTGATGATGAATATGAATTTGGAAGGGATATTAATGAAATCGATGTTGTCTGGAGCAGGGATAGAATTAGCAAAAGGGAAAGTAGAGAAATTAAAGGCGCTGACCTTTTTATATTCGGGCATACTCCATTAATTAAAGGTTCTTGGCGTAGAAGCAATCAAGAATACATAGATACAGGGGCAGTATTTGGTAACGAACTGACATTAAAGAAAATAAAATGAATGCGTTATTAATAATATCTCTCGTTGTTTTCTGCATTATTTTTTGGTTATTAATCGCATTTGGAAACTTATAATATTGGAAAAATTTAAAATCACCGTTCCTTTCCCTCCTTCCGTAAATCACTACTGGTATCACGCAAAACACAAACACTTCATCACCGCAAAAGGGAGATTATACCGCCAGTCGGTAGTTGCAGAAATCCTGCATCAAAAGCTTTGTAAGCGATTATCGCAACGTTTAGGGGTTGAGATAGGGGTGTATCCACCTGACCGTCGTAAGCGAGATTTAGATAACCTGATGAAAGCACCGATTGATGCACTCTGTCATGGTGGGTTGATAATTGATGATGCTCAGATAGATGTGTTGCACGTTGAGCGAAAGGAAATCATTAAGGGCGGGAAACTGGTTATCACCATTTGGGAATTAGCGTAATCAAGAAACCAACATTCAACGCAGGGCA
>NZ_JBUIOB010000008.1:0-2055 GCF_056113345.1 Candidatus Arsenophonus phytopathogenicus
ATGATAGTTGCATTGAAATTTAAAAATTTATAGTGAATTATAGTGATAATCGCATCATAACTATATGATATATTTATTTTTTTTATTCAATCCTGCTATGCTGGAAAAAAGCTGGCAAAAAGTCACGAAAACTTAATGTGCTTAAGAGCCGCAAACGTTGGACAATTGATTTTGCTCTATTGAGGTCAATTAGAGTGCTTGCCATTTTTTTTTTAGTTACACCAATAGGTAAAACTGATGATGAATCCGCTACACCAGCAATACCGACCTTAATAGTGCCCGCCTTCATACTTTCTACGATATTGGTAATAGCCTGAAAACTAGTAGCACATGCTCTAGAAATACTATAAGCATCTATTGAAACAGGTAGTCCAGTGCCTAAAACAATTTCTCTAGCAATATTCGGCGCTTCAGGCATCTGAACTACTTAACCAAAAACCACTTGATCAATGAGTTGAGAATCAATACCACTGCGAATAACTAATTCACGTACTACCATTTTGCCTAGATCGACACCAGGTATATTATGATAAGCCGTTGCCTGTTTAGCAAAAAGAAGGCGTAACCCAGTAACAATTGCGATACGATCAGTATTCTTAACGTTGTAGTTCATAGCAGATCTCGCTTCCCTTTTTATAAAAAATGAAACTATAGTTAATCATTCCCAATACTTCACAGAGGTCTGATCTGATAATCAATTGTTATTCAAATGTAGTGAAAGAAAAATAATAAAAATTAAAAACTGAGAGGCGACACACAAGATATGAATATTTATTTGTCACACAAGTCAAAATATTGAGAACAACTCAACGACCCAATGCCTACAAAATCTCTGTAGGCATTGTTAAATTCAATTAACGCAAATTTAATTGAAAAATTAGCGTTTCAGCTTCACAACAAAAGGTAAAACTCGCTAGTAATTTAACACCCTCAGTAATAGGCTGAATCTGATGTTCAATCACACAACGCTCCGATCCAACTGACCGTGCTTTTTCTATTAGCTGTGTTAACATTTTTTCAGCTTCTTGTTGATTTAAAAATTTTTTTCAAAAGAAGCTGTACAATTTTGATTATCTATCACTGTACCCACATCAACACAACAGCAAGCAACAGTTTCTTCTGCATGACAACGATTCTTAGCATCCGACATACTTTTTTCCAACAATAAACATTAACAAAATATAATCATAACGCTAATTAACAGAAAAATACCAGCTACTATCTGATAATCTATAAAATATCAAGTAGTTATTTGATCTAATATCCCTATTGTTACTCTATCCCTATCACTTCGCATAATTAATGCACCAATTTTATGTTAAATAAATCACATTTTTACAAACAAATAACATATACACAGTAAACATGCTTGTAATAAAACCGGTATTCAATTCTATACTCAGTCAACTGGTCTGATTTGCCATATTGGCATGGAGCAATACAATTCGGGCCTTTCTATTACGACTATCAATGTCGTTCTTATCATAAATATAATTTAAGGGGTTTTGGTTATGAACCAGAAAAACCTGTTCAAACATACAATCTTGGCAATGGCTGTAAGTTTTATTTCGACAAATGCCAATGCTGCTGGCTTTCAACTAAACGAATATTCCACTTCTGCATTGGGTCGTGCTTTTTCAGGAGAAGGTGCGATTGGCGATAATGCTAGTGTTGGTAGTCGCAATCCAGCAGCGCTGATGTTATTCAATAATCCAGTGCTCTCTCTTGGTGCAATTTATATTAATCCTGACGTTGATATAAAAGGAAAATCACCTGTCACTGGTAATAGTACCAGTTAAAACAACATCGCGCCTCATGCCTGGATACCTAATGCCCATTTTATTTTTCCAGTAAATGAAATATTATGTTATATAAAACATATTAATCAATAACTTAAATATAATAAATTCATCTTAAATTATTTTTATATACACATTTATGTACAAATTATTTTTCTACCCCTCACGTGCTATCTTTGCCATAACGCAAAGAATAAAACCGCAGTCTTTCAAAAAAACCACTTGTTCTCAACCAACAGCTAATAGTTAACAACTT
>NZ_JBUIOB010000009.1:0-11288 GCF_056113345.1 Candidatus Arsenophonus phytopathogenicus
ACAATAGTTGGATTGAGCTTTGATTTTTAGTGAATGAATGGTGAATTATAGTGATGATATTGTTTTATTATATTGATTTTAAATAATAAATTATTGTGGCAACTAAAAGCATGATATATAGTTGGCGCTTCTTGAGAAACGATTACCGTTTGTCCCTACAACGTTTTAATGTTAGTGACAATCCCACTTAATGGCGCAGTAAGATGGGTATATTTCAAATTAGTTTTAGCTGTATTTAACGAGGCTTGATTACGATTAATTTAGGCAATATAAATTTTTACCCGCGCTTTTTTAACCTCACATCAGTTTTAACTCGATCAAACTCCTGCCGAGAAATAGCCTGATGCTTTACCAAATCGACATAGCGCTGATAAGTCATTTCTGCTAACTTCAATTCAGCCCGCGCTAAGGCCAAATTAGCTTGATGTTCACGCAGCGTCTCCTCTGATTCTTTAACAACATTTTGCGCCTTTTGCGGATCGATTACCGCTAACAAATCCCCTTTTTTTTACCATATCCCCCTCATTTACATAAAGGGTCTGTAACTGGCCACTAACCTGGGCGCCAACATCTACCTTACTCAACGCGTCCAGCTTACCCGTGGCAAGTACATGTTTTTCGATATTTCCTCTGATAACAGCGACAGTTTGATAATTTATTTTTTGGGGGAAATGAATTATATAAAACATCACAGCGGTGATGATAATAATTAATATCAACATCAGAAAAATTAATAAACGCTTTTTTTGATTGGGAAGAAATTTCATACTAAAAATACTTTTTTTAATATGGAATAGGTTAAAAACCGTATAAGAGCCACTACTGCCTCGACTAAAACCAGCAGAAAAATGCCACAATATTTTTATTGCTTACCTGTTTACTAAGATTGCCCTCTGGCTAGCCATGCAACACGTGAAAACATATGGCGCAGCAACGAAGGAATTGAATTAACGCCTTTTTCTGCCGCTCTATTGGCGACTTCAATTGCTAAATCAGGTTTAGAAGTTCGATGAATTGCTTTAATAATGACACGACGCGGTAATATTTTACCATTATCAGGAATAGCGGCAATCTGATGATAAATATCGCTGAAACCTTCACGGTAAAGGAAATGCTCCATATCTGACTCAGGTAATATAGTTAGTCTATCTCGAGGAGTATCATTGATTCTTTCAGCATAAGCAATTGCTGAATCAGCATACTGTTTTCCTGCATTATCGCCATCAACCAAAGTATGCCACTCGATCCCCATACTATTAGCAAACTTTAATAATGGTTTAAGACCGCATTGCGCAAACTCAATGACTTTAACACCTTCTGACTCAAAATGATAATTACATTGGCGTGCTAATTCATTCATCAACCAGATTTAGGTCTCACCTTCAACCAATAACCAGCAGCGTGCAAATAGTGCTGATGGGCGATTAATACGTATGTGAAATCAAAGACGACGCATATCCTCCAGTGATAATTTATTCGCCTTTAACCGATAAGCAACCACTCGATTTGAATTACGTACTAAGCGGCATATATTTTCCAATGGAACTTGTGAAAGCAATTCGCCTGAATTAGTTGAATTAATACGCTGCAATGAAAAAAGATTTAATAGTCGCCAAGCAACCGAAAAGCATAATGAGGATGTAAACGAGTTTTTCGGATCTTCGATAATCAGAATAGGCCGAGCATCGCTATTTAGTTGAAAATCGCCCTGTAATTGTAAAAATGATGAAAAAAGTTGCCAAATAATTAACCGAATAGAATGCTGTTCCGGTTTACCGACTATGCGATTGATATCCTCCAGCACCCGCCAGCCTCTTCTATTAGGTGAGTGATAGGCAATATTTGACTGATGTGGTCGATTAAATAAGCGCATATTTTGTTCGGCAAAATAATAACCGAGCAACTGTTGGATTGCCACAAAGCCATCTTCAATCTCTTCATAAGACAATTTTGGTGATGCTTTTATTAATGCCTGGGTCAATTGTTTTAATTGGCTGGCAAATTTAACAGAGGGTTTTTTATAGTCAGCATCATAAGATTCAGCCGTTGTAGGGCGTAAAAAGCGGGCATCTCTTAGACGTAGTACGGGATATAGTCGAATAATCTGCTGGATATATTTGCTATTATCATTTAAAGCCAGCTTATTGCCGTCCTTATCTAAAAAACATCTTTCGGTAGCTACAATATTATTTTGTCGTTCAGCACTCACACGATAATAAACACGTGTATATTTATCATTGCCTTCAATCCATAATGCAGACAAGGACTTAAATCGACTTAGCGTTGTGACTATTTGACTGGTTTTCACAAAAAACTAAAATAATTTGTAGATTATTGACTTGTTCATCTGTATCTACCAAGTAATGGAAATCATGTTGGCTAAATTGATATAACGGCTGCTTAGGTGATAATAAAATAGTCAGCGCATCTAACAAACTTGACTTACCCCAGGTATTTTCACCAATTAACACAGTATTATGATCTAAGGTCAATGAAAGCCGATTGATGCCGCGAAAACCAGAAATCTCGACTTGTTGCAAATACATTGGTTAACCTCTTTTTATGCCTATCAGCAATAGTTACTGGATTATCCTGTGAGCAAATGAATTACGTTTAAATATTATTCTATGATATTGCGCCTAGTTTGAGTCTGTTATAAAATATTTATCATTATTTTGCCTATCTTTTTCACATTATTTCCACAAAATCATCGCCATAAAAGCCTTAATTGTACTAAGGATGGACTATGTATTCAGGACTACTTATCATTCTTTTACCGTTAACACTAGGTTATCTATTTCGCTTCAAGAATAAGAAGATTTTAGCGCTTACTCATCGCCTATTAGGTGTGATGGTTTACATTATTTTATTTTTAATGGGCATCACTTTGACGTTATTGGATAATATTAGTACTCATCTTACTGCCATTTTTATCTATACCATGGTCTTCTTTTGCTGCACCTTTGCCGCTAACCTGATTGCTTTATTATTATTGGATAAACTTTTTCCATGTGAAAATTGCGAAACGGGAAACCAATAAACCACTCTCTCGATTAAAAATGATTTTAAGTTCACTACCACTGTGTGGCGTGTTAATACTAGGTTTCCTGTTAGGATTAACAAAGTGCCCATTTTTATCCTATGCCAAACATGGTACTGAAATTACCCTTATCTGTTTATTATTATTGGTGGGTTGCCATCTTCGTAATAGTGGGATGTATCTTCGGCAAATTTTAATCAATTTCAGAGGCGCAACGATTGCGGTAATTGTTGCCACCAGCGCGCTACTTGGTGGTATTTTGGCGGCATTTTTATTAGGACTACCTACTAAAGTAGGTTTAGCGATTGCAGCCGGATACGGTTGGTATTCGCTAACCGGTATACTGCTTACCGACGCTTACGGGCCAGTCATTGGTAGTACCGCTTTCTTTAACGATCTAATACGTGAATTAGCGGCTATTATGCTTATTCCAATTATTATCAATCAATTTCGTTCTACTGCATTGGGGATTTGTGGCTCAACATCGATGGATTTTACGCTCCCCATATTACAATGTAGCGGGGGGGTGTCTATTGTACCTGCTGCCATTGTCCACGGTTTTGTACTAAGTCTATTGACGCCATTACTGATTGCCTTCTTCACCTAATAGACAACTAAATTTTCTGCCAACCACGCTGGTGCTAAATAGGTAACCAAATATGGGTAAAAAACGGATTTTAGTACTTGGTGCTAACGGTTATATTGGTCAAAATCTGATCCCAGCGTTAATCAAACAAGGACATATGATCACCGCAGCAACACGTCAACTTGATTGGGCTAGAGCACAAAATTAGCCAAATAATCAATGTTGTTATGTTGATCTACTCGCAGCCAAAACCTTAAACGATATTATGACAAATATTGATATCGTTTACTTTCTTGTGCACAGTATGGCAGCTAATAATAATCTTATTGAACAAGAATGCCTGGCTGCTCTTAATGTTAAAAATGTACTCAAGCACTCTCAAGTAAAACAAGTTATCTATTTAAGCGCACTACAAAACCATTGCTGTCATTCACAACATCTGATGGCACGTAAACTGACCGGAGAAATTCGGGCACCAATTATTATTGGTGCGGGCTCCGCGCCTTATGAAATAATTCGGGATATGACTTACAACTTATTCATTCTCACTCCCCCACGTTGGGTAAGGTCAAAATCTTGCCATATTGCTTTAGAAAACATGCTTTACTATCTGACGCAATTGACAGCCCATCCAACTAATGAGCATCGTATACTTGATGCTGGTGGGCCGAAATATATTGATTATCAAACACTCTTCAAGCGCTTTATGCAGATAAGCGGTAAGTATCGACCACTTATCCCGCTACCTATCCCAATTAGATTAATTTTCATTCAATTCATTAGCCTAATAACGTCAGTCTCTCCCTCTATTACCAAAAGTTTAATTCAAGGGCTACAGCACAATCTGCCAGCTAATGATCAAGCGTTAAAACAGCTTATTCCGCAAAAATTGCTTAGCGTTGATGAAGCAATCAAACCAGCGTTTATTAACTCGCCTAATGCCATTAATAAAGCGGATTGGGGCTTATATTCAATTCTAAAAACAAAATGGTGTGACAAATATAGTTATTATCCGAAAGATGCCGGTTTTACACTAACAACCCGCGCTACTAGCCGGACTATTTGGCAAATCGTGCAACAAATTGGTGGCAAAAGAGGATATTTCTACGCCAATATTTTATGGCAATTACGCGCCTTAATTGATGATTTAATGCTCAACAAAGTAAAATATGGCCGCCCTATACGTGAGGAATTATATTTAGGCGACATGATTGATAGCTGGAAAGTGATTAATATCAAACCCGGACATCAATTAACCCTATTATTTGGTATGAAAGCACCGGGACTAGGACGTTTAACTTTTACCATCAAGGATTATGGCAAATATCGAACGTTAGATGTCAGAGCATGGTGGTATGCTGCCGGTTTTTCAGGACTAATGTATTGGCTAATCATGAGCCCAATTCATCGTTTTATATTTAAGGGCATGGCTAAAAAAACCAATAAAACTGCATTAATAATATATAAATAACAATAAAAATTAGCTTAATAAAGCCAAAATTCCTTATAAAATATCAATATTAGTCTATTTGTAGAAATTACATATTGCATAACTATTTCATTAAGATTATCATTGTTTAACTTATTTATTTATTCATATTTTTAGCATGAGCATTCAATTAAAACAAATCAATTGCTTTTATGGTGAAGAGCAAGCCCTACACAATATCAATTTGACATGTGAAACGGGTGAAACGATGGTATTACTTGGCCCAAGCGGTGCTGGCAAAAGCTCATTATTACGTGTCTTCAATTTACTAGAGATGCCCCGTTCAGGCCAACTGAACATCGCTGGGTACCATTTTGATTTTTCACTCCAAACAAAAAAAAATGAAATCAGAGCGTTAAGACAAAAAGTGGGGATGGTATTTCAACAATATAACTTATGGCCACATTTGACCGTAATAGAAAATCTGATTGAAGCGCCTTGTTTAGTATTAGGTTTAACTAAGGCAGCAGCTAAAGAAAAAGCAGCAAATTTATTGCACCGTTTACGGTTAACCGAATCTGCTAATTGTTTCCCATTGCATCTTTCTGGAGGTCAGCAACAGCGAGTGGCAATTGCCAGAGCATTAATGATGGAGCCTGAAATACTGTTATTTGATGAACCAACAGCCGCTCTCGATCCTGAAATTACAAGCCAATTAGTTAATATTATACAAGAATTATCAAAAATGGGCATCACCCAACTGATAGTGACTCATGAAATTGATTTTGCCCGTAAAACAGCGAGCAAGATAGTTTATATGGAAAAAGGGGTAATTGTGGAGCAAGGCGATATTGATTGTTTCACTAGACCACAAACTCAAGGCTTGGAAAATTATCTATCCCATTCATCTCATTGAGAATAAACTAATGAAGAAATCACTGTTAGCTATTATCTTATGCAGCCTATCCATATCAGTGCTATCCTCACCAAAAGAGACGATACGCTTTGCAACTGAAGCAACATATGCCCCATTCGAATCAATTGATGCCAATAATAACATTGTCGGTTTTGATATTGATTCTGGCCAATGCCATATGTAAAAAACTCAATGCCAACTGTACATTTACTCATCAATCTTTTGATAGCATAATCCCCAATTTGAAAATGCGTCGATTTGATGCTTTGATGGCTGGAATTGATATTACCAGAGCGGCAAAAACAAGTTGATTTTACTGATAGTTATTATAATAACTCAGCAACATTTATCGCAGAAAAAAATAAAATTAATAAAATATCATTATTAAAAGGTAAAAAAATTGGCGTGCAAAATGGAACCACCCATCAAAAATATATCATCCAACAGCATAAAGAGATGCAAGCTATCCCGTATGATAATTACCAAACTGCTATCCTCGATTTACAAAATGGCCGTATAGATGCTGTGTTTGGAGATACCTCTGTTACAACGGAATGGTTAAAAACAAAAGGTAACGAAAACCTTGCCGCCGTGGGCGAAACAATAACAGATGCAAATTATTTTGGTGTGGGTCTGGGTATTGCGGTACGCAAAGGAAACAAAGCGCTGCTAGATAAATTAAATAAAGCGATGGCACAATTAAAACAAGATGGCACCTATGATGCTATCTATCGAAAATGGTTGCAAAAATAGTCGATTATCGTGATGAATAATCTGTTGTTTCTAATAAATGCCGCCGGTTTGACGATTACTCTTGCTGGTATCGCTTTGATACTAGGGCTATTATTAGCCCTGTTATTTACTGCTTGGGAATCTGCTCGCTGGCGGCCTGTAGCCTTGCTTGGTTCTTGCTGGGTGACTTTAATTCGCGGATTACCTGAATTATTAGTTGTGCTGTTCGTTTACTATGGCACATTACAATTTATTATGTTGTTAGGTGACGGCATTAATATTAATTTCATTTTCTGGCAAACAACCTGGCAAGTCGATCCTGACTGGTTCTTCCCACAAAATAGTGAATTCGATTTTATCCCTTTTTTCTGTGGTGTTGTTCTTGCTCTCACTCTATGCCGCCTATGCATCGCAAACCTTAAGAGGCGCCCTAAAAGCGATACCATCCGGCCAATGGGAATCAGCTCATGCATTGGGTCTCAATCGAAATATTGCTTTCCTACGGCTTATTATGCCCCAAATGTGGCGTCATGCATTACCTGGCTTAGGCAATCAATGGCTGGTATTGCTAAAAGATACTGCATTGGTTTCACTGATTAGCGTAAATGACTTGATGTTGCAAACCAAAACGATTGTCAATCGTACTCATGAACCTTTTGACTTGGTACTTAATTGTGGCATTAATCTACCTGGTTATCGAGCCTGGTAAGTCAATTTATTTTACGACGCATTGAATTACGCACAACTCAGTTTGAACGGGGAGTCGCAAAATAATCGATTTAATCATGTCATTGCTGCCAGGCTTACCAACCAGTTTATCATTAACATTATGCGCGTTACTAATTGCCTTTTTGTTAGCACTATTTTTGACTATTATTTTATCGTTAAAAACAGCGATTTTTTCGGTTATTATTCAAGGCTATATTACGCTATTTACCGGCACTCCTTTGCTGGTTCAATTTTTTTTAATTTACTATGGACCCGGTCAATTTCCCGCACTAAAAGAGTACTCTGCATTATGGGCATTGATTTCTACTCCATGGGTTTGTGCCCTGTTAGCGTTAGCGCTTAATAGCGCTGCCTATTCCACCTTATTATTTCATGGTGCAGTAAAAGCAATTCCTAAAGCTAACTGGCAATCTTGTCAGGCGTTAGGTATGTCAAATTACCAAACCCTGAAGAATTATTTTGCCTTACGCGCTTAAACGTGCACTTTCATCCTATTCTTAATGAGGTGATCCTTATCTTTAAAAGCACTTCACTAGCAAGTACCATAACGCTATTAGAAATTATGGGATATAGCCAACAAATTTTTGGCCAAACTTATAATATCGATGTTTTTATTGCAGCGGAAATTATCTATTTATGCGTGAATGGCATTTTAACTTTATTAATGCGTTGGCTTGAACAATACACTTTATCTTTTGAAAAAATTTAACCAAATAAATCTAGCCTTCTAATAAAGAAAACTATATTTATGGTAATTTTTTAACTAATTACGCAAAGACTTGATGTGTTCAATGTGTGCTAATCTTTAACGTCTAAAATCTATAATATGTAAGATATCAATAACACTGAACACCACTTGATAAAAGTTTTTTTGTTTAATGTAATATAACCATCAAGAGACTGAGAGTTTTTACAATTAAAATAATCACTCCATTTTGTAAGATAGCAAACTACCCTAGCTATTAAGAATAAATGGCGGGCTAAATATATTGCCTTATTCGTTTATGTAAATCAGCTGGAGAGATTATTCTTATACTATATCTCTTTTGTATATTTTGTTTGTATTGGACATATTTCAGCCATTGTTTTTCCTTGCGCTAATTTACCGTCTAAATTAATTGGATCTGGTAAAAACTCAGGAAAAATTTTTGTTTCAATACCTTTGCCAGTCGCTTCTTCTAATTCACTTAGAGTAACACTGCCACCACCAAACGCTAAAAAACATCCATTTTTACTTGCAGCTTATACCAAATAAGCTAACAAATAAAAACATAAAGCTTAAATATCAATTACTTAAAAATATATAGCTCATTTAATATACGCATTTACACGTAAAAACAAGCGATTTCACTCACTATAAATCAATTACTTACGGCTTATAGTGAGTTCTAATTTTAAAAAACCACTTACACTCAACCAACAACTAATAGTTAACAACTTCCTCCAACGCTGCTAATATGATGCCCGTTGGATTGGACTGTTTTTTTTGCGGTGAATAATGCTTAATGGAAATCTAAGCGACCAAAAAGCGGTTAATTCCAGAAAAGAATACCGATGTTTGGATGGCAAGGCTAGCAAACGGCACAGGCGACGCTTGGCGATTTCCAGACGGTGAAATAGTGCTTGGCTTTTTTGAGGCTGAGAAAAAAGCAAAAGAGGTGGGCGCGGTGCTTGAAGAACGGAAGAAATCCCGGTTTAGTCCGAGTCATTGAAATATGCCCCTGAGCAAGTAGGGGCGTAATGAATAAAAAATGTGAGGAAAAAAGGAGCTATTATGTCACTTTCTATTCAAGGTAATTCTTTATTCTCATTCAATAGAACGCTTAGCCATGAAGACGTTCAGCGCGCTATTAATAGCACATCAAAAGAAGAAGCTACACACGTTGGCATATGGGAAAAAATTAAAGATTGGTTTTGTGGAACCAATACAAGTGAAGCGCTGGAAAAATTTTATGTGTTAACACATGACAATGATGAACCTGATACTGAATCCATTTTAAAAAAAGTGACTGCGTTTTACCAACTTAAGGAAATGGCGTATCCCGTTTATCAGGATAGATTTCAGGCATCTATTACTCCAAACGAAGATGGTACATATACTTTTTCTTTTTCCATTAAAGATGTTATGGATGAGCGCGCATTGGTTTATGGGAACACTGAAAAAGATATTTATTCTTTAAAAAAAGAGAATTAACTAACAGTAGTGAGTTATTAGACAACGATACTGTTATCCAAGAAGGTCTAGATGTAACTTTAAATAAAGTAAAATATGACTATAAGCAAAATGAACTGGAAGGTATTACTTCAGCAAATCAGCCAAGGGTCAGTCTGCATTTATTGGATGAAGAAACAAAGCAAGAAATGGATATTAATCAGCATTTAGCCCAAAAATGGATTTCATTACAAATGAAATGTTTTGATTATTATGCTGAACAACGTTCCTCGCTAGACTACTCTATTGATAGCTTGGATATTAGCTGTGTGATAGAAACAGAAAATGAGTGGATTTATCATTTTGCTCAATCGATTAACAAAATAAGAATAAATACACAAGAAAACCTTGCTAAAGAATTTAATAATGAGATAAAGGAATTCAAGGATTTAAATATCTATGCCAATCCTTATGAATTGAATAACGAACCTATATATTCTGAACCATATAATCAAAGAAATGAGCCTATTTATGAAAATATTCAATTTAATTCATCAAAAACTTCATCTAATAAATATTACAAAGGGCCAATAAATGGTGATATTTACGCAAAAGTAGATAAAAAAAATATTGATAAATCAGAGTTACTCAAAGAAATAGATAATTTTATTTTAGAGAATAGTGAAAACTATCCATTAGCATATCGGTATGTTGGAAAGTACGCTTAAATCTTAAATGAATAAAAAATTTACTCCAACACCACACGATGCTGTGTTTAAACAGTTTTTAAGTGAAAAAGAGACGGCAAAAGATTTCTTTGAAATCTGGCTACCAGATGAGATTAAGTCGTTGTGTGACTTAGATAGCCTCAAAGTGGAGTCAGGCTCATTTGTCGATAGTGAAATGAAAAACTACCAGAGTGATATTCTCTATTCTGTCAACACCCAACAAGGGCAGGGTTATGTCTATCTGCTGATTGAGCACCAATCCACGCCGGATAAACTGATGGCATGGAGACTTATGCGTTATTGTATGGCTGCTATGCAAAAGCATTTAGAGGCTGGACACAAAGAGTTGCCGCTGGTTTTTCCTTATCCTGTTCTATTGTGGTGAGAAACGTCCCGCATTCGTATAGTACTGACTGGCTGGATTGCTTTAATGGCAGAGATATTGCCGAAAAAATCTACACCAAACCGTTTAAGCGGGTTGATGTCACCAGCTTAGATGACGGTGAGATTATGCAGCATAAACGAATGGCGTTATTGGAGCTCATCCAAAAACACATTCGACGACGGGATATGACCGAGCTTCTGAATGAAATTGTCACGCTGTTGTCGTATAATTATTATACCGATAATCAGGTTATCACTATGTTTTAACTATCTCATTCAGGAAGGGAATGCAGAGCAGCCAGCAAAGTTAATCAAAGAGATAGCCAGACAGACAGAGAAACACGAGGGGGCATTGATGAATATTGCACAGAGGTATACGAGAAGAAGGTATACAACAAGGTATGCAACAAGGTATTCGACGAGGGAAACTTGAAGGCGAAAAACAGGCTTCCATGAAAATAGCGCGCCAAATGCTAGAAAGTGGTATGGACAGGCAATCTGTGATGAAATTTACAGGTTTGACTGATACTGAGATGAGCAACCTGTTTAAAGATTAAACCTTGACAAAACGCCTGAAATTACCGTTCAATCG
>NZ_JBUIOB010000010.1:0-35912 GCF_056113345.1 Candidatus Arsenophonus phytopathogenicus
TCGCGCACCTCCAACAGCGTTAACACTTGAACGAGGAAGCATATTTACCGGAATATAGCGGTCAAAACCTTTGGATTTACCCAATGCCCTTAGCTGAAAAGCTGAATGCAAATTGGTTTTCCCGTAGATAGTCTTCAAATGCGTTTCAACCGTTTTAGGTGAAATATCTAACCGTCTGGCTATTTCCTTGCTACTAAAACGGTACATAGTTAAAAACAATATTTGCTACTCTTTATCAGTGAACCGTTTGTTGGGTTTTTCCGTAGTAACCGCATAAGGCGGGATGCCATCCACATATTCCAGTGGCGACAAAAACAGGAACTCGTGAGCGTGGAAGAAGGTCCCAAGATATTCCTTGTCGTCACCGAAAAGCGGTAAAAAGTGAAATTTCCAGACTGTGGGTGATTGTTTGAAATCAGCAGGCAAATTGCACATCAACGAGAAAGGCTTTCTTTCAGCGTGAACTTTCTCTATCAGTTTTTTCATTTCAGCAGATAAAATCATCGAGTGAAGCAAATCTGACATGGTGAGATTCATTTGAAGTTCACCTTCGCTATCAACAAAACCACAGGGAACGGCACTACTCAAAAAGAATTTGATCATCTCGGATTTCATTCCTCACCTCCAACTCTCTTGAGGATTCTGGCGCGCTGGCGACGGGTTAAATTGCGGGATTTTTCAACAAATAGCTTAATTGTGTAATTTGGTGATTCACAGACAAGCACGTGGAAGGTAGACTTTTTCATTAGCCTTACTCCTATCACAGGTAGGTTTAAGGTTAGCTCTATGTCAGTGTTAGCGCACTGGCGTAGGGCGTTATACTTCTATTTCTGCTATCTTTTTTGCTTTCATCATAAAGGAATTATTATAAGTAGTATTTCCTTCTTTAGTTATTGAAATGAATGCTAATGCTTCTTCTTTAGAAGCCTCACCTTTATTTATTCTTGAAGCTAAATAATCAATAAATTCAACTAATTTATTATCTTGTTTTTGTTTATTAATTTTATTAGTTTCTTTTTTATCAGGTAAGTTATATTTTAGCTTTATGATTATCTTATCGGTATCTGTATACTTTTTTCCTATTCTTTTTAAGGAAAAACCTGACGCTAAGTCTGAGTGAAATTCCCATATACCATATGATTTTTTTACAATATTAAGAATTGGGCGTTGAATAACTGTCTTTTTAAAATCATTGAATTTATTAAAATTTTTATAGTCAGCGCCAACCATCTTACAAAATTCCCCAAGCGTTGTTGTATAACCATTAATTTTAAATCTACTAACAAGCTCAAGAATTCTTTTTTCATAACCACCTCTTAATGAAAGTAAAAGTTTTAAGTCAACCTCTGCAAAACCTTTACTATAATCAAGCATATACTTAATTGCTTCATCTCCAACATCAAGAGTAAGTACACCATTTCTAAATTCTGCATAACTACAAAAAGATATGCGCTCAAAATATTCCATTTGTGTATTTTTGATTTCAACAACTCGTGAAATAAGATGCTTAGTTGCTTCGTCTAGAGTTATATACAATGCCTGTCTAGATAAATTAAAAAATTCAATTAATTCACCAGTCGAAAATTTAAATCTTTTTGACATAGCATTAGCGTCTTCATTACCGAATTTAATTTTATCTTCCTCACGTTTTAATCCAACAAAAATCAAACTTAATAAATCTTGTTCTCTAGGTGAGAGGCTCATCCTCGAAGCTATAAAGTGGTGTGACTTTTTAACTTTTGTTCCCATGATGGCAGTAACTTTAAGAAGATTGTTTATATATGGATTTAATTATAATAAAAATCCGGCAAAAAATATCAAAGGATATATAGTTAACAAAACAGATGGTTATCATTTTATAAAAAACAAGACTGATCTAATTTACTATTTGTTTGTATTTTAAACAAAATACAAACAAAAATGTAAATTCATGCTTGTTCATAGTATTTAAAACGAATCCGGCTATAGTAAAAAACATAACCGCATAACATCAATTATATAAATTAAAATCAATAACTTAATATTGGTATTTACCTTTTTTTACCTTAATATATAAAATACCTTTATTTACCGTCATCCACCTATGGATAACTTTTTCCATCCAAAAACCTTGAACCGAAAAACATGTTACTACTGAATGACTCTATTTCTCTTTTGCAGCTGTGACATTCCGCTTCCTCGTCTGCTAGCTCGCTACGCTTGGTCACAGACTGCGGTGAGCGGGATAATTTTAATTTAAAATATTTCTATCCGTGATTGTTAAAAAAAACAATAAAGTTATCCTATATCTAAAAGATTTTTAATAGACAAAGAGGATGTTGTTCTCTATGGAAAATTTAATTATTTTCGTAATCTTAATTTGCTTTTCAGTGGCTATTGGGCGGTATTGGCAATATAAGTCATCAGAAAAAAGTTAAATGAAAAAATACATAATTTAGAATTAAAAAATAAAGCAAGAGAGCTTAATATAGAGAGTGAATATGAGGAGAAAACTAAAGCAATAGAAGAAATGCTTTCAGAAGCAAAAAAGAAAGTAAAAATATTTTAAATAAAGCTATTGATTACGCATTTAATTTCAAAAAAGAAACATACTCTCAACACAAAACAGCAGAGAAAGAAATACAAAAAATTCTCGATGATAACTTTAGATTTAAACGAAAAGTCTTATTAAAGTCATTAACACTTAAAAATCACTTATCACGATTCAATGATATAAAAACGGAAAGAGAAATATACAAAGGATTAATAGCTAAATATAGCTTCTTCTATCTTAAAGATAATTCTAATTGGGATTCTGTAGTAATGGAATATAGAGATAAATTATTAGTCCTCCAAGAAGCACAATATGAAATAAAAAGAATAATGAGAGAAGAAAATGAAAGAATTCTTGAAGAAAAAAGAATTGCTATCGAAAAAGCATTATTAGAAGCGACTGAAGATCATAAAAAAGAGCTTTAAAATCAAAAAATAGCACTTGAAAAAGAAATTTAAGATGTCTATCGTAAGTACGAAAGAGCTAAATCTATGGCTAAAATGACAAAACAAGGAAGTGTATATATTGTTTCAAACGTGGGGTCATTTGGAGAAGATGTATTTAAAGTTGGCATGAAAAGAAGATTAGAACCTATGGAAAAAATTAGTGAATTAAATAGCGCAAATGTCCCATTTGAATTTGACGTACATGCAATGATAAGTTCTGATGATGCTCCATCTTTAGAAAAAGCTATTCACAACGATCTTAACAGTAATAGGTTAAATAAAGTTAATTTTAGGAAAGAATTTTTTAAAGTTAACATCAATGAGATAATCAAGAGCGTAAAAATAAATCATGGCGAAATTGAGTACGTATCTAATCCAATTGCACTACAATATTCTAAAACTATAGAAAAAGAAAATGAACTAGGATCATGTACGTAAGTGGGTTTGCCATGAATGCGGAGAAACACATGATCGCGACATTAACGCGGCGCGTAATATCAAAGCTGCCGGGCTGGCAGTGTTAGCCCACGGAGATCCTGTAAATCCTGAATCGCAGTACATGGGTTAGGTTCGGCTCGTTGAAGTGGGAATCCTCTTCCTTCAGGGCGGGGAGCAGAGTTAATTAACAATTATGCAACTAATTTTTTCAAAACTAAAAAAGTTAAGAAATTGGATGATGCTCAACTTGCACTAGTAAAAACATTGGTTCACATTTGAGATCATGACAATGAATGATAGAAGAAAAATTCAATCGTATTTACATCCCAAAATATATCCTCAAGACAATGATGCTTGTGATTTTCTTGAAAAAATTCCTTTAAAAATGAGAGGTGAGTTAATAAGGCAATCAGCCATTTGCGGTATTGCTTTGGCGGAAGTAGATATTAGATTGCCAGCTATAATATCCAATCTTTACAGAAAAGGGATAACTGGGAATGATATTATTTCGATGATAAATCAATTTGATAAACCAACTAATAAAATTGAAAAATTAGAAAATAAATCTATTGATATAGATAGTAATGCTTTAACAAATCTGCGCTCAATGAAATCTTGATATTTTCGTCTTTATTAGCCAACTTTCGGGGGTTGGCTTTTTTCTTTCTGGAATCCAAAAATGCAAAAGTTTCAGGTTAATTGTAATGATAACGACATGAGGCTATTTCAAGATTGTTATTTTTTATTCAATAAACTAATCGATGTTCAGAGTTTATGCGTCTAGACAAAAAATCTGTCAAATTATGCTTTAATGGTTCTGGTTTTCCAATACCAGAAAAAGGCTCCTTTTTGGTAACAGCATCGCGCAGTTATCTTGTGCCGCCGATGCGATTGCCAGTGAAGCCCGTTTGCCACTGGATGCGCTCTTTTGGTGCGCGGGTTCACATGGCTCGATGTATCCGTTTACGGGGAGTATTTATTCGGAAAGCAGTGGCATTAATAGCGCACTGCTGCTTACCGAGCGCATGAATTTCAAATTACACCGCCAAGGCATGATTTGGGACACGATTGGCGAAAACAAGGCGGTGTGTCAGGAGTACCCGACCGTCATTATGCCGAAAAGCCGTTATCGCTATCAGCTGGTCAATCCGGTGCCGGATGCCAATCAGTGTCACCCCACCGGTCGCAGTGTCATCCCTTGGCAAACCGGCAAAGAAATGCCGAACAGCAAAAAGAACTACGGCTATCTGGTGTGGAAAAAACGCACCTGTGTGGTGTTTTAGGAGAATGAAGATGCGAAAACTCACCTTACTCTCACTGTCAATCTTGCTGGCTTCAGCCACTTCAAAGGCAGAGGAAGGCATGCCGTTAGAAGGCATCAGGCAAGAAACCGCCTATTTTTTCTCATCCAGCATTCCTGAAAAAACGTTAGTGCCACGAAAGAAGGTTATGACCTTGCTGAACAAACGCAAAAGCAGACTGAATCTGCGCTAAAGGATTTTCAGCCACAAAAGGAATTGCCCAATTTTACCGCCAACCCCAATGAGGCGGATTTTTATCAAGATTCATCGAAAATAGGCAATGTCGCCAATCAGTCGCTTAATGACAGTGAGTTAGGGAAGCTCGCCCGTGAAACCTATATCAACAATCCCAAGGATAAAATCGACTGGCAATCGGATATGGTGAAAAATACTCAAACGATACAGGAAAATGCCGAAGGGATTACGGCAGGGAGTGCCGAGCAGTGCAGTAAAAAGAGCATTAGTCAGTCGACCTTTAAAGAACATCTTTGCGAGCGAGGAAAAACGATAGTCAGTACCTGTACCAACACGGCAAGCGTTGAGTGGACAAGCGAAACGCAAACCAAAACTGTCACGCGAGAATATCAATTACAAAGCCTACCGTATCACAAGGAAGGGAGGCAGATTGTTGCGGTTATCACGCCAGATGTAGATGACACGATAGAAAAAGTGACTTACACCTATCAAGGTTGTTACCGTTGCTATCACAGCGTGGGTATTTCAGGGTTGGGTGATAGCTTTATTTATTGGCTCGGCGGAAAGGCATCTATTAGTGGTGAGCTAAAGATAACTAACCGACAATTCATTAAAGGCAAGCCAATCCCGTTTTCACACAGTGATAAAAGCAGCTCTGGTGCCTATCGCTTTAATCAGCCCGCCAAATTAACCTTGCGCTTTACCGTGAGAGTCAACGAAACAATCTGGCATCCAAAAGTCGTTTGGACAGAGAGCTGCCCCGTTGATAAGGCCAATGCCTAACATATCTGTCAGGATATTGGCGGTAATCACAGCGTTTTTGCCGATTGGGCGGCCTCCCGTCAGGGCTGTGGCGTGGGTAATGAAACCAACAAGGTGTTTAACCATGCCAATGACGAAGAGAAAAAGCGGATACCAGGCAATCGGAACTTAACCTGGAGTGCGTTTGAGAAAATCAATCAGTTTATAAGTAATGACAGGGAATTAAAGGAGCTGATGATGTCGCTGGTCGGCACCGTGATTTATGGCAATCTGGGAGAGTTATCGGTGTTGCCAGGGCTAGGTGCAAGTGACAGTGTAATGAACGCTATTTTAAAGGGTGGCACAAAGGAGGTATATCGTTGTGACAATGTCACACAATGCCTGAAGCCAACGAAGAGCAACATCACGGTCACCGCCAGCCATGGCATGATAACACAAATCCAGAATCTGTTGTCAAGCCTGTTTAAAAAATCCACCACCGATGCGGCGTTAACCGATAAGGAAACGGCCTTGATTGGCAGTACCCGCGTACAAATACTGCGCTACGTGATTGACAGTGCCTCACTCAGTCTCGATGAATCGATAGTCACATCGCTGGCCGAATTCATCGCCAGCGACATGGTGGTGAGCTATATCGACGGCCTGATTGATTTGGTGGAAGTGGCAGGTGCAGGGAGCCTCAATACCGAAGAAGAAAACAAACAGTTTCAACAAAGCCTTAAAACCGTGCGCTATCAAACTGGCATAAAGCTTAACCAAAATGCGGATTAATCAAAGTCAACTTCTGGAGCTTGAACGCAATTTGCACTATTTGCGCCAGCAACTCTCATCGGGTCTGTCTGACCGATTGATGAGCAACTATCAGTTTGGAGGATAATTGGTGTTAGATACCTGGTTTATCAGTGGCGGCGATATGGTGACCCAAACCTTAAATGCGGTCGCGGCGATGGTCAATCACCGCACCTGGGGTGGGCTGCTTTATCTAGCAGAAACGCTGGGCATTTTAACGTACGTCATGACGTACGTTAAAACCCATGACTTAAAGGGACTTTTTGCCTGGGGGTTTACCTTCGTTTGTGTGACGGCATTATTGCTCACACCGAAAGTCACCGGGGTAGTGAACGACCTGACGAGACCAGACAAAATAAATCGGGTTGATAATGTGCCAGTAGGCTTGGCCACGCCACTTTGGTTATTAACGGGTATCGGTCATTCCGTGGCCACTTTTTATGATGATTTTTTCCATCTCCCTGAGAGTGTTGCGTATAGCAAAACCGGCTTGATGTTTGGCCAGAAACTGATGCAGGAATCGTTAAGTTTCCACAGCCACAGCCCTGAGATTAACGCTAATTTCAGTGAATACGTCAAAAACTGTGTCATCCCTGATATCCAGCTAAACCACAAATACAGCTTAAGTCAGCTACTCAATACCGTGCTGATGCTGCTGTGCATTTCGCTGTTTCCGATTATGGCGTTAGCGCTTTTTGTAAGAGAAATAACGTCAAAAGTGATAATTAATTATTTAAATATCCTGGGCAGTCTGATGTTATGGCCAGTGATGTTTGCCATTTTTAATCATATTTATAATTTTATGATGGCAACCGCCCTAAGTGGCGAAAATGTGACTTTCTCGAATTTGGACAGACTCACTCAGACAGGGAGTACCACCGCAGGGATTGCCGGCTGGATGATGATGTCGATTCCGTTTTTAAGCTTCAAACTCTTCACCGCCCTTGGCCAACAGATTGCCAGTGCGCTCTTATCTGGGGAACGCCCTGGCAGGGGCAACGACCGCCGATGCGTCAGCGGGGGCAAGCGGCAATTACAATATGGCCAATATGCAGGTGGAGAATATCAACGGCTTTAAAATCGATTTAAACCGCAGTTTCAAAGCGGGACTCTCCAGCCAGCAAATCGATAACGGGGCGATGATTAGCACCACCCAAAGTGGTCAGCATATTGTCGATACCACACAAGCTATCTCGAAATTGCCGTTTAGTCTGGATACCAGTTCGATGTTCGATACCAGCTTTAGTAAAGCGTTAAGTAGTTAACACCAGGAAAGTGAAAGTTACCATCAGGGCTTAAAGAGTGCCATTAATGATACCTATAATATTTCAACGGCGCTAAGTAATCAGTTTAGCAAGCAGGGATCGCAAGACAGTAAATTATCCAGTGAACAACGCCAGGCGATTGAAGATGTTCAACGACAATCCCAATACGCAAAAGAAGCCATGTCTTCAAATAACAGTACATCCAGAGAGGATAGAACTTCAACCGATAGTACCGATGTTGCCGGTTTTGGATTTGGAGCAAAAGGAAGTCTGAGTGTTAGCAAGGGATCATCAAACGCAAAAGCGAGCGCGGAGTTAGATGCCAACGCAAGGTACAATCATGAATGGCGAGACACTAATACAGACTCTGCGTCAAAAAGCAACAAAACCAGCGAAGATATGCAAGTGGCAAAAGATTTCGCATCGAGTCAATCCTCAACCGTTATTAAGAATATGACAGACGATGACATTAGTCGCCTCTCTAATTCGGAAACGCGCTCTTTAGTCAGAGATCTAAGAGCTTCTCTACAGAATACCAGCGAAAACTTTTCTGGCTTCACGGCGAGCAAAACTAAAGAACAGCGCATCTCGGAGCAAGCCAATTTAACGGAAACAGAACGCCTAAGTGCTTCGCACCGCCTGGAGCAGGAGTTTACCCAGTTTGCCTACCAGCGTTTAGGCGAAGCCGAGGCAAGTCATGTGTTAACGGACTCTGGGTCACCTGTGGTTAGGGCGCAACGTGAAGCGCTGGTAAGCGAGTTTAGTGATCGGATAGCCGATGATATTCGGCATAATCACTTTGCCAATCAAACGGTAGTGGCCAGTCATTACCAAGGTATACAGGTATCGCATGATGCCAGCCAATATAATCCAAACGGTTTTAATCAAAATGCGGCACAATTGGAAAAACAAGCCAATAAAGGCCAAATTCGACAACATCAGACCATTGTTAACCCTGAAACGGGTGAAAGCAATAAGGTCAGCCTACTTGAATCCGCCGAGGCCAATACCGGCGAATACGCGAAAGCAATACGGGCAGAAAAAACCGATTTTTATAAAGTAATTAATAACCAGAAGGCTAAACAAAATCCGCAAACAGATATACAAAAAACCATCGAGGTTGCTATCGATAAAGTAACCGGTTCAAAGGTCTTTTTTAATGGTGCCGCAGCGATTACAAAAGCGGTTCAGTTATTACCTCATACGCCCATTGAACAGATTGCCGCTCAGTTTGAAAAACAGTTAAAACAAGGCGATTTTACCGCTATTGATGGCAGTTTTAACACACTGATGGGGAATTTTATCGAAAAATCAACCTTTGAGAGAGAATCACATATACTTAAACAGATATTAAAAGGCAAAAACACCCAGTTACCCCTAATTAAACAAAGTCTACCTATTGATACCCCCGGACTCACGCAGGGGCAACAAAAAGCCGCCAAAAAAATCTTACGTTCACCTGACCAGATTATCGCCATTCAAGGTTATGCAGGCGTGGGAAAAACCACCCAGTTTAAAACCGTGGCAAAATCCCTCAAACAAAATCGACCGGACATCACGCTAATGGGACTCGCACCCACCCACAAAGTGGTGGCAGGACTTAAAGAAGCCGGTATGCCCTCACAAACCATTGCTAGTTTTCTGAATGAAAATAATACCGAAACCAACTTTAAAAAGACCCTGTTTATTATTGATGAAAGCTCAATGATAGGCAATAAAACCTATGCCACCTTATTAAAAACCATTACTGAAAAATCAGGGCGTATTGTGCTTTCCGGTGACCGAAAGCAACTCAAATCTTTTGAAAGTGGCGTACCGTTTAAAGTAACGCTAGAGCGCAGTGCCGCAGACACCATAGTGATGCGGGAAATTGCAATCGCTAGCCGTCATTAACAGTGTTACACCAGATACAGTAACGCGGATGAAAAATAGCGATATTCCCAATAATTCAGTGGTTGACCTCAAAGGGAAAACGCAGGAAGAAAAGATAGCCACGATTGTAAAAGATTTCACCAGCAGAACAAAAGACGCCCAGGATAATACCCTGATTGTCACTCCATTAAACCGTGACCAAGCCGCGATTAATGAAGCGATTCACCAAACGCTTTATCAGGATAACAAGCAAAGTCTGACTATCCCCACCTTACAGCGTATTAATCACGCTGCCGCTGACCTCAAAACCGTGGATTTTTGGCAAATAAACACCGGTAACATTGCCAAAATCAATCAAACCTATTATCACATTAACGAAACATCATCAGATGGCACCCTTTCACTTTATCAGTCTGACAATCAGGAGGAGCATTATCTGTCAGTTATAACCCTTAATCCCGATGCCGTCACATTGTATCAGGCTCAGACGATAACCGTCAGTCCAGGTGAAAAATCCGGCTAACCGTCACCGATAAAGAACGCATGGCGGCAAACAATGAGGTGGGAATAGTGAAAAAGATTGAAGGGGATACCTTGTTACTTGATTTTAATGGAAAGATATTAACCTATCAGCCTAGCCAGGAAATGAGCGACCGGCATCTTGATTATACCTATGCGGTTACCGCTTATGCTTCACAGGGTGCATCCGTGCCTTATGTGATTGTGTATGATGGTGCCAGTGACAACAAAGCAAAACTGGCCGCGCTGGATAATACCTATGTCGAATTTTCACGCAGTAAAGCCCATGTTCAGGTCTACCTAGACGATGCTGAAAAATTGATGAATGCCGATGAATTTTCCTTGCCAACCGAAGACAATCTATCGATAGATGAGGCAGACTCCGATAAAGAAACCAAACGATTAGATAACGATGAAACCAATATTTTGCGCCACGAAGAAAAACAGAAAATTAAAGAAAAAGAGTATGGGGAATAAGGTATAGATGCAGCCTTTTTGACTTATAGCTATAATTATATATATTAAAAACGGCTAAATTTTTAGCTATTATATAATAAACTGGATGCAATTAAGCCAAAATAATATAAATTAACTATTGTTATTAACTGATTGCTATCAATATTAAAAGGTGATCTTTTTCATTGTAATAAATTTACTGTAAGAAAAGCTGCCATTTAACGGTATTTTAACTGCCAAATTTATAATTATTATAAAGTTTTTACTACAGTAGAATCAGAAATTAATCTTATTCTTTAAGATAAATAAGTAAGGAAATTTAGATGTCATTATCCATTAATATCCCCAATAATAATCGTTTTATAGAAATTAATGAGTCACGAGTTAAACGACTATTAAGCGAAGACAAAAGCTATGCGACTTACATGGGAATTTGGGATAAAATAAAAGATCTTTTTCGTACTGAGAAAAAGTCAGTTGCCATTGAAATACTTTATAACTTTATTCACAATAATGAGCAAAGTCACTTTGCAGAAGGGGTAGAAAATTCAGACTCTCTTCAGGAAGTAATTGATGTTTTTGATAAATTGAAATCCCTATCCAACGAAAATGACAGAAATTTATTTCGCATTGAAAAAAATCATTATAATGGAATAGATTTTCACATTGGCTCTGTTTTAATTAAGTCTCTAGATAATTGTTTACCAAGCTATCATCTGTATAATTTAAATAATAATTCAGAGATAAAAAAGTTAATTAGTGAAGCTGTTCAAAAAGAAATAATACCTAATCAACACAACTCATCTATAAGAAATTTAGTTATAGACATGATTAGACAAGGTAAAAATAGCGCGATAGACGGTAAACTGTTGTCTAATAATACATCATCGGGTAAAGAAGAAACGACTAAATTAATTAATGCTTTTTATCTTAGCTTAACAAGAACCCAGCAGATTGGATTGGTAGAAGTTGGCTCACAAAGTGGATATGCTCATGTTTTTAATGCATTAATATCCATCCCAAACGACTTTTGGAAAAATTTTTCCCCTTTAGGATTATCACCGACAACCGTCATGTATCATAATTCAAACTCCTCAGATATTACCGTTATTCAAACTGTACGTCGTATACCAAAGAATGAAAAATATCAGGAGGCACAATCCGCTTCAACAGAAGTAAATGGAATAGAGGATATGTATCCCGTCATACAAATAGATGTCGCATTTACTATTTCTAGCGATGGAAAAATTGATTGTCCATTATTTCATGTTAGTAATAAAATAACACCGCAACGCTATTCATTACCATAATCTAGATGGTGATAAAATTTTTTAAAATTCCTAAGCGTTAAATTTTTACGTTTTATATTATATTTTTTCAGGCTACTTAATAACTGGCCGGACATTAAGAGTATTTCCATTAATCGAAATGACTTGCACTTCAGTACCCTCACTCAGTTCAATGCTACAATAAATACGCCAACTCCCATCAGAAATGCTCACACGACTATAACCATTATTAGTCGGTTCGATTAGCCTTGCTCGTAAACCTATCATTTGTTGATCCCGTTGATTTAACATCCCTTTCTGTGGTTTACTATATTGACTTAACCAATACCACCAAACACATGCAGTAACAATCATTAAAACTGAGAAAAACATACCTTGGAATGCCCAACTGAAGGGGATCATCCACACTAAAACACCAACGATAACCGCAGCAATACCGCTCCATAACAGATAACCCCCTGCACCTAACATTTCAGCTACTAAAAGCAGGCCACCAAGTGAGAGCCAAAACCCGTATGGATTGGTTGCAATCTGTTTAAGCATAGTTATTTCCCTTTGGTACTTTTACTCTCGCTGATAAGTTCGGCAATCCCACCAATAGCACCCATTAAATTGCTCGCTTCCAGTGGCATCATAATCACTTTATTGTTAGTCGCTGAACCAATTTGCTGCAACGCATCCGTATATTTTTGAGCGACAAAATAGTTAATAGCTTGAATGTCGCCGGTGGCAATCGCATTGGATACCATTTTAGTCGCTTGGGCTTCCGCCTCTGCGGCTCGTTCACGCGCTTCAGCTTGCAAAAATGCAGATTGGCGCTCCCCTTCTGCTTTTAATATCTGGGATTGTTTTTCACCTTCTGCGCGTAAAATAGCGGCTTGACGTACCCCCTCGGCTTCCAGAATATCGGCACGTTTAGTTCGTTCGGCTTTCATTTGGGCATTCATAGCAGAAATAAGCTCAGTCGGTGGACGAACATCACGGATCTCTATACGAGTGATTTTAACCCCCCAAGGATTGGTCGCTTCATCAACAATATGCAGTAATCGACTGTTTATACCATCTCGTTGTGATAACATTTCATCCAATTCCATCGAGCCTAATACGGTACGGAAGTTAGTCATCGTTAAATTGACAATGGCCAATTGCATATTACTAACTTCATAAGCGGCTTTCACTGGGTCGATGACCTGAATAAAACAGACTGCATCAATAGTAACATTAGCATTATCACGAGAAATCACTTCTTGAGAAGGAATATCTAGGACTTGCTCCATCATATTAATTTTTCGCCCAACCCGATCCATAAACGGCGCAACGATGTTTAGACCTGGCATCAACGTTTTCGTATAACGCCCAAAACGTTCGACTGTCCACTGATAGCCTTGTGGTACAATTTTAACAGAAGAAACTACAACGATCAGCGCGACAATAATAAGAATTGGGATAACTGTTAACATATTTAGGTCCTGCCAGGATAGAGATAGGTTTTTATATTACCATGCATGTGGATCACTCAATAACATCCATTAAGATCACTTTAACTTCAATTTATCTTTTAGGTCTTCTTTAATCAAAATTTCTTTCATCTACGGAAAATAGTTAACTGAAACTCCGCTTCCTCGTTCATTCGCTCGCTAAAGCTCGGTCATATCCCTTCTGCGAATGTGCTTCTGGACTAATTCAAGCAACGCCATTCGTTTATGCTTCATAATTTCATCGTCTTCTAGCATTGTCACATCGACGAGCTTAAACGGTTTTGTGTATATTTTTTCAGCAATATCTCTGCCATTAAAGCAATCCAGCCAGTCAGTACTATACGGATGCGGACTTTTCTCACCACAATAGAACAGGATAGGAAAAACCAGCGGCAACTCTTTGTGTCCAGCCTCTAAATACTTTTGCATAGCAGCCATACAATAACGCATAAGTCTCCATGCCATCAGTTTATCCGGCGTGGATTGGTGCTCAATCAGCAGATAGACATAACCCTGCCCTTGTTGGGTGTTGACAGAATAGAGAATATCACTCTGGTAGTTTTTCATTTCACTATCGACAAATGAGCCTGACTCCACTTTGAGGCTATCTAAGTCACACAACGACTTAATCTCATCTGGTAGCCAGATTTCAAAGAAATCTTTTGCCATCTCTTTTTCGCTTAAAAACTGTTTAAACACAGCATCGTGTGGTGTTGGGGTGAATTTTTTACTCATTTTTCAATCCAGCTTTAGTTTAAAACGCGCCCCTACTTGCTCAAGGGCATATTTCAATAACTCGGACTAAAACGGGATTTTTTCCGTTCTTCGAGCACCGCGCCCATCTCTTTCGCTTTTTTCTCAGCCTCAAAAAAGCCATGCACTATTTCACCGTCTGGAAATCGCCAAGCGTCGCCTGCGCCGTTTGCTAGCCTTGCCATCCATGCTTCACTATCTTTTTTGTCTGGCATTAACCGCTTTTTGGTCGCTTTAATTTTTTCACGGAGTTGTATTTTCTCGTCCTCAGACAACTCGGCGGACAATAGGGTACAATGCTCGACGATTTCAGCAAGGCTTTTTTCGTCGGTGGCATCATCGAGAGCGATGAATACGGCGTCTAGTTTAGGATTGGTTTCAGGTTCCAGTTTTGCTGGTACTTCTACCACCTTTTCCGGTTTCTGACGCCGTTTTTGGCTGCGCTCACGTATCACATCACTCAGCGATAGCCGTTTAAACGAAGCAGGAGCCAATTTGAACGGCTTTTCTTTTGAATTGGCATTCGATATACTTCAAACATCGAAAATAGCTCACAGGCGCAAGTAATCCGTCTAGCGAGACGATGAATCACGGTTTTGAGCGCCATCCTATCAAACCACTCCACCCACGGACTAGAGTCATTTTTCGCGCTTTGTACCGTATCGCGTATTTTTTCCACGTCAGCGCGACTCATCACTTCAACAACCAATTCACCGCTATTGAGTTTTGCGAAGGCATAGACTTTCACCATTTCATCACCCTCAACAAACGCCGGACGGTGGGTTAAGTGTTCGCCGTTCTCGTCAATCAAATACTCAAACTCGTCTTGCGAATAGACAACCTTTGCAATGATATTGGCTACTTGACCGGATTGACGGGCGCGTTTGATAACGCCGTCAACCATCGGCATGTAGACGACTTTTTTCACAAACTGATTGTTGACTTTGGTACTACGAACAACAAGAGCGGCTTCTCTGCCGTCTGGCATCAGCCCGTCTTTGGCGCATCGAGTTAAGGCCAGCACCAGTGATTGTTTATCGGCTTTTTGCAATTCCGCATTTTCAATCAATGCAGTAGCGGCGGTTCGGGTAAACTGCTCAGGTGTGACCTGAGCAGGTAACATACCTGCTATTCCCTGTTGCATAATGACCGATTGCAAATTGGCATAGACGTTAGTCATAGTTTCCAGTCCGGTATTCATGCTACGCCTCCTTCCCTCATCAACGCTTCTCTGCATTTTCTATCTGCCTGTTTTGCCCAAAAAGGACGGGATATCATTGCAACCGCCTGTTTTTCGGTTCCTTTTTCCAGCGCATCAATCACACTGTTAACCTGAAGAACACCCTCTTCGCTATCTTCTTCGTCCAACATGCCTAGCTGCACGGGATAGAGTCCACACTCCGGTCTTTTGCCAATTGCACAGAACAGAAAATCAATATCAAGATTAAATACCTTCTGCGCGATAATCTGATAGAGCGCTGCTTGCAAGTGATAGCCAAACTTGTCAACGGATTTGCCAAAGTCATGAACATCATCAGTTGTTTTTACATCAAGGATGAACGGCACGCCGGAATATAGCCCTAACCAGTCAGGGCGGATTTTTAGTAGCGTCCCTTTTCCGTACGGTAGAAAATTGATAATTCCGGTTCGCCGTTTTCCAGTAGTTCCTCAACTAGTGGATACGCCAGCGCAGAATCACGCATCATTTCAACCTGTTGAAACTCGTCTTTTTTGAGCGTGATTTGATTGCTGGAAATTGCTTGCGCCTCAAACTCCGCCCTTGCCTGTTTGCCGTCTTTGGTTCGCAAATTCAGTTCCGGTGAACACGTGTATTGTTCAGCGAAGCGCGCTGGCTAAAGCATAGCTGCGTGTACAGCCGAACCGATTAAAAACGCGCCGTGTCTGGCTTCTGTGTAGGGTGCGTCCCTGTACCAGTCCAGCACTGCTATCGTGTCTGCTTGTTGAACCAGCCGGATTTGCGTACTGGAATAGCCTTTTGCAGCATGATAGAGACTGTTTTCCAAATGACGAACAACCAGACTTTCCGTGGGATTCAACGCATCAACACAGCCGTTCAACATCTCAAGCGAGATATTCTCACCGCTCATGATTTTTCCGTTAACGGGTGGAAAAGCAGAGAAGATAGAGGTGTCGTCAATGTTTTTGATGACCGAGTTAATTAACTCCTCTTCATCTGTACAATTATTAACCAACTCTTCAACCTCGACATTCACCTCGCTTTTTTCCACTTTTTCCACAGGGATAACGACAGGTTTAGTGGATAACTCTGTTGATTGCGTTAATAGCTCATTATTTTTCCAACAATCAAAAAAATTACTCGCTATTTCCTTGATTTCGCTTAAAGAGATAATTTTGCCTGCTTCCTGCATTTTCACAGACAACAGTTCACGCAGTTTGGTATATTGCTCAAAAAGCTCTGGCTCTTCCGCTGGATTGGCGAGCAATTCATCTGCATCTCGAATTTCGCCTTCGTCGTATTCTTCCTGAATCCCAAATATCGTCAGCAAAGCGCAAAACTGGTCTATTTCCTGTTCTTCGGTAATACCCGTCTGCTTCTCGGTATTGGCGAGGTATTCCTCAACCGTGATTTCTTCCAATCTGGGCGATTTGTAAAAACAGCAATTTGCGCCGTCTGTTTCAAAGATATGTTGAGAAGCCAATTTCTTGGCTGCAATTTTCGTCTCAGATGCAAGATAGATATGCGATGTTGTTTTGCCGTTCTCGTGGTCAACGGTTGTGATAATCGTTGCTTTGAAGTATTTCATTATTTTTCCCCCTCAACGCGGTTACTCGCCTGTTGTTCTAATCTCCGTAGAATTACGCCTCTGGCTTTGGGTAATGCCTTTTCTCTTTGGTTATCCGAGCAATGGCAACAAGCACCCGAGCACGCTTTCATCGTTGAAGTCTTGTAAAAAAGCGCCTTGAATTGTTTACGGTTAATTTTTTCAACAAACTCGATACACGCCTCTTCAAGAAAACCACAGGGGCGGTTATCAAGACTTGCACGCCAAAAGAAGCTCACAAGAGCTAATGAGAGCTGTCCACAGTGACAACAGGTAAAACGAACATCAGGGAGACCCTGAAAGGTTCGCCGAAATCCGTTGAGGGTATAGGTGTATTTCATGCCGCACCTCCGATACTTAGAAGTTACAAACGCTGACGATTTGTGAGGTGTTTTGATGTGAGAGCAAAGTTTAATATCTGCTCGATTGATGTGCCACACACTTTCATTATGTGCGCAATATGCGTACTATTTCGCATAGCTCAACTCCTAGCTCGCTTAGGGTTTGGGTTAGCTTTGAAGTGGTGTCTTCAGCACTGACTTCAGAGCGATTTGTTTAACTTAATTATTGAATATATACTTTTTTCTTCTTAATTCTCACAAGATCATTTTCATCTATCCAGCATTTCCATTCTGTTGCAATAGATAAATCTGTAAGTGCTTTTTTTAATTTCTGCTTAAAAGTTTTTAGAACCTTCACATCACTACCACACAAAACCCGTAATGTATCAACCTTATATGGGAATGGTTTATCATGTGAACTAAAAAAACCGTGTAACCATTTCGCTAATTGTTTACCACTAAGTGTTTCCCTTTCTTTTAATTGTAATCCAGTCCATTTTTTATCTGAAAATAAAACAGAAATACTCTTATTCAAAGAAATTACAAACTCACCACTAGTTTCATCACGAAACATTTCATTTATTAAGTGTCCTGTGTAATATATTTTGCAATCATTAATTTCTACTGTGCAATATGTTAGCCTTACAAAACAACATTTAATCCATTCGTGATCTCTTTTTCCTGTATTTCGATTTAGTGACTTTAAGAAATTATATACAGAAAATCTAACATGATTTCCCAAGGGGATATTAGATAATCGTCTAAGACATTCTAAATAAACATCCAAATCTGATTGATCAAGTTGATCTCCAGTATATTTGATAGTTATACCGCCAACCGTAGCCTTTAAAACATCTTTTTGATATTCCCTTGCGCCTTTACCTACAACACCGAAAAGCGAACTACGTAAAATTGAATTAGGAATGGCTCTTTTATTATCAGAAACACAAGGCAAAACATGGTTAACACAACCACCATCTTCTTTTTGATCGCCACTAGACTTTTTATTGCCTTTTTGCTTAATAGAAACTTTTTTTGCTATAGCTTCAATACGATCTTGCAGTAATTTGGTCATGTAATGTTATCCGCGCATAGATCAATAACAATCAATTATGAATTACGTTTCAAAAACCTTGAAATAGTTATAGAGCTAACTTTTATCTTTTTGTTTTCATATAAAAAATCAGCAATTTGCTGAAAAGATGCCCCTTGATTTCTCATATTGAAGATTATCTCTTTATTCATTTCTAGGAATTGATATTTAAAATTCTTAGCCCTGATATCAACTTTATCGTTCACAATCATATCCATTTTTAATTTACTAATTATTTGGAATAATAGTCAATCAAGTTAAACATGTAAAACAATAAATATATTATTAATAACTTATCACCAAAAAATCACGGGATAGCGGATACCAATCTTAAAAAAATAACTTTAATTACAATATGTTATGTTTATATTTTTATTTATTATAATTTATTTATAACCAGTCAAAAAAGTATTATAAATACAAAGTAATTACGATTATGGTAACGTTGGTAACAGAATTGTTTTCTTTTATTAACCTATCAATTACGGGATAGCGGATACCGATTCACGGGATAGCGGATACCGATTCACGGGATAGCGGATACCGATTCACGGGATAGCGGATACCGATTCACGGGATAGCGGATACCGATTCACGGGATAGCGGATACCGATTCACGGGATAGCGGATACCGATTCACGGGATATTAAGACTGCAAGCATAAAATGCGCTATAATAAAAGCAAAAAAATAATATATAATAGAAATAAATACAATAACTTATATTAATTCAGTGCAATAAAAAGAAAGGAAATAGTTCAATTCATTAAATTAATAACCATTTGATTGTAAAGGCAAAATAAAAAATAGCTAAATTTATAACTTATTGAAAATAAAGTAAAAAAATAAAAAAAATTACATCTAAAAAGCCAGCTAATCTTTTATAATCAAAAAAATATAATCTTTTTTAATCGGCTTTCCCCTGTGAATAACTTTTTTTTCCAACCAAAGCCCTAAACCGAAAAATATGTTACTACTGAGTGACCGTATTTCTCTTTTGCAATTATGATATTCCGCTTCCTCGTCTGCTCGCTCGCTTCGCGCGGTCACAGACTGTGGCGAGCGGAGAAACTTTAATTAAAATTAATGATATAATTTTATCTAATAGTAATTAGACGAATACAATGTTGAAAATTTATTATGAGTTGGATTTACCTAGTATTAGCAGGATTATTCGAAATCGGATGGCCTATTGGCTTAAAAATGGCTCAACAGCCCAACAATCGTGCTATTGGCATTATTATTGCCATTTTTTTCATATCGCTTAGTGGATTATTTTTATGGTTTGCTCAAAAACAAATCCCAATAGGCACTGCATATGCTATATGGACTGGTATAGGCGCAACAGGAACATTTTTAGTTGGCATATTTTTTTATGGTGACCCTAGTTCGCTATACAGATACCTAGGACTAATGATGATTATTGCAGGTATTATTACTTTAAAAGTGGCTCCCTAAAATCAAAAAAGCACAAAAAATACAAATAATAACTAGTGTTATCTAAGCATAAATAGTTGCACTATCCAGACGCTACAACTAGGATTAATCTATCCACTAATTCAGGCACAACATGAACAAAACAGAACTCATCAGCAAAGTTGCAGAGAAATCAAGCTTAAGCAAAAAAGACGCAGAAAAGGCGGTTAAGTAATTAATGACCTACGACGCAAAGTCAATGCGGCGTTCAACATCCGGCAAAAGGGTATATTGGAATTACAGGCGGCGGGACTCGTCGTTTCTGCCCATGGAGGCCAGCGTAAATCCGTCACACAGACGGTTGCGGACTGAGAAGTCGGAAGCCTCGCCGTTTACGGCGGGGAGCAGTCACCTAAAACTAAATTGACATCTCTAGAAAAAGAGCTAGAAGAAATTCCAAACTTCGGCGGATTCAAGCAAATCAAAGGGCGGTTTTTTGATAAGAGAAGCGCCGAAGCTGCTGGGTATAATTGGGATGAGTATTAATTTGGAATATAATTATCCTTAATTTTTGATGAAAAATGATGAAAAATGATGAAAAAAAGTAAAAAATCCTTATTACTATTAATTGGCTCTTACCTGATTATATTTGGTATTGGATATGGTATAGGAATATGTTCATTTCCATTATTATCTCCTGAAAAAACTCTTACCCTATCAGAAATCAAAGACGTAAAAGATAAAGCCCGTTACGTTGGTGTATTCACTAAAAATCAAAAAGGCAGTAATTTAGAACATTGGGTTGATGGAAAAATTTATGTTTCTGAAAAAGAGTTAGCTTTTGAAGGTAATATTTCACCTCGTACTACTCCTGAAATATATCTAACAAAAACTCAAGCAAACGACGAAGAGTCTTTCCTAAAGATAAAAAATGAATCCTTGTATATTGGGTATATTAACACTTTTGGTAATTTCAAAAAAAACATACCTAATAATGCTAACATTGATGAATATACTGCTATACAAATTTGGTGTGGAAGATTCGAAAAATTTCTAGGGTCAGCTAAATACAAATAACTCGAAGTTGGTAATTAAAACTAACTTAAGAAAAAAAGATTCAGAGAAAGCGATGAACGCATTCATTGAAACAGTGACAGAAACACTAAAGGCGGGAGATGACGTACAACTCGTTGGCTTTGGCAACTTTCAGGTTAAGCCAAGAGCAGCAAGGGAAGGACGCAATCCAAAAACGGGCGAAACACTTAAAATTACTGTTGCAAACGTACCAAGTTTTAAAGCGGGTAAAACGTTGAAAGAAGCAGTCAAATAACTGACCGAAAAAGATGTACGAATTAAAGCACCTGTACAGAACACAATTTGACTATTTTCGTACAGGTGTTTTGTTGAGTGTACGAAACCGGCGATTTGTACGTCAACGAAAAACGCCGTAAACCCTAGCCCAATGCGGGCGGGGATATAAGGCGAAAAGGTATATTGGAATTACAGGCGGCAGGGCATGCCGTTTTAGCCTGTGAAGTGAATGGTGCAGTAATGCCGTCAGCAGCAGGAACCCGACCTCTGAGCAATCAGACGGTTACCCACTAACGGGAATTTCCCTCCTGAGTCACGAAGTGCTAAGGTGGGGGAGGATGTCAATTTGCGAGAAAATAGCGGTTTTATTTTATTGTTAGTTTTTTATATTCTATATATCTTTCAACAGCTTCTAACCAAAGATCAGCCTTTCTAATTCGTTTGTTTTTCTTTTTGCACTCTTTAAAAAGTTCATCCATCATTTCTTTGGCTATTTCTGGAACTTGTATGGCTTTATATTCATGCATGAATTTTGCCGCTGCACAACTGTACTCTGTGTTTTTACAGATAGCGATGGAGAAATTAAGGCTAACGCTAAAATGATAGATTTATTTTCTCGGTTTGAATAAAGATATGCTGAAATTGCCGTTTTTCGTAATATGCCATTTGTCATCTAATTACAACTGGATGGAACAGTGCAACCCGGTTGGGGATGCAGCCCTAACGGATTAGTAGGACGAACCCCAGAAGGGGCTTTGCTGTCGTGTCAAAATGGACGCTGGGCGTCAGGAGCTTCCCTGCAACAACGTGAATGCAAACAGATGGGTAACTGGAGGGCAATACTTCAGAGAATATCGGTGCTCTATGAGTTGGTATGCTGCTGGGCTTAAGTTTGTAGGGCATCAGAATGAAGAATCAGCGTACGTAACTACCTGCTGTAAGTAACATAAAATTAACATAATGAAATGGCCAAATCGAAAGTCGCCCTCTCTGATAAATGGCGTTATAATCTTTTTTATTGTTCTTTTTCTAACTAAAGAAAAACTTCTATGAAAAAAACACTTTTTTTATCCGTAACACTTGCCACTATGGTTTACCCTTCATGTATTTTTGCCAACACTTCTTTGGGTCGAGATAAAGATGATGACGGAAATACCACATTATCAATTCACTTCAGCAATAAAGAAGCCAAAGAAATTTATAAACATCTGGAATATGCTCAAGGATTGGGGGGATATGTTGTATCTGATAACGGAATGGGAAAGAGCTACCTGTCCAGCCCAGCGATGACCTGCACGAAAAGTAATCCAGATATGTTAGGCCGAAAACTAAATGATGATTCACCGGATTTGTACACTTGTGATCTCACCATTGGGACTAATGGCCTAAAACAAAATCCTTAGATCATATTGCCCCGTGTCATTAACACTGAATGACACGGGGCCGTTGAAAAACTTTGATGACCACGCTCAGGGTAACAAGCGCTGCTGATTAATCCGGCTATCGATAACCCATTTCCCGTTACGCAAAGCAAGCTGAAAGATTGACATTTCTGCCTGAACAGCATCATCCCATAAATCAGATAGTTCATTGACATCCTCCCCCACCTTAGCACTTCGTGACTCAGGAGGGAAATTCCCGTTAGTGGGTAACCGTCTGATTGCTCAGAGGTCGGGTTCCTGCTGCTGACGGCATTACTGCACCATTCACTTCACAGGCTAAAACGGCATGCCCTGCCGCTAAAATATTACGCGCACCATTGATATCAGCGTTCGCTGTATATCCGCATTCGAAACACTCTAACTGACTTTGTGTCTAGCGATTTTCTTTTGCTGTATGATCACAGCAAGCGCCCCGTTGACTCGTATATGCAGGTGGCACAGCTAATACATGACCTCCTCGCCAGTGTTGTTTGTATTCAAGTTGACGGCGCATCTCGTACCAGCCCTGATCTAGTATTGAACGATTTAAGCCTGATTTGGCTCTAACGTTCCGCCCGTGTTGCTCTGCCGTGCCTTTTGCCGATTTCGACATGTTACTGACCTTCAAGTCCTCAATGACAATCATGGCGTGGTTTTTGCTTATTTCACTGGTGACTTTGTGAAGGTAGTCTTTACGAATATTGGCGATATGGGAATGTAACCGCTGGATTTTTCTTTTCTGTTTCTGCCAGTTGGCACTGAATTTTTCCTTGCGGCTTAACTGGCGTTGAAGCATTGCCAGCTTACACTGGCTTGATTTGTAGCTGTTGACGGGTTGGTATACCATGCCATCTGAAAGCGTGGCAAGTTTCGTTACCCCTGCATCCAAGCCAACTATTGTTGTACTTGCATGCTTCGGTTCTACTGTCTCAACCTCAACCTCAACCTCAACCTCAACCTGAAATGAAATATACCACTTACCCGCAGACTGGCTGATTGTTGAGTTTTTGATTTTACCGAGGATGTCCTGTGACTGCCGAAATTTGACCCAGCCGAGACCTGACGGAAGCTTCACCCTGAGTTTTTCGAGGATGCAATACTTCTCAAAGTTAACAAAACGGATTGAATCACGTCCGTCGTTTTTCTTCTTAAATACAGGGGCTTTCGCGGTCAATTTTTTATCAAAACAGCGTTTCCATGCGCCATGCAAGTCTTTCAGTTTTTGTTGCAGATTATCAGTGTAGGCTTCCTGTAAAAAAGCATGTTCACGTGTTTTCTTCCATGCCGTTAGCATTCGGTTTAGTTCAAATGCTGACGGTAGTTTATCGCCTGAATCCAGTATTTTTTTAGTCACATCCAGCCCATAATTCCAGACAAAACGGGCACAACCGCATAACTGCCGTAGACGTTGCGACTGTTCTGATGTTGGTTCCAGTCTAAATTTGTAGGCTTTCAGGATTAGCATCATAACTCAGTATGTAGTAAGTTCTTTCACTATACTAGTGTATTTACGGTCAACTTCAATGCAAAAGTACAAAATTAATCGCTCAAGACATGCTGCCTTTCTTTTGCATGTTCATCTTGTTTTTGTAACGAAATATCGTCGAAAAATACTGGGGGAGTTACACTATGCAGCCGAAGTCTGTCGTTACTTTGGTGCGGAGCTTAAAGAAAGTAACGGGGACATCGACCATGTTCATATGCTGATCGAGTACCCACCAACAGTGCAGTTATCAGTGCTGGTTAATTCTCTGAAAGCTGTTACATCCCGCCGTTTACGTAATGAGTTTCTCGATTTGCGCGGTGCTTACGGCAAGCCGGTACTTTGGTCTCGCTCATATTTTGCTGGTTCGTGCGGAGGCGCGCCGCTGGAAGTGGTAAAACAATATATTCAACATCAGCGTGGCTGATGGTTCTTCTGGCTTTTCAGCCCCATCCAAATTCCCCTCCCGCCTTATGTCGGCGGGAGTACCCTTTGGAGGTTAAGATGGAGAAATTGAGCGTAGAATCAAAGCTATGTTTTCGTCAAAAAATTAAATAATTATTTTATGCACTGACTGAAGGTGTATCTAGCACCTCCAGCCAGCTAACCCTAAACCTAGTAAGAATAGGAGTAAGGCTAATGAAAAAGTCTACCTTCCGCGTGCTTGTCTGTGAAGCACCAAATCAAATAATCCAGTTATTCGCTCGAACCTCACGCAACTTTTCTCTGTAATTTTCGAGTGACCGTTCTCTATGTAACTTCTGGTGATATTCCGCTTCCTCGCCCTTTAGGATGGGGAGGATGTCAATTCTTTCGTCTAGCCACTTTCGGGTTCGCAATTGGCCTTCGACGTAAATCTGACGACCTTTATCGAGATATTGACCTGCAATTTCAGCTAATTTACCTGTGACAAAGATTCTATGCCATTCTGTTTTTTCCCGTTGTTCGCCAGTCTGTTTATCTTGCCAAGATTCATTTGTCGCTAGTGAGAAAGTAGCAAAACATGACCCGTCTGGTGAATATCGAACAATCGGTTTATCACCCAAATGACCAATTAAAATAACTTTGTTAATTCCTCTGATTGTCATAAAAATCCTTACATTTTAACAAATCATTAATTACTGAAAATTACTTTTCAGTATTTTTCTGATTTCATCAGCTATTGTAGTACCCTTTATTGCACAAGTTGATTTGATTTTTTTATGTAGACTTTCAGGAATATCTATTGTTAAGCGTTTATTTATTTCAATACTTGATGTTTTTATTTCTCTTTTCTCGACCCAATCATCAGCATTATTTTTAATATCTTTTGTTTTAAAACTAATTTTTTTAGCCATTTAAAACTCCAAAATCTCATCGACTAAACTGGATATTTCTTTACTTGAAATTCCATCTGGATCGGATTCAAAAACAACATTTCCAGAAGCAGCAGTTTCGGCATAAATGACACGTTGAGAAACTACTGAGCAAAAAACCTTTGTTTCATATTGTGCTAATGCGTCAGTGACATCTCTCCCAATCGCTGTATTTGAGATTTTACGATTAATAACAAAGGCGTATTTAAGTTTATCTTTAAAAATGATCGCTTCTTTGATTAAATCAATAACTTCTTGTGCCGCCCAAATGTCGTATGGACTTGGTTGGACAGGAATCAAAACTACATCAGAGGCTAATATTGCAGAACGTGCTAAATCAGTTACTCTGGGAGGGCAATCAATTAGAATATGATCATAATCTTTGATTAAAGATTTAATTTCTTTATGAAGAGTAGGTCTGGGTAAACCAACAACTGTGAATAAAGGGTCTTCATTTCTAACTGATGACCAATCTAAAGCACTACCTTGCGGATCAGCATCAATTAAAAGCACTTTTTTTCCACCTATAGCTAATTTGGCCGCTATATTGACACTTAGAGTTGTTTTACCAACTCCCCCTTTTTGGTTTAACATTGATATAATCAATCGTGTTTCTCCATTTCTGTAAATAAAGATTTACTAGTTACAGTATTTACTTAATTACGATTAATTACAAGACGTAAATATTTTTACGGCTATTTTTGATGAGAAATTACCGATTGCCACTCAAAAAAAATAAAAAAAATTAAGCTCCGTAAGTTATTGATTTTGATCGCTTTATTTCAATCTTATTTTTTATGTAAGTTGTTGAAATTGATTGCTTTATTTCAATCTTATTTTTTATGTAAGTTGTTGAAATTGATTGCTTTATTGACATAGTGAAATTTCTAGTTACAATTGGAGAATCGATTTTTAGCTGTTTTTTTGTACGGCTTTTGCTCTTTAACCGTCAACGTCGCTTTTTGGCTCGTTGATACAATCTGGATTTCTTCCAGAGTGTCTGGAAGGCAGAACACAGAAGTATGAGTGTTCTGTTTTGATGTTTTTTACTTGTGCGTCAACGCGCGGATAACCCATGCAAAAAATATCAACACAAGACATTCTAGAGGAGGTTCATTTTGCATAAGAAAATGGGAACTGTGAGAATAGTCGTCTTGCCAAGGTAAGATAATTCCAAATCCAGAACCTATGAAAAATTTGGAGAAATTTTAAGGAAAAAAGACGCTGAACGTGAGTTTAACCAAAAACTCAAAAAAGCCTTTTGGCGACACGAAAATCCACGCCAGCAGTTACAAGATTTTCAACGACAGATAGTGGTTTACGCCAATCTGTTAATGAAACACCGCAAAAAACAGCAAAAACAAATAATAGCTAACCAAAAGGCGCGAATTGACGCTTACTTTTTTTATTAAAAATAACTTTTTTAAACCCCACCAGGGAAAATCATAAATGAAATAACCCGCCGCTTAGTTGTTGGGTTGGGGCATTTTTTTAAAAACTTTGGAGGACAGTGATAGTGAGTATGTTGTTAATGGTTAAGGCGATGAATACCCAAGTAGGAAATCCAGCCAGAAAACTCGTTTTACTTAAACTTGCTGACCACGCCAATGATGAAGGTGTATGTTGGCCTTCGTATGAATCTATTGCGAAACAGTGTGAAATTTCAAAAAGAACGGTCATGAGGCATATTGCCGAATTGGAAAAACAGGGACTTGTTCAGGTTTTTCATCGAGAACGAAACGGGCACCATCACAATCAGTCAAACAGGTATGTTTTGCAGCTAAATAATAGTCAATCATTGTCACCCAATCGAGAAAGAGAAAAAGAATCAAACGATAGTGACACTGTGTCACCCGAATCAGTCATATAGAACCAGTCATAAAATAGAATCTAATAATACTAGTTGTTCACACATAAAATTTGTTCAGCCTCCAAGCCAAATAATTTGGCAAGATTATTTTGAGCATCGGAAAAACAAAAAAGCCAAGTTAACTGAAACAGCACTTAATAGACTTGTACAAAAAATTAACGAAGCAAACAATTTTGGTTATTCCACCGATGATATTTTGGCTACATGTATGTTGCGAAACTGGCAAGGCTTTGAAGTTTCGTGGCTTGAAAACAGAAAGTCTTCAATTTCTCGTCGTGAAGAGCTAGAGGTTGCCTGGAAAGATACCAGTTGGGTAAATGGTTTGGAGGATATTTTATGCAATGCGTTTCAGAGTTAACCGCTAAGATTCGCCGTCATAAATCGTTTGGTCAGCGGTATAAAAATACGATTAATCCCCATTTTATCAAATTGTTTAACCGATTTTTTGAGAATCTAAAAGTGATTTTTCCAGCCAGTATTGCTTTACTCAAGACGCAATCAGAGCTCGCCATTTTTAAGCAGCAGTGGATTAGCGGATTCGCTGAAAACAATATTAATTCTGACCGTCACATCAACGCGGGTTTAAGGATTGCCAGACAACGAAAATCGCCATTTTTGCCGTCTGTCGGACAATTTATCGGTTGGTGTCAGCGAGGAATACGGGCTGCCAACACCTCAGAAAATTAGCGAAAAATTACAGGCGTACTGTCATCGACGGGGTTACGATAATATCCATGATTTTGATTATGGCTCGAATGCCAATTATTGGCTTGTTAACGAATTATATCGAGCCATGATGACTGAATCATTGAACTATAAACAGATCGAGGACAAAGCAATAAAATTGATTGATGACTTAACAAAAAAATTACTCAATGGTTATGTGATACCCAACCCTCACTTGTCATTAACGAAAAAGCCCCGTTCAAAACCAATGAGTAAGCCTGTAGTCTTGGAGAGAATTAGAGTAATCAAGGAAAAATACGGTTTTGGAAAAAGCTATTCACCCAATTTACCTAGTTAGTTAACATCCTCCGCACCCTAAGAGACTAGTATTCCTAATACGCTAAGGGCGAAGTCTGAATCATTTCGGTGGTTCCTGTTTCAACTGGGCCAGCTACCACCGAAAAATTCAATAACAGAACAGACGTTTTTATGGAAAACAAGGATGCGCAAAGCCGATGTCATTGAGGCAGCAAGAACTACCTGCTGAGGCTATAGTTAAAAGGATGACGTTTATTTTTCGGCGATAAATTTTTTAATACGACAGAGCATTTATTTTTGTTACACAAACAAAAAAGGATTACTAAATGAAAAAATCAATTTTTTTGATGTTACTAATAGCGATGTTTTTACAAAAATCATCATTTGCCATGACAAGAGTACCCACTATCTCCTGTCCTGAAGTTCAAAATATTCAGCAGCATGGAGGGGAGCATGGTGGTTTCGTTTATACCGCTACTGCTACTAATAATTATACTTGGGAAGGTGAAAACCCCATCGCCGATGAAGAAGATTTGAGCGTGGTATCTTTCAGGGAAAGTTATATTACTGGTGAAAAAACGGTTAGCTGTGACTATGTCGGGAATGTGCCAAATGTTGGAATGAGAATGTCACTAACCGCTTTGTCAGCAGTGCGACCAGTAGGAACAGTATGGGAAAATAAGAGACAGTCTGATGGTCGAATTTTACCTCACTGTACAGCTGGTGCAACGCAGTGTTCTTTCGAAATTAATTAACCGTAAAATAACTGGTTAATTAATCCGCTCTGTCGTATTAATGATTTTAAGTTTTATAGTGTCTCTCAAAGAGATATTTTCATTTACGCCACCGCCATACTCCCAAATTAAATAACTAAAACGAGTAAGGCGGCTGGCTACCGTTCTATTTTTTAAAGAGGTCGCTCAGGTGGCCTTTTTTATTGATTAAAAAGAGGCATAAATGCGCTGGAGAAAGAGACGGGAAAGTGAGCAGGTGGAAGACCGGCCCGATAGTCCGGAAGCACAGGAAGAGAATGACAACCTGACAAAAGTTCGGCGACGACGGAAGAAAAAGGCGGCCGTCAAGAAGACCCGGAATTTCGAAAAGCGGAAGGCGATTTGCACAATCTGGCACCGGAGTCAGGAGAAGAAATGGCGCAAGACCCTGATTGATGCCACGATATGCGCGATTATTGCGTGGTTTGCGCGTGACCTGCTGGCGCTTTTCGGGTTAAGTGCGGGTCTGGTCTATCTGGCCAGTGTCTTCATCGGTTACCTTGGCACTGATTTTCTGGGGGAGGCATTAACGGACTCACTGCCTTTTCGGGGGTTGAGGTTGTCGGTCAAAAAACCGGACACAAGGAAAAAAAATGACAACCAGCGACGCAGGGGTAAGTCGGATTAAACAGTTTGAGGGGTGTCGTCTGCGGGCTTATCGCTGTCCGGCCGGACGCTGGACGATTGGCTATGGGCATACGCAGGGGGTGACGGAACGGATGACAATTTCACCGTCACAGGCGGAACGCTTTTTAACCGATGACCTCGAGCAGACAGAGGACGTGATTAACCGGTGTGTGTGGGTCACGCTGACCCAACTCCAGTTTGATGCGCTGGTATCACTGGTCTTTAACATCGGTGAGGAAGCATTCGCGACCTCGACCCTGTTAACAAAACTCAATGCGGGCGATGTTGCGGGCGCGGCGAATGAATTTAACCGCTGGGTCTATGCGGACGGAAAAAAACTGACTGGACTGGTCAGACGGCGAGCGGCGGAACGGGAGAGGTTTTTGTCATGATGCGCGGATCACTGATTGTCCTGCTGGCCGAGATGGACAAAAAACATTATCAGGAATTAACTCATGCGAGACAGACGATTGAGGCACTTAGGCTGGCTGTTGCCCGGGGTTTTAAGCGGTTGCGGGTCAATGCCACCTGCCCTAAAGAGTCCGGCGCTTCTTCCTCCGCCAGCGTGGATGATGGCTCCACCGCCCGACTTACAGCAGACGCTGAACAGGCTTATTACACCTTACGAGAACAGATTGCTACAGTCACCGCCCAAACCTTAGGGCTTCAGGGTTACGTCAACACACAGTGTCAATGAATTTTTCAATGTAATGAGAGGATTAATAAAGATGAATAGTCAATACGAAAAAGGTATCGATGTATCAAGATGGCAGGGAACAATAGACTGGAAAAAAGTGGCTGATAGTGGTGTAAAACATGCTTTTATTAAAATGTCAGAAGGAGGAACCTATACTGATCCTAAATTCGTGGAAAATTTCAAGAATGCCAGTAATGTAGGTATTCAGGTTAATTGTTACCACTACTTTATAGCTGTAAGCAGCACTCCTCAACAGCAGTTTGATAATATCAAAAAGAATTTATCTTCTGTTGGTTTTGAAACCTCGAAAAATTCGTTAGCTATTGACGTAGAAAGTAAAAACAACCAAGGTGCTACACCTGAAGTGATGGCAGATAATTTACACGCTTTATTAAATTTAATCAGCAAGGACGATATATTGTCCTGTCAGGCTACATTTATATATTGTTCCCCCGCATATTGGGATAGCGATGTGAAATGGGATAAATACGATTTTAGTGTTTACCCGCTATGGATTGCTAATTGGAATGTAGAAATGCCACGTATACCATTATCCTGGAAAAATGTAGGTAAAAGTTGGACGTGGTGGCAATACAGTTCTAAAGGAGTGGTTGAGGGTATCACTGAAAATGTCGTTGACTTGGATTGGGTAAAAACTTCTTAATCTTTTCTTTAATAAACATGTTTATAAATTGACATTCTATCCTATCAGATAGGATGTCAATTCTTTCCATCCTCGATAATCTGAATATGAGTTCAATCAAATTAATCAACACTCGCCACGGCAACGATTAGCAAAGCCGTGACCTCAAAGTCTGAGGCGGTCGATGCTGCTGTGAGTACCATGACAGGCGTGAAAAAAGGCAAAGTGACCGCGCAATTGCCGTTAAGTCGCCCCAAAATCATGACGGGCTTTTCGTTTGATGAATTACGCAAGCTCAAAGACGAAAAGGAGCAACTCTATATCGACAACGGACAGCTTCATATTTTGAGACGAAACGAGGTGCAAAACGGGAAAGCGGAATGAATCAGTGTCAGTACCGGATTGATGGAAACACCCACGCTTGACGACAAAAACGTGCTGACCTTTAAAAGCGTCCTTAATCCCAATGTGTCAATTGGTTATCAGGTAGCGATAGACAGCAAGGTTGCACCACATCTTAACGGCGTTTATCGCATTTTCGCGATTGACTACGCAGGTGAAAGTGACACAGGCGAGTGGGCGATGACGTGCAAATGCCAGCAGGAAAAAAAACTACGTGGTGGTGAAGGAGAGTAAGGCGTGAATATCGAACTGATGAAAACCATTGCCAATCATATCAAATCTGAGATTGGCTGCGCCTTGATTGCCAAAGTGGTCAAGGTGAACCAAACCACCGTCGATTGCCAGCCTGTCGTTAAAAAAACGTGGTGATTAATGATGAAATTCACGCAATCGAATTTCCGGTTTTCCCCAATGTCCCTGTCTCTTGTCAGCAAGGAGGCGTAGAAACAGGCAATGACAGCACCGGAAAACCCAATTAACCCGAAGGTGATTTTCGTGAAAACAGCACAGTTAACCGAGCACAACGATTGGCGATTTGGTCATTCGCTTGATGATTACCTGATTGATAGCGAAGCGATCCACCAGAATATCAAAACTCGTTTGCAGTGTTTCAAAGCCGATTGGTGGCTAGATGTTGAGTTTGGTCTGGACTGGCTGCAACTGCTTGGCAGTCGTGGTACGGGCGAAACGTTGCGCCGTGAAATCTACAAGGTGGCTTTCGCTCCAAATTTGCCCAGGATTTTTTGCCACTGAAATTGCCCGATAAGCAATATCGCAGCCTGATTAAGCTCAAAATCATCAAAAACACCGCCCTCGCTACCGCCACGCAAACAGGCGATGTCAGCCTGTCGTCACTCCAGCAGGCGGTGAGTTTTGTGATTGAGGGGGAGGGCTATCTGATTGAACGCCAGAACATGAGTCTCACTATCGTCATTACGCCCAGAGCAGACAGGGAATGGCTGGAATTCATCTTAAGGCTTGACTTACTCCCACGTCCGCAAGGCGTTCAGATTAACTACGTCACGCAAGAGCCTAAAGGCACCTTTGGATTTAAAGAACATCAGAATGCAACTTCTTGGTACAGCCGCTTTAGCCCTGACCTCAATACCCGTGTGGGCTATTTTGCCAAAAAAACCTTTTTAACATAGGAACATAACATTGAAGATTAAAAGACCCAACATTGATATTCAACCGTTTGCAGGTGGAAGCAAAACGGAAGAAAGAACCGCGTTTGGTTCAAAAGAAATCACCGACAATCTTGAGAAAAATATCAATGCCGATTTTGCGCGTGGCTGGGGAATTGTGCCTGTTTCAGAATTGCCCACCATGCAGGATTTTAATGCGGTGGGATTCACAATCAGTTCTCTTGTGACCCACCTCTACCAGAACGGTATTGCTGAATATGCTGAGAAGCAAACTTACAACAAAGGCGCAGTGTGTCTGTCTGACGGCAATATCTATCTATCAAAGACCGAAAACAACGCCGGAAATCAAACAAAACACCAGTTAATCGACGAAGCGGAGTCAAACATTACGCTACTTGAGCGTAAAGTACGCTTAGGGATGGCCACTAACAGTGAAAAAACCGCGCTACGGGCCTGGGAAATGTACAGCGTGAAACTGAATGATATTGATACCACCACCGCGCCAGATATTGACTGGCCGAAAAAACCGGAATGATGTTTTTAAAACAAAAAAACCTGACTAACAGATAGTTGAAACTATATCTATGGTCAGGTAGTTAATTTAAAAATTATAAATTACTATAATATTTTTTATAGCGGTGGAAAAATATGAATTCTATTATTCTGGATGCTCTAAAAGAGACAAACAAAGAAATATTAGAGATATTAGAAAATTATGAAATTGATAGGAATACGATTGATTTGGAATGTCCTTTTTCCCATTCAAAAGTTTTTAACAAAGTAGAATTTAATAAGTTGATGGAAAATAATGGAATCCATGACGTTGCTATTTCAACAGAGTTGCTAAGTATTTTTACAAAATTCCAAACTTTTAAAAATAATAATAACGATTTTTCTGCTGATGATGATTATCAGGAGCAACATGAATATGGCCATAATAACTGTTTTTCTTCAGAAAAAATATATTACAATGAAGAAAAACAACATATAGATGGTTTCGGTGTATTTGCAGGAAGAGGAAATATTTTTTATCAAGACAAAAATAGAGAAAGCATCCTAGCAGATCTTTTTTCAAAAGATGGATTAAATTTATCGATTGCAAGGATGGAAATTGATTATAATTACCAAGCCAGTGAACTTGATGAGCCTATAAATCAATATTGGGTGGTGAAGAATGCAAAAGAAAAATATAATATAAACAAGATTTTTGCCAGTATCTGGTCTCCACCTACTTATATGAAAACAATTCCTGGACAGCTTGAAGGAAAAAATTGTAATAGACTAAACCCAAATTATGATGATGCTTTTTGCGAATATATTTCAAATATCTGCGAAGACCTCGAAAAAATAGGAATTTCTTTATACAGTATTTCTCCAATGAATGAGCCTGAATTTCCTACTCCAAGTTGGGCAGGTACAATCTGGTATCCAACAGATACTGCTAGGTTTATTCCAAAACTAAAGGATACCCTAAATAAAAAAGGGATGCAGATAAAAATGATCATGGGAGAATGTGCTAACTGGTTTTTATCTGATGTTTACACCTTCTCTAGTCTGTTTCTTATGTGGCTAAAGGGCACTAGTAAGAAAATAGACATTTGCGCAAGCCACGGTTATACCATACCTAATTTTATTTCGGGGGAAACAGATGTTACTTATAATCAAAAAGCTTATGACTGGGTGTTAAATCGGTCTTCGAAACCCAGATGGATAACAGAGATCTCAGAAACCACAAAGTTTGATCCTAGCATGAAAAAAGGATTGGAGTTCGCCGCTAGTTTGCATAATTTTCTAACAAAAGGGAATATAAGCGCTTTCACGTTCTGGCTTGGTGTTGAAAAAATCAGCAATGAATGTTTGATTAAAACTGATGGTGATACCTATAGCAAAGGTAAGGTATTTGATATTTATGGCAATTATACCAGATACATCAATCCTGGCTCTATCCGTATCAATACATCAAAAAATAAATCACATAATGGAGTTTTATATTCTGCTTTCAAGAACCCCAATGAAAAAAACTCGTTAACAATAGTAGCCATCAATAATAATTATCATATTAATGAACTAAAATTCGAAGTAATTGGTTCAGATATCAATATATTGACACCTTATGTTACTTCAGAAGGAAAAAATAATAATTGGATTAAATTAGATGAGATAAAAAAAGATAAATTAACAAACACATTCACCATACAATTACCATCATATAGTGTTGTTACATTGAAAAATAACTGATTGACATCCTCCTCGCCCTTCAGGGCGGGGTCAGTCAATTAACCATCACATATAACAAATTCAACGATAAATATTTTTTCTGTGACCAATATCTATTATTAGAATAATTAATTCTTTATCTTGAATATTTGCCACAATTCGATAATTTCCAACCCGATAACGCCATAAACCCTTTTTTTCTCCCTTTAAAGATTTCCCATGAATTCTTGGGCTTTTAGTGTTAATCAGGTTTTTATTTATCCAAGATAAAATAAATAATTGGTCTGATTTGCTGATGTTTTTTAATGTTTTTGCGATATCTTTGTGATATTTAACGGCATACATCAACAAGACCCAAATCAGAAATTAGCTCATCATGACTAATAACATCATCGTTAGTCATTTTTTTCATGATATTATTTGCGCGCTGATAAAGCTTGATATCAATTTCATTCTCAATGCGTTCAAGCGCTGACTGTCTTAACAGATTTGAAACAGATATACCGTTAAAATCCGCAAAATCTTTCAGCAATTCTTTATCTTCTCTGGATATTCTAATGGTTAAATTTTCCATTTATTTACCTATAATGTATTTGCAATGCACTTACATTATAGGTTAGTGATAACATTTAAGTCAATGACTCGGACTAAAACGGGATTTCTTCCGTTCTTCGAGCACCGCGCTCACCTCTTTTGCTTTCTTTCTCAGCCTCAAAAAAACCATGCACTATTTCACCGTCTGGAAATCGCCAAGCGTCGCCTGTGCCGTTTGCTAGCCTTGCCCTCCATGCTTCACTATCTTCTTCGTCCAACATACCTAGCTGGACGGGATAGCGCCCACATTCCGGTCTTTTGCCAATTGCACAAAACAGAAAATCAATATCAAGATTAAACACCTTCTGCGCGATAATCCGGTAGAATGCGGCTTGCAGGTGGTAGCCAAACTTGTCAACAGATTTGCCAAAGTCATGAACGTCATCTGTCGTTTTCACATCAAGGATGAACGGTACGCCAGAGTAGAGCCCTAACCAGTCAGGGCGGATTTTCAATAGCGTTCCGTTTTCCGTGCGGTAAAAAATTGAGAGTTCTGGCGCACCGTTTTCCAGTAGTTCGACAACCAATGGATATGCCACTGCAGAATCACGCATTAGCTCAATTTGCTCAAAGTCGTCTTTTTTGAGCACAATTTGGTTGCTGGCAACGGCCTGAGCTTCAAAATCAGCCAAAGCCTGTTT
>NZ_JBUIOB010000011.1:0-3850 GCF_056113345.1 Candidatus Arsenophonus phytopathogenicus
TGTAAAAGGGGCGTTAAAATTAATTAGTGACGTTCTAGGAAATGTTTCTTTGAAAAAAGCAAAGGTTTTTGAATATTGGATAAAAGCAGCTGAATTAACTGGCGGTGCCGATGGCCTATTTAAGCTTGCGGACAAAATAGCTCAGTTAAGAGACCCATTAGTTGTTGGTCGTTTTGCATTAGGGGAGTTAATTAGTATGGGAAGCAATCAACAACGTATTGTAACTCGCGAAGAATGGGTTCAAAAGGAAAAAAAAGAACTTACAGAAGAAGAAATAATAGATGGAAAACCTAAGTACAAACTTGAAAATGTTATTATTGGCTCTATAAAATATGTTGACATGGTGTTACCTATAAATGATATGAAAAAGCTCTATGAGAATGATGTCCACAAAGTCATTCTTTTGCTTGAAAATATTGACCTAGATACCGCCCCTCTGAAGTTAATTACAAAAGCAGGAAGACTGGCATTTCTTCTCGATAGCAGAATAGATAAATTAAATTCTTTAAAACGTAAGGCTCTCGATTTCCTAACAAAAGATAATTTAAAACCACTATATGATAAAATGCGTCCTATGAATACTGTCAGTCAAAAAGATCTGCAATTGTATAAAAGTTTTATCGATACTCTACCTTAAATCTATATCTGCTTTGGGTAAAGGTGCCCAAGATGTATATTCTTCAGGGTGTAATGGATATCCATCATTACCGATATTAGTCATGAAGGCGATGAACTCACCATCTTCATCAAAAAATGCTTCCCCTATTAGGTACCCATCATTTAATCGAAAAATTAGGTATTCGTCAGCTCTTTCATTGATTGTAGGCAAAATGCCTGAAGAATTAAAATTAAGAATCATAAAAGAGCCCTGTTTTTGCTTTTTGCATGGTGGTTTTTCCGATGGAAGGTGTTAAATAAAAATGATTTTATTGCCTGATATTTCTGGCGCGTCAGGCGTTGTAGCCTGTTAACAATTAGCGGTTACTCCAAAGTTTGATTTAGGGTTAGAATGTAGGTAATAAAAAAAACCTCGGGGAGGGTTATCCTTATTTTTTATAGTGATAGTAGGAGAGATTCTTATTTATCAATAAATGTTATTTCAAGGAATCATCTAACTTATCTTTTGAAAATAGTTTTAATTCTTCAATAATCTTTTCGTAGTCTATTGGTGTATGTTTTACTTTATTATTATATAATCTTATTGGATTATCGCCCAAGTTAACAATAGCAATTTCCAATAATTTTTTTTGCAAATCTGGCGATATTTCCTGAGTTTGTTTTTTGTATCCTTCAAACGCCATTGCTGAAGAATACTTATAAGCGTAGTCTTCACGAATTATGGTTTGGTATGTGCTTTTTACAATATAATTTGCCATTAGAATATCTTTAAGCAAACTATTATTAGTAATAGTTTCTAAATTTAAATTTTTATTCAATTTAGTGATAAATCTGTTTGCAAAACTTTGTGAAAGTAGAATTTCTTTTGATTTGTGAGAATTCAGAATCTAAATTGTTTAATCTTTCAACCAATCCATATAATTCATCTAAAGCTTGTGAACAAAAAATTTCATCTTTGTTGATTGACAATACTTTATTTTTTAATTTAGTTATATTTGATTTTATATTACTTGAGCTAACTGTCATTTCAGTTCCTTGTTTTTTAAGGCCCAATTTAATACATCATAAAGAAGCCATTTTTTAGATAGTATCTGAACACCATCGTTACAAACAGGTTTAGGGAAGTCTTTTTCTAACATTATTTTATCTTTAAGCGCAATATAATTAACGCCAAGTATCGATGATAGATAGGATAGATTACATTCAATTTTGTTATTTTTAAGCATGAATAGTAGAGCATTTATGAATATTTCATCTTTAACTATATAATTTTTTCTCATATGAGACCTCGAAACTAATTAAGTATATGACGTATAATCTTAACAATTAGCGGTTACTCCAAAGTTTGATTTAGGTTTATTGTTAAACCGTCTAGAAGTGTACAAAGCTGCAATAGGAAGACAGCAGTTATCAAATGCGTCATAAACTTTAGTAGGACGAATTGATATTGCTATTTCAACACGACTCATCACTTTTCTTTTCAGAGAAAGAACAGGGCGTTTAGTGTTTGGCGTTGTTTGTTGCTGAGAGGGTTTACCTGGATTTAAGGCTGCTTTCAATGCCATATTAAGTGCTTTGTTATATTCATAAGCTGCTTGCCTGGCTCTTCTACGCTCATGTCGACGACTACGAGCATTATCATAACCATGAAAGTTACACATATTACCTCCTGACAATGGGTTTTGGTGGTGTGTGCCGGAGGTATCCGGATTATATTTACAGTCATATTGGTAGTTCCCTGGTGTTGGTTTTAACTTAATGACTGTATTTTGGTTATTTCACACACCCTAAAACCGACTGTTTGGGTGTTTTATGGTTCGCTTTTTCAGCGAAAGGGTGTTAAAGAGCGGTACTGCTTAACTGTCGTCACTCACCATAGGCCACTTCGCAAAATGACCTATAATTAGTGTTTTTGCGCTTGCATTTCTTTCTCTGTCAGTGTTGCCCTTTCACGACCATTTTTATCAAATGGGGTTAATCTTCTCGCCAACCGGATCGCGTTTGACGATACATCGCATTTTATGCGCAGGGGTCTAAACAGAAAAATCTGTGCTGTTCCGACTTTCTAAATTGTTAAAGAGCAGGGTGTTCATATTTCTTAATACACATCTGATAAGATTTCTTTCCTAATGTTAAGTTTGCTAAATGTTGTTGTCAAGGTTTAAGTTAAGATATGTGAACTTTTTTTTAAAAGAAAACTAAAAACCTAAGTTGAATTTAGATTTTTAGCGAGAGAATTGAGTGGGGAAAATATTTTAAATGAGAACAGAATACCAAAAAACTTTGCCAATAATTTTTATATTAAATACTTCAGATCCTGTATAATCTTCATCAGCATATTCATCTCTATTGTAAGACCTTAGTCGTATACCTCCAGGTATACGGTATAAGATTTTGATGCGTAGCATTCCTTCCTGTTCTATAGCATACATTTGTCCATCTTTTATATCCTTATTTGATGAATCTATTCCTGCGACAGCACCGTCAGGAACAACAGGTTCCATGCTGTTACCTGTTATGGTTACACAACCAGCGGTTTGAGGATCAACGCCTGCTTTTTTTAAAGTTGAAAGCGCAAACCGTAATTTATATCCATTATGATCTAGCTTAACTAAAGAACCTTTACCCGCGGATAGCGATATTTCTTTAAAGAACAGGAGTTCAACTTCATCTTTACTAAGTGGTGTATTTGCATCCCACGGTGCAAAAGGACCAATAATTTTTGCGTTTGCCAGTGGAATGTTTGCCTCAGGATTTTTTTCACTCCCATTAAGCAGCCATTCGACAGTTACTCCAAGAGCTTTAGCCAAACTCACAAGATTTTTTCCGTTTGGCTCTGTAGTACCGGATTCCCATTGTGAAATAGTTGCTTTTGATACCCCAATTCGCTTCCCTAAAGATTCTTGAGTAATTTTGTTGTCATTGCGAGCTTGACGAATTCTTTCAGATTGCATGGTTTTATCTCCAAAATGAGTTTAGATAGCTTAACTCTTTTGATGTTATGTTATCTTGACTTATTTGTTTAGCTTTCTTAACATGATTGATATATCTTTCGGAGGTCATAATTATGAAGAAAAGTGAAGCGATTTATTTGGCAGGTAATATAACTAAGTTAGCGAATTTATTAAAAATCACAAAAAGCGCAGTATCACAATGGAGTGATGATATCCCAGAATTACGCGCATTACAGCTTGAAAAATTAGTTAATGACAAGAGTGAAAATTATAGCACT
>NZ_JBUIOB010000012.1:0-20971 GCF_056113345.1 Candidatus Arsenophonus phytopathogenicus
TCGGTCATTGGCACATCAAATGACCCAGGTGGTCAACTTGACCTCTTGTAATAAAAACAATGAAATATCTGTCAATCAATTGTTAATTGGCACATTCAAATCTTAATAATCACTGCGCCCTCACCGCGCATTAATCAAACACAGAACCTTACAGAAAGTCGAGCCTGAGAATCGCCGTTTAAAATGGTGCTTTTCTGTGGGCGGCTTTTCTGTGTGAGCAGGTTCGATTTTCTATAAGGAACAGTACGATGAAAACAGCAACAATTAAAAATAACAATTTTTTAGCAACCGAATTACCAACGATGACCAGTCTGGAAATGGTTGATTACATTAATGCTGATCGGAAATCAAAAGCGGAAGCAGAGGGATTAATGTTTCCTTGCAAAAAATATCGCAAGCTACAGCACAATGATTTTTTGAAGAAAGTACCCAAAGTACTAGGAGAAACATCAGGGAAATTTTTCTCTGATGATATTTTCACCGCTGGAAAAGGTGCTAAAGCAACTCGAAGAATTTACCGATTCCCTAAGCGTGAAGCGTGCCTGATGGCAATGAGCTACAGCTATGAACTACAGGCAACAATATTCGACAAAATGACCGAGTTAGAAGGCGGTAAAGATATTAACTTGCTCGACTTGTCTGGTTTAACTGAACTCACGATTAAGCAGATGCAAGATCGGGTTGCGTTGGCAGAAAAGCATTCCTTTGTAGAACACGGACAAAAAGGCAGCAGCCTAATGTTGCTCCGTAGAAGAGAGAAGAAAGCGATTAATAAAGCTGAGCAACAGGTGAAAAACCTCATTCAATTTAAATTGTGCGATTTGGGGGATTTTCCAAATGGAGAAAGTCAAGCATGACCCCCGAACAATTCATTGAAGCCAATATCAAGGCCGAGTTATTAAAGCTCGGCTTTTCTTCATCAATAGCAGCAATGGCAATAAGTGAAGCGATCCGCTATTACCGCAAACAGCCAGCTAGCAGAAGAGGCAAGATGATATCGGATTGTCTCAATCAGGCTAAACGATGGGCGAAGAGTGCAGCTAAACATAAACATTAATTGAGGTAGATGTTATGACTCTCACAAACAAGCAGGAGGCATTTTGTCGAGAGTACCTGATTGATTTAAACGCGACGCAGGCAGCAATTAGAGCCGGGTACAGTGAAAAAACTGCAAAAGATATCGCATGTCAAAACTTAGCAAAACTCAACATTCAAAAACGCATCCAAACCCTCATGGAAGAACGCAAGAATCGCATTGAGGTTAATGCTGACTACGTGCTTAAGCGACTGGTTGATATCGACCAGATGGATGTATTGGATATTCTTAACGAATCAGGCGATTTAAGACCGATTAAAGACTGGCCTAAAGTGTGGCGAACAACATTAAGCGGTTTGGACATTGCAGTCATACGAGTTGATGGCGCAGAAGCATTGCTCAAAAAAATAAAGTGGCCGGATAAAATCAAAAACCTTGAGCTTTTAGGTAAGCATGTTTTTGTTCAGGCTTTCCGAGATCAAATAAAAAATGAGCATGATGAAAATGTTGTTATTTTGCCACAGGTGATAAAGATAGAAGCAGGAAAGTTCCCATATGATAAAAGTGGCGACGATTGAAATACCACCCAAATTAACCGAAGTGTTTTACGGGCGTGCTCGTTATCGTTGCGCTTACGGTGGGCGAGGAAGTGGCAAAACACGCACCTTTGCATTGATGTTGGCGGTTAACGCGTATCACGCTGCCCGTAGAGGAAAAAAAGGCGTGATCCTTTGTGCCCGAGAATTCATGAACTCCCTTGAAGACTCCAGTATGCAGGAAGTGAAACAGGCAATACAAAGCGTCAATTGGCTCAATGCCTTTTTTGAGATTGGTGAAAGGTACATTCGTACCAAAGACAGGCGTGTTTCTTTTGTCTTCTGTGGATTAAGGCACAATTTAGATAGTTTGAAATCGAAGTCATCAATTCTGTTTTGCTGGATAGATGAGGCTGAAAACGTACCCGAGTATGCTTGGCAAAAATTAATCCCGACGGTGCGAGAAGAAGGCTCTGAAATTTGGGTAACGTGGAATCCCGAGCGAAAAGGGAGCGCAACCGATGTTCGCTTTAGACAGAAAAAGCCAAGTAACTGTATTTCGGTTGACCTTAACTACAATGACAATCCGTGGTTTCCTGGTGTTTTGGAGGAAGACAGAAAAAACGACCGGATCCGGCTTGATGCCAATACCTATGCGTGGATTTGGGAAGGAGCTTATTTGGAAAATGCTAATAAGCAAGTATTGAACGGCAAATACGATGTTGTTGAGTTTTCCGATGATCTCTGGAAAAAAGCCGACCGATTGTTATTTGGTGCCGATTTTGGCTTTTCAAATGACCCAAGTACCTTGATACGTAGCTTTATTCTTGGTGACTGTTTGTACGTCGAATTTGAAGCCTACAAGGTCGGCGTGGAATTGGACGCGCTACCTCATTTTTATCAAGCGATACCGGAAGCAACACGTTGGCCAATTAAAGCAGACAACAGCAGACCAGAGACTATTAGCTACTTAAAACGACAGGGATTTAATATTGCTCCGGCATCCAAATGGCATGGTAGCGTAGAAGACGGCATCGCACACCTTAGAGGTTTCAAAAAAATCATTATTCACCCACGCTGTAAACATACGATTGAAGAAGCACGGTTGTATTCGTATAAAGTTGACCGCAATACAGGTGATATTCTTCCTTTAATCGTTGATGCACATAATCACTGCTGGGATGCAGTACGTTATTCGCTGGACGGATACATAAAAGGCTCGGTCTCTTTCCTGGATACCTTGTAGTATGTACAAATAATGTTAAAAATAATTAATTTATTAAAAATCAAATAATTGAGTTATTTTGATAAAATTAAATTAATTTTTATGTACCTGATTGTGTGCACTTTTTTTATTTAACCCCCCTTGTTTTGAAAAATCCCTATATTTAGGAGGGCATTTTGTTTGCTAAATTTCGAAAAAAATTATCCCCAAAAATGGGTGATGGTGGATTAGATAACCTGATGCGTGATGTAAATGCTATTGGTGCAGCCACTCCCACGTTGCCAGCCAGTTTTTCAACACTCGGCATATCCGGCGCGGGTTATTTTGAAACCGATAAAGGCTTGGCGTGGCTTTATGAGCGCGTGTCGATTGTCCGTAAATATATCAACAAAACGTCAGGGGATTGTATCAAGCATTGGCGTACCGTGCGCTTTACAGGTGATGATGATGAGAGAACGGAGCAGCTTAATGATTTGTTTACGGGCGAAGAAAAACGACTTGGCATTGAAAAGCAGGCCGAACTTGCCTTAAAGCTAGCTTCACTTTACGGCGGTAGTCTGTTAATTGCGGTCACCGATGAAGAAAATCTGGAAAAACCCCTCAACGTTAACAAAGAACAGTTAAAAGGTTTTTTAGTCGTCCGGCAAGGCGAGTACAGCATCAGGAAAATTGCCACCGATATATTCAGCCCGTATTTCAACAGGCCGTTGCTGTTCCAGTTAAAAAGCGCCGAAAAGATACCCGTTCATCACTCCCGTTGTTGTTTAACGGTCATTAATCAAATCACCAACAGCACCGTCAAAGCCGACAAAAAAGCCAATGACGGCCAAAGCGATATTCTGGCGTTTATCTCCGATTTGCTAGGCTATCTGTACGTCAATGATGAAGTGCTCGGCATGTTGCGAGAAATGAAGTCCGATATTTTTTTGCTGAAAGACCTGAATTGGAATATTTCAGGTGGCAGAGGGAAAGAGATCATCGACTGGCTGCAACTGGTGTTGCAAGCAAAGAAGAGGCACAACGTATTGATGCTGGATGCCGACAGCCAGTATGAGCAAAAAGAACTGTCACTGGCAAACGTATCCGATATCTGGACAAAAGCGCAAGACCGATTGGCGGTGGCGATGGACAGACCGAAAACCATTTTGTTTGGTGATAGTGCCGCCGGATTTTCCACCGGACAGGAAGACTTGCAATCTTACTACGACACGATTTTTGAGATCCAAGAATCCCGTTTACGCCCGATTATTAACTTCTTCGACAAATTCATTTGTGCCAAGCACGGCATTAGCGAAACGGAAGTCGCCTTTGAATTTGTCCAAATCAAAACGGAAAACAAAGCCGAGTCTGCCACCAATCTTAATACCGTGACCACGGCATTAATGCTATTGCTGGAACACGGCGTGATTGAACCGCAAGATGCGCTGAACGAGTTAAACCGCCGTGAGCTGGTTGACGTGAAAAATGTGCCCGAAGTGACAATGTTGGCGAAAATGCTCGGTGAGGAGAGTGACCGTGAATTCAATACCCAAAGGCCAATTAACGGGGAGGGAATGTAGGGCGATTAATCCGAGTAAGCGCGCAGAAGTCTATTATTCCGCCTCAGTTAAGCATCTTATTTCACTTTTTAAGCTCGTTGTTAAGCAAGAAATTAACCGTGAAAATCCGCAAAAAAATCTCGGCGATGCCCAGCCCGGATTCTATCCAAAAACGTTTCCAAACCTTTAACCGCATTGTTGACCGTTTTTTAACGATTGACATCAGCGCATTTGCGACACGGGTCGCCCGCAATTTTGCCCAAATCACCAATGCGGATAACAAAAAACGGTTAAGTCGTGAATTTGAGTCTGTGATGGCGATTAACCCCGAAGCGGTGTTGGACAGTAAACAAACACAGGATTTCTTCAAGGACATGATTGGCGAAAACGTCCAGTTGATTAAAGGTTTGCACACCGAGTCATTAAGCAATGTACAAAAAATTGTGCAATCGATGATAGGCGGCAATAAAACGTTGCGAGAGGCGGGAAAGGACATCACGGCAGCATTGAATATTCAGCAAAACCGAGGAATGCGAATTGCGATTGACCAAAGCCGTAAAGCGATGGGCGATTTAACCAATCTTCGAATGCAGAAACTCGGCATTAAGTTATATCGCTGGTCAGCGGTGATGGATAAGCGAAAAAACGGCGGAACCCGTCCTTCACATGCAGCTATGCACAACAAAATTTGTCGATTTGATGATCCGAGTGTGTATTTCAACGAAAAAACCAAGCAGTGGGAAAAACGAAAACGCATTGGGGGCGTGGCGCTTCACCCCTCGCAAGATTTTAACTGTCGCTGCGTCAGCAAAGTGATTTTACAAAGCATAGAAGGATTGGAAGATGAACGGCAATGACAACCGATTGCCTATTGATATTAAGGGCGCACAGCAATTAGAACCGGGTTATCGCATTCCGAGCAAAATTGCCAAAGTGGGGACACAGGAATTTGAGGGGTGGGAACTGTCTAGTCATGTGCCCAATTTGCCACCCACCCAACGCTACAAAGTTGAGGTGTCCCCCGAGGACCTTTTTGATGCTGAAACCATCGCCTCGTTTGAGGGAAAACCGCTCACCTTTTTTCACGCGCCCAATAACGAGGTGACCAGTGATAACTGGAAGAATACCGCCATTGGGCATGTACAGAATGTGAAACAGGACGGCGATTATCTGACAGCGGATGTTTTTCTTTATGACGCTGAGGCCATTGAGGCGATTAAAAATTACCAAATCAAAGAACTCAGTTGTGGTTACCGATCTTTTATCGAGCCTACCACCACAACGGGCATTGATTTCAAGAAAACCCATATCAGAGGTGACCACGTGGCGATTGTTGACGTGTGTCGCTCTGGACATGATGTCAAACTAGGAGATAGCGCTGTGTCAATGAAAGCAAAAATCGCTGCCTTGAAAGGTCAGCAAAAATTGGGGGATGAGGGCGAAACGCCAGACACCATCGACACCCTGTTAATTCAAATGAGCGATTACGTCCAGTTGCTCGCCGAATCCGCCGATGAAGCCACCAAAGAAATCGGCGAGATATTAACGGGATTAATTGGTCAAGCGCAAAGTCTGAGTGCGAGTCCATCACCCACCAGTGAGGTCAAGCAAGGCGATGCAGCCAGTGAAATAACATCCGTGCCTGAAAACACAGAGGCTACCGATGATAAATCGCTGCTTGAGACGCTGAAAAAGCAGCTTGAAGAATTGACGGAAAAGCTCAAAGCACTGGAAGAAGAAAACGCCAGACTGAAAGCAGAAAATGAGCTAGCGGAAACGGAAGCCGAAGCCAAGTCAACATTTGGCGACGGGGCAATCGGTCACGGGCGAACCGCACGGCAAATCAAAGAAAACGTAATTATCGCTAAAGGTTTGGTGACCCAGCTAGAAGCGCGGAAGCTCGGCGATTCGGCGATAAATGGCAAGTATGACTATCTCATCAATCGTCAGCGTGAACAAAACAAGCCAAGATTCAATCTTGGCGATAGAAAACCCACCAAATCCGCATCACAACGCCTAGGAGGTCGCTAATGACATTTGGATTCACGAACTGGGATTCTGACAAGGGGACGCTACGGGCGGGTACTATCTATCGTGCGTCAAGCTCTGATGACAAAGTGTGGGGCGAGGAAAACAAGACCACGACTGACCTTCAATACGGCGTTTTTGTGGCGGTGAACCCGGAGGGCGGCGTTAAGCCGATTTCGGCGGCAACTGATGTCATCCACGGCATTGTTGTACGGGATATTTACGGCGATAAAGCACCACACAACAAGCAAGTCAATGTGGGGCATTTTTCCCACGGTGATTGCGTGGGTGCGGCAACGGCAAAAGATGAAACCTTCAAACGAGGTGATAAAGTTTATGTGGTCGCAACAGGTGACGATGTTGGCAAGGTATCCAAAACCGCAAAAGGCAATATCGATTTGGGGTATTGGGTGGAAAATGTCAGCTCAGGCAGTCAGTGCGTAGCAGTCACGCTTGGATTCATTCAAAAGGTAGGAGAATAACAGATGGCAATTGAAGAAGCCTATTTTGAAACGGTATTGCAAGAAGCGCTCACCGAACGCGACACGCAATTGCAGGAAAAACAGCTGCCTGAAATCAATATTGGTGAGGCAATCCCAATTACCGAAGGACTGGATTTTGCCGATGAATACGTGGAATACGGCATCACAGAAGTACTAGGCTCTGTCAAAGACGGTATTATTGGTAACAAAACCAACTCGATGGTCACGATTGACAGCACCATTGAAATGTACAAGGCGCCTGTTTGCCAGTGGGCAAAAGCCGTTGTCTGGACACAGCAGGAGCTTGAGAAAATCAACAAAATCAATATTAATCTGCAAAGCAAAAAGCAAAAAGCAAAAAGCAAAAAGCAAAAAGCAAAAAGCAAAAAGCAAAAAGCAAAAAGCAAAAAGCAAAAAGCAAGATGATTTGTACGCCAATGCCTTGTCTACACTGCAATATGCAGGTTACTTGGGACATAACAAGGTTAAAGGACAAGAAGGATTGTTGACAGGCAGCAAAATTCAGGTGATGCAAGAAGAATCCGGTAAATCACTGAAAGACTTGAGCGCCAATGAGTTTATCAAACTGGTATTGGATGCTTACAACAAGGCGTGGGCAAACTCAGATTATCGGGTGCAACCAACGCACATAGCGATGGATGCCGCTGATTTCATGCTGGCAATGCAGAAGTTTGATAGCCAAAGTCCGATTGTGGGGACAGACTTACTGCCTGTTTCAGCCATGGACAGGATCATGGCTGCGTTGAGGAAGGCATCAGGTAATGACAGTTTTACTATCACCTTTGTGAAAGTTCCAGCAGGATATGCCAAAGAGATAACCAAAGGAAAAACCCGTTTGGCGATTTACACCTATGATGAAGAATATGTCGAAATGAAAGTGCATATGCCGGAGTTGTTAGCGGTTCGCCAGCGTGATTTGCTGACCTACGAGTGTGGCTATCGTTCCGCTTTCGGTGGAGCAATGTGGAAACAACCACTATCTGCCGTTTACGCCGATTACAAAACTGCCCCAAAGTCATAGACGGCGGTTTCCCAAGCGGAACAACCCTGCCGTCAGATGATTACTTTCCGCAATCACCATCTTGAGGGAACGTCCCTCATTTTCATTTTGGAGTAACGATGAGCTACACAAAAACAAATTGGGAAAATTCGCCGTCAACCAAAACCCCGTTAAACGCGGATAATCTGAACAATATTGAAACGGGGGTATCTGCCCTTCACGAAGCGCTGGACGCTGGCACGCTTAAGGGGGACAAAGGCGATAAGGGTGCTGGCATTAAAAAAATAACCTCCTCCAAACAAGGGAATGTCGTGACGTTAACGATTGAGTTAACCGACGGTACAAAACAAACGCCTTCATTCGAAGTCTGATTCAGCGGATTTTATCCGCTTTTTTTGGGGGCATCATGCAAGAAATGTTAAAGAAATTTCGTGACCGTTTCGGCGAAAAAACCTTTACCGACGATAACAACAAATTACTCCTCTATTTAACCGATGCAGAAAACAGGATGGACAAGAAAGTGTGGGGGGTGATGTATGAGCAAGGCTTGATGTATCTAACCGCGTATCTGCTTTTTTTGGCAGGATTTCATGAAAACAGTCCGAAAAAAGGGGGGCATTCAGCTGATCCAAACGCATTGTATGCGAGCGACGGTGTAGGTGATGTTACCGCAAGTGCGAGTTTTTCAGGAACCGAGAAAGACTGGTTTAAAACCTCCGCCTTTGGTGAGCAATATTTGGAGCTGGAAAGTCGCATTAACAATTACGCCTTGGCAATCGGGATGAACTGGTAATGCTGAAATCGAAATTGTTGGAAAAAGCCAAAAAACAGTTTGAGGAAATTAACAAACTGAAAGTGGAAGTGGGCGTATTGGAAAATACCCGACCGTACAAAGATTCCGATATCAGTGTGGTGGAAGTGGCTACGATCCACGAATTTGGCACGGAGAAAATCTTGCCGCGATCATTTTTGCGAATGCCGATTCGTGATCACCAAAAAGCCATAAAAGAAAAATACCGCTTATTCATTTCAGGTGAAATTAGCGCAACGGAATTTCTGGCTTATATCGGCGAACTGGCGGTTGGCCGGTCAGTTGAGGCGTTTGATACACAAGGTTTTGGGTCGTGGCCTGAATACAAGCAAAGTACACTTGAGAAAAAATACTATGAAGGGTATTTGATAAACCGAGAGAAAATCGGAAATTCGGTTAAGTATACCAATAATGATGCGGCAAAATTATTGAGAGTTTCCGGTAATTTGGCAAATTCGATAACCTACAAGGTGGTGAAAAAATGAGACTGCCCAATATGGCCAGAACCATCCGCCGATTTTCGCAACCGTTAACCTTCATCACGGAAGTGATCACCACGAAGGATTTTAAACCGCATTTTTCAGTAACACGAAAAGCCGTTGAAGGCGTAATTAACAGTCTGTCTGACGAGGCGATTAACAAGGACAGTCTCGATTGGTCACTGGAGTATTACACCGTGCATGTGCAACCAAAATATGCGGATTTGCTCGGTGTTTACTTGGAGTACAAAGGAAAAATATTCAAATCAATTAACCGCAAAGACTATAGCGACTATGGCTTTGTGCGCTATGTCTTTGAGGAAGTGAAAGATAGTGAGATCACAGGAAGGCTCACCCAATAAAAATATATTTTAACGCAGCAATGACGACAGCAATACCAACAGCGAGAATAAGTTTTTTAATCCAGTCTAAATCTGACTTAATGCTTTCTGTTGCTACGCTTAAATCTTCCTTCGTAACAGTACCTACATTTTGAAATTCAGCAATAACCTCTACGATTTTTTCAGCTTGTTTTTCATCAATGCCTGATTCTTGTAAGGCTTTTATCGCTTTATGGGTGTTCATCGTTATTGTTGCCATCTTTACCTCCAAATTTGGCTTTAGGAATTGCGCTATTTCCTTAATTTTAACGCATTAAGAGGGCGTTATGTCAAATAACACCAATTTACAACACAAAAACTACCAACCACCGATCCAACGGCTAGCAATGGTTATTCGAGATACGTTAGAGGTTGCGGAAAATACAATATTTATCGGACGTGAAAATCTGGCTGAGCAGGATTTCAACGCGCCTGTTATCAGTATTGAGCAATCGGGCAGTAGTGAAGTGAAAGGCTTTAGCGAAACATACCGACGAAACGTTGAGATGATGGAATACAGCCAGTTTGAGAAAATCATTTTTGACGTGAATGTCTGGGGAAGTCAGGCCTTGCAACGGCCGAAAATTCTCTTACGGTTACTGCGAACACAGAAAGGCTTTGAACAACAGTGGAAACACACGATTAGCTTATCTGCGCCAACGGGCGTGCGCGATTTACACTTTGCGACAGGCAGCCAGTATCGCGAGCGTGTCATGTTTTCGATTAACGCCTATGTCGCGGATTATATCAACGTCTCAACACCTTCAATCAATCAACTTTCTATCCAACTTTCCAACGAAAAAGGTTTACAGCATGAACAATAATCTTGGCATCGATATTGAAAATGTTGTCAATGTTCAGCTACTCAAAGAGCAGCGAGGCGCAAATTACGACAACATCAACCACGTCATCATGATGACCAGTGAAACGGGCACGATTTTTGACGGCAAAACGATTTATGCGGCCTACAAAAATATCGCAGGCGTGAAAGCCGATTTTGGCATTACCTCGAAAACTTACCAGTTAGCTACCGCCTTTTTTGGTACGTCACCCAATCCGATAGGCGCCGGCGGCAGTCTGATTGTCGGGCATTGGCGAAAAACCGATTTAACGCTGCCAGCGGTGGAATTTGACACACTGACAGGCTCAGAAATTGACAGCAATGCGCTACTTAAAACGCTACGGCAAATTGAGAAAGGCAATCTGGTTTTAGGGAAAATCAAACTGGAAAACCTGAACTTTAGTGACGCGGTTACATTTGACGATATCATTAAGTTACTCAATGAAAAAGGGAAAGCGCCAACAAAAAATGAAAGTGCGGCGAAAGACACCACCTTCATACTGACCGGCCAACGATTGATAGTGAAAGGCTCAGAACTCAAAAATGCGACCGATTCAGGCGAAGGTGAATTTGTCGGTAATTTGTTGGGATTAGGTGATAGCGCTACCTTAACCAAAGCGACACCGTCTCAAACCTTACCCGCACAATCACCGGATGAGGCGATTGCCGATGTGGTGGCAGCGTCTTCGGGTTGTGGGTATTGTTTCATCGACGAACTGACCAATGACCAGATTTTAAAACTGGCGAGCTACAGTCAAGCCAACAAGATCCTTGGCTATCAGGTCGTTTCACATCCAGACAATCTCACGACAAGAGGCTTGGCGTGGCAAGTGAGCAAGAAAGGGCAAGAATATTTCCGGCTTTTATTTTCAAAACGCAATCAAAAAGCCTTGGCGGTTTCCTACATGGCAAGAGTGCATGTGGTCGATTTCAGCGGTGAAAACAGTGCGATGACGATTCACTTGAAAGAGCTGGCCTGTGAGCCAGAAAGCTATAGCCAAACCGAGGTGGACAGTGCGTCATCCGTGGGTATCGATATTTACACCTTAATCAAAGACCGTCCGGTGGTGATGTGCTCAAATGCTAATGAATTTGTCGATAATGTCTATAACCTGAAAGCGTATGTGAATCAGGTACAGGTTGATACCTTTAATTTGATGAAATCCACCGCTACCAAAATACCGCAAACCGAAAAAGGTGTGGATTTGCTCGTTGATTGCATCAATCAGGTAGCCGCGCGCTTTGTGAGAGCTAGCGTGTTTGCGCCGGGTAAATGGACATCACCCGATACCTTCGGCGATGAAGAGCAGTTTAAGCGCGCCATTGCGAGTAAAGGTTATTTTACCTATGCCAATCTGTTGGCAGAACAATCACAGGTTGACCGCACAAACCGAAAATCGCCCACTATCCAGCAAGCGGTGAAAAATGCAGGGGCATTTTACCGGGCGGACATCATTATTAATTTCAATTACTAGGAATACACGATGGCATACATAGGCTATGACTTGTGGTCGACAACGCTGATCCTCGATGGACGGGTTATTAGCGATTTTGTGACCGGAACAATGATACAAATTACGTTTCCTAATCCCGATACCAGCCGCTTTAACGGTGCTAACGGGGGTCTCGTTGTTGCAAAGCGATAGGACGCAACAATCTGTGACATTGAATTTCACCTCTACCGTGGCAGTGAAGATGATGTCTGGTTGTCAACAATACTTTCCCGTAGGGAAGTAAATATTTTTAACGGATCATTGAGTGTCTTGTACAAACTCGCCGGCAAAGCCAAAACAGAAACCTTCACGTTTACAGGCGGGAGTATCACAGACCAGCCACAATTTACCTTTGCTAATACTGACCACAATGCAGAGATGACCTACAAGCTGCAATTTCGGGATTTCACGCGCTCAATCTAACGGGATAAAATCATGACAGAACAAGGATTAGGTAGCCTGACAGGGCTATCGCAGGATGATATTGTCGATATCACCAAAAACAAAACCTTCAAGGTGCAAGGTAACGAATTTCAGATTGGTAATTTCAATCACCATTTACGGTTAAAAGCACTGGAAATTGTCGAGGACTTGGGACAATCAAAACGAATTGCCGCGACACTCTCAAGCCACAGTGACGGCAATCTGAGGCAGCTTTTCAACCAAATCACCCACGACGGCATGAGCATTAGCAAATTGCCAAACTTTTTTGATGAGAAACCTGCGCTTTTCATTCCGTTAACGTTAACGGTGCTTCACTTGTATGCCGCCCCTTTTTTATCGGCATTAACGGCGAGCTGACCTTTACGCCGCGCTATCCCAACAGCTGGCGACAGTACGTCAGAAAATCCTCACTCACCGAGCATGACAAACTGCTTTTTTCACTGGTGAAGGCAGGTTACGGCACGGTTTGTGAGCTTTTAACATTGCGTGATGAAGACGTGTTCTTCTATCTGAAAACCGCCGAACATGCCTTTATCTCAGGAGCGATTGAGTGGAAACAGCACGACGAAGCGAAGCAAAAGAGGTGACGGATGAGTGAAGAAAAGTTAAGTCTGGATATTGGTGTTAATGCCAATGCTGGCGTGCTCAATACGTTAACGACTGCATTGGACAAAATTTCACAACAATTGAGCGGTGTGACGGGAAAATTCACCAAGGTTACCGCAAAAGTTGACCAGCTTGGCACAAAAAGTACCCGTACCGCAAAAGACGTTCACAAAGCCTCATATTCTGTCGGTGAACTTGGCAAAGAGGCCAAGAAAACCGAAAGCAAATTAGGTAAGCTGGGCGAAAAGCTTAACGGGTTTAAGGGGATTATCACAGGCGCTTTCACCGTTCACGCCATCATGAGCGCCGGCGAACACATTAATACTTTCAACAAAGCTGTACGCCAGACGGGGATTGAGGCAAAAAGTTTTCAGGTGCTAAGAGAAAGCGCACAGGCGGTTGGCGTTAACTTTGAAGAACTGTCTGACGGCGTGAAGGAGTTTCAACGGGCGATTAATAGCGACGGTGACACCGCAAGCCAGGTGTTCAAAAAGCTCGGCATTGCCTTTAAAGACAGCAACGGAAAAATCAGGGACACCAGCGTCTTGTTGCGTGAAACGGGCAGTGCGTTAAACAACATACAGGACAACGGCGCAAAAGCCGCCCTTGCTGAACAGGTTGGACTTTCCTATGAGCTGGTTGATGCCATCGCCAATACCCGTGAGGAGTGGGCTTCACTCGACAAAAAAGTGGCAGAAGGAAGAGCATTAACCCAAGACGATTTGGAACAAGCCGAGATTTTCCGGCGCACCTTTGCCAGTTTATTGCTGCAACTACAACAAATCGCCGAGAAAGTCTTTGCTACCCTTGCCCCTGATCTTCAATTTTGTCTTAAAAGGCTTAAAACCCGTGATTGATTTTATCGGGCGGGTCGGTCAGTTCATTTGCCAAGTTAATCACCTTTCTCAACAAAACCACTGACGGATTTTGGCTGCTGGTTCCGGCAGCCTTGGCGCTGGTGAAAGTCTTGCCACTTATCGGCAAAGGCATAAAAGCGATTGGCGCAGCTATTCTTGCAAATCCTGATTCTCTTTGGCATCACTGTGCTCATCACTGTGCATTATCGCTGCCCTTAAAGACCTGTACGTCTGGATGAACGGCGGAAAAAGCGTGATTGGTGACTTTCTTGGAAGGATTCGGCGATTTTTCCTGATGACATGTACAAAAAATGATAGACAAAGTGAACGACTATTTTTCTGCCATGTGGGAACAAATCAAAAAAGATTTTTCGGCTATGATGACTTTTTTCTTTGCGCTGTTTTCCGGTGACTGGGATGCGGTTATTCAATCTGGTGAAGCAGGCTTTTTCGCAATTCATCGACGATCTCAAAACGTTGTTTTTGCCGCTGTTTAACTGGATAGGTGACAAATTTGGCAAAATTGCCGACAGGCTCAAAAATCTGTTTAGTGGCGCTTTCGATTTCATTAAAGGCATTTTTGGCGATTCCGATAAAGAGCTGGAAAAGGCCGCCAAAAACGCAGAAATTGCCAGCGCGAGTATGCAGCAAGCCAGCCAGACGATTAATCATATCTCATCAAACAGCCACAAAGCAATTAACCACTCCGCTTCACAAACCAACAATATCAATGTGAATGTTACAGGTTCAGACAAAGCTATCGGGCAAAAGTTGGGAAATGTGGTTTACAACAATGTGCCGCCTTTGAGTCAAGACCAGTTGGCACGAGGAGGGGTATTTTGAGTTTTCTCTCACAGGTGATCTCAAACCACATCTCGAATACACCGACGCAAAAAATCGGCATCGCTGGATTCACCGCTTATGTCTGGACGGATAAAACCACGCAACGAAGTGCTACCGTCACCGAGATTCCACTGGAAACGGGGGTGGTGATTGCCGATCACATCAACTCTAGTCCGGTGCAAATTTCGATAGGCGGCGTGATTTCCGATTCGTTTTTAAGTTTGAGTAGTGAAAATACCGTATTTGAGTCTTTCAATCGGCAGATTGGTTTTATTGATAGCTATGTGGGCAATCGGACACAGGCGGTCAGACAGAAAATTGCGGAGTTGAACAGCAAAGCGCAGCAAATTCTGGATTTGAAAGCGCAAGTCGAAAACACGGCGCAGGGGATTTATCACACCGTGACAGGCAGCAAATCCGGCAACGGCATTGCCCAACAGTTTGTCGATACATTCACGGGCATTTTTGAAAATCGGGAATTAATCAGCGTTGATATGGGCTATCAGGTACTCGATAACATGGCACTGGAAAGTTTCGCCACGTCGCAAAGCAATGAAGATAGCTTTTTGCTGTTCACGTTAACCGTTAAGCAAGTGCGCTTTGTCACCTTTGAACAGGTGAACATCATCCCTGTTGCCAACAAATCCGCAGCAGGGATGAGCAAAACGGGGGCCGCACAAATGAGTGGGGCAAAAAACAAAGGTAGTCAAACGCCAACCTCATTTGCATTTGATGTCTGGGAGGGAGCAAAAACCCTTACGAAAAATCTTAATACCTTTTGGGACAAGAATTAATGTACCAAGTCGAAAGCCTATCAAGCGATCCGATTCAGACGCACACGCTGTTAACCGACATTGACGATATTGAGCTGACGCTGACGTTTTATCCGAGTATTTCAGCGTGGAATATGAATGTTACCTATCGGAATATCACGATTAACGGGGTGGCGGTTTCATTGGGCGTACCGCTGCTGCACGATAGCCGATTGCCGTTTACGATAGTGGCTATCGCGCGTGACAATCCCGATATTGAGCCTTCGTTGCTTGATGATTTTGCAAGTGGCAGGATCAGTCTCTACTTACTGGTTGGCGAAGAAGAAAAGGAGGCTGTCTATTGAACCGTCAAACGCCGTTTTTTCGTGATTTCGAGTTGTTAATAGGTGAAGGAAAAAAGGCGATAAAGATTATCCCGCCGTTTAAAATCGCCTTTTCGTTTTCGAAGGATTTAACCCGTGATCGCCCCAATATCGGGCAAATTTCGCTGTTTAACCTGTCGCCGTCGCGTCGTCACTCACTGGCCGATTTTCAATACCGCAAGCAACATATTGTCGCTCAACTTGCGGTAGGTTATGTGACCACGGGTTTAAAGCTCCTGTTTTCCGGCATCTGTCACTAAAGTCACACTATCAAAACAAGGCACTGAGATAGTCACCACGCTGGAAATTGCCGACGGCGGTTTTGCTTTTCGCACGGCAACGATTAGCAAAGCCGTGACCTCAAAGTCTGAGGCGGTCGATGCTGCTGTGAGTACTATGACAGGCGTGAAAAAAGGCAAAGTGACCGCGCAATTGCCGTTAAGTCGCCCCAAAATCATGACGGGCTTTTCGTTTGATGAATTACGCAAGCTCAAAGACGAAAAGGAGCAACTCTATATCGACAACGGACAGCTTCATATTTTGAGACGAAACGAGGTGCAAAACGGGAAAGCGGAATTAATCAGTGTCAGTACCGGATTGATGGAAACGCCCACGCTCGACGACAAAAACGTGCTGGCCTTTAAAAGCGTCCTTAATCCCAATGTGTCAATTGGTTATCAGGTAGCGATAGACAGCAAGGTTGCCCCACATCTTAACGGCGTTTATCGCATTTGCGCGATTGACTACGCAGGTGAAAGTGACACAGGCGAGTGGGCGATGACGTGCAAATGCCAGCAGGAAAAAAACTACGTGGTGGTGAAGGAGAGTAAGGCGTGAATATCGAACTGATGAAAACCATTGCCAATCATATCAAATCTGAGATGGGCTGTGCCTTGATTGCTAGGGTGGTTAAGGTGAACCAAACCACCGTCGATTGCCAGCCTGTCACGTTAAAGAACGTAGTGATTAATGATGAAATTCACGCAATCGAATTTCCGGTTTTTCCTAATGTCCCTGTCTCTTCGTCACAAGGGGGCGGCAGCTACACCGCCTATCCGGTCGCCGTGGGCGATTACTGCATTTTGCTCACCTTTGATAGTTGTATCGATAATTGGTGGATAGGCAACGACAACGTGCGAGGAGCAGAGAATCGGTTGCATGATTATAGCGATTGCGTCGCCCTTTTGGGGCTGTGCAATCGTGACGGGGCCTTTGCGATACCGAAGGTGGCGACAACCGCAGGTGACCACGTTTTTACACACAATATTCACGTCAATCTCAACGTCACGATTGACGGCAATCTTGATGTGAAAGGCGCTATCACTGCCCAACAATCGTTAACGGTAGGCAATATCGATGTCGGCAATCATACGCACGGAGGCGTAGAAACAGGCAATGGCAGCACCGGAAAACCCAATTAACCCGAAGGTGATTTTCGTGAAAACAGCACAGTTAACCGAGCACAACGATTGGCGATTTGGGCATTCGCTTGATGATTACCTGATTGATAGCGAAGCGATCCACCAGAATATCAAAACGCGTTTGCAGTGTTTCAAAGCCGATTGGTGGCTAGATGTTGAGTTTGGTCTGGACTGGCTGCAACTGCTTGGCAGTCGTGGTACGGGCGAAACGTTGCGCCGTGAAATCTACAAGGTGGCATTAGGGACAAATGGCGTTGTGCGCATCGATAAGCTCAACATCACCGTTAAGGACTTCACCGCACACATTCAGTTGGATTATACCGATGTCTTTAACCGAACACACAACCTCAATCAGGAGGTCAGCCAGTGAATATCAAGCTCGATGAAAACGGTATCACGATTGCGACATTACCCGAACTGATTGAAACCTTGATTGCCGAGTTTAAGACAATTTACGGCAGTGACATCAATGTTTCACAAGACACCCCTGACGGGCAGCGCATTGCGATTTATAGCCGGATTGCCCACGAATGTCTGGTACTGGTGCAAAAGCTCTATCAGAACTTAAAGCCGGAACAAGCCGAAGGTCTCCACCTTGATTATTTAGCCAGAATCAACGGGCTGTTACGCAAGGAAAACGAAAGTGATAGTGAGTTACGTCGCAGACGGTTAAAAACCTTTGAAAATGCCAGTCAAAGCACGATAGGCGGCATTGCTGCCCGTTTAAATCTGGTTAAAGGCGTGACCGATGCAGTGGTGTACGAAAACACCACGAATGAGACTGACGCGTTGAATATTCCGCCGCATTCGATTTGGGTAATTGTTGAAGGGGGTGAAAATCAAGCAATTGTTGATTGCATCGCCCGCAACAAAACAGGCGGAACGGGCCTTAAAGGAACAATCAAAGGCGAATACACCGACAAGATAGCCAGAGCGGACGGCACGGTTTTTGAGGTGGTGCATGAGTACCGATTTGACCGACCGAAAATCATGGAAATCAAGATTAAACTGACCGCCACGCGTGAAAAAGCCAACGAGCCTGTGCCGATACAGGAGATTAAAGACGAACTGGTCAAGTCCGTTTATCGCATTGGCGAAAATATCAAGGTGACTGCGCTTTACTGTATTTTGAACCGGATTGCACGCTCTTACTATGTTTCAGACCTTTCGATTTCAAAAGACGGTAACACGTGGACGAGTGCTATTTTAAAAGCTGATGTCGACGAGAAATTCAACATCGTCAGTGACAACATCACCGTTAATGAGGTGGTCACGTGAGTCTCGAAGCCGAATATCAAAAACTGCTGATTAAGCAGTATTACACCAAACCCAAGGCAAGGGCGGAAATCTCCGCCCTTTTTAATGTGTTCGCGGATTGTTTTGATACCGTTGATGCCTTTCGGGAAGCCTTCAATCTTGAAAAAGCCGAAGGTGACCCGCTGGATATTATCGGTTCTTGGGTAGGTATCAGTCGCTTCCAGCCGAGTGGCGAGCGCAAAGGCTTTTTTGGCTTTAAAAATCACGGTAAAGCGTTGCCGTTTGGTCAAAAGAGCGGGAAAAAACAAGGTGGCTTTCGGTCCAAATTTGCCCAGGATTTTTTGCCACTGAAATTGCCCGATAAGCAATATCGCAGCCTGATTAAGCTCAAAATCATCAAAAACACCGCCCTCGCTACCGCCACGCAAACAGGCGATGTCAGCCTGTCGTCACTCCAGCAGGCGGTGAGTTTTGTGATTGAGGGGGAGGGCTATCTGATTGACCGCCAGAACATGAGTCTCACTATCGTCATTACGCCCAGAGCAGACAGGGAATGGCTGGAATTCATCTTAAGGCTTGACTTACTCCCACGTCCGCAAGGCGTGCAAATTAACTATGTAACTCAGGAACCCAAAGGCACGTTTGGATTTAAGGGGCATAAAAATGCCATTTCGTGGTACAGCCGTTTTGACGCGGATCCCGAAGCAAGACTTGGCTATTTTGCCAAGAAAACCTTTTTAACATAGGAACATAACATTGAAGATTAAAAGACCCAACATTGATATTCAACCGTTTGCAGGTGGAAGCAAAACGGAAGAAAGAACCGTGTTTGGTTCAAAAGAAATCACCGACAATCTTGAGAAAAATATCAATGCCGATTTTGCGCGTGGCTGGGGAATTGTGCCTGTTTCAGAATTGCCCACCATGCAGGATTTTAATGCGGTGGGATTCACAATCAGTTCTCTTGTGACCCACCTCTACCAGAACGGTATTGCTGAATATGCTGAGAAGCAAACTTACAACAAAGGCGCAGTGTGTCTGTCTGACGGCAATATCTATCTATCAAAGACCGAAAACAACGCCGGAAATCCCTTAACCGATACCACCCAGTGGCAGTCAATAAAAGACGCTATTTTTGCCGCAAATATCGTGCAGCAAACAGGTAACGCCACCGATAAAGTGCTGAGCCAAAAAGCCTGTGACGACAACTATGCCAAGAAAAATTCACAGGAAGTACTCAGAACCGGCAATATCGTTATCAAAAGTGGCAAAGACTACTCCGGCCTGATGATAGAAAGAAAAGATGGTGTTGTGTGCGCGCTTCAAACTTCTCCTAATAGTGCGTTTTTTGCCTATGGAAAAGGAATAATCGATATTCCATACAACGCGAATGGCACACTGGCATTAACCGCGGATGTTGACGCGATTAACAATTATCCGGTTGGCGCGCCGATTCCTTGGCCACACGCCACCGCACCGGATGGGTACTTTGTGTGCCGAGGTCAGACGTTCACGACAGTCGACTATCCCCAGTTAGCTCAAGCCTATCCTTCTGGGATATTGCCGAATTTGTGCGGTGAATTTATTCGAGGTCTGGATTTAGACGGACACGCTGACCCAGATAGAAAAGTACTAAGCAATCAAGGGGACGCTATACGCAATATCACCGGACGTATTGGCTATGTGCGCCGCGGGTGGAATTGGCCTCCTGTTGCCGAGGACGGCGCCTTTAGCGTAGACAAGACTTTCAGCGCAAGAGTCGCTGGCGGGGAGAATGATGATTGGGGTGCCATCACGTCTTTTGATCCTTCTCGTGTTGTCCCCACCGCACACGAAAACCGACCACGAAATATCGCATTTTTATACATAGTGAGGGCTGCATAGTGAAATACAGTACAGAAATACCCAAAGCGGAAATCGATGAAAACGGTTTCGCTAAAAACCGAGGCTGGATAAAAACCTATATGTCGAGTCATGAACCGCCGTATGAATATTTTGGCGCGACAATGGAATTAGTGTACAAAGGGGTTAGTGTCAGCCAATATTCGTATATCGATGCGCCAGAGCTTCCCGATAATGACGACATTGCTGTTGTTCGCAGTGCTGACGGCACCCAGTGGCGATACGTGCCAGACCACCGCGGCAAGACGGTATACAATACCTTCAATCGTGCTTCCTATACCGTTGATTACCCCGGCGAGATAAAAACCGGCTTCACTTTATTAGTGCCCTCAACACAATTCGATAAATGGGATGGCAAAAAATGGGTAACGGATACTCAGGCGATGAAAGCGGACCAAATCAACACCGCAAATCAAACAAAACACCAGTTAATCGACGAAGCGGAATCAAAAATCACCTTGCTTGACCGTAAAGTACGTTTAGGGATGGCGACCAATAGTGAAAAAACCGCGCTACGGGCCTGGGAAATGTACAGCGTGAAACTGAATGATATTGATACCACCACCGCGCCAGATATTGACTGGCCGAAAAAACCGGCGTAGACAAACTGCCCCATTCAAGGGGCATCCTATTAGC
>NZ_JBUIOB010000013.1:0-6988 GCF_056113345.1 Candidatus Arsenophonus phytopathogenicus
TAGTCAGTTCGCCTGATCGCATTGATTTCATACGCCGTAAACCTTATAAGGCTGCAATAATGCTTCGACAGCCAACGGAATTTCTGTTGCCGACTCACCAATAACACTTGCCTCACGGTTCGCATTCCAGTGCGCAACCAACAACAACATGGCAGTTTCAATAGCTTCGTCAAACAGTAAGACCCCCCCCTCACAAAAATTAGGACTTTCCTTGTCCGATAATTCTTTCGCCAGTTTTCTTCGGGTAAAATTTTCAACAAAGCGTTGTGACGCCCCAATATAACCCTTTAACAACGCATCCTCATCGTTAAAATCTGGATCAATACGACACTGCGCTTTGACCTTTTGAAGTGTTAACACCGTCAGAATGCCTCCGAGAAACCTCGTCCTTCAGGGCGAGGAGCAGTCAATGTATTTGTTTTTTCCTTTGAAAAGACGACCTTTTTAGATCGTCTTAACGGGTTATTTGACGGGCGGCGTGTTAACTGTGAAGTCGCCGTAGACAAAAGCTTCTGGACGTTTCACTGCCAGTGCTAATCGTTCCTCACACCGAATAGATATCATGTTTTTCTCGAAATCGTCAGTGTTCTCGGAAGAAATGACAACATTCGTTTCTTCACGATCAAACAACTGGGCTCCAGCGTTAAAAGCTCCAGTAAGGAATTTTCCTTTAAATGCACTTGTCTCTGTCGCCACGACAGGCAACCCCCATAATGTGGGCCCCGTTAATACTGATGGATTGGCCAGAATATAACGTCCTAACGTATCTTTGCTTAACTCAATTTTCGCCCAGTCGATGAAATGTAAGACATGCCCTGAAGCAGGAAAACGTGCCAGCTGAGCCTGCAACATCGCCAAACGCAAATCATCCACGCCATTTTGTTTATCAACCTTAAATTCCGCCTTGAATTTAGAGGACTGCGGGATTATGCCGTGTAAATGTGCCCCCGTCCCATCGCCAAATAAAATTTCCTGCTCTTCCACATACTTCAATCCATAGCGCATTTCTGCATCAATCATCGATTGCAACTGTGAAAAATCATCTAATATTTGTTTGGACGCTTTGAACATGTGCGCAAGTGTACGCACAGGCGTCACTTTTTCTGCAAACTGAATATCACTATATGGTTTAGCCGTATTCTCAGCCACTACCGAAGCTTTATTGGTGAAGCCGGTCTGTTGTACCCAATAGATAGTGTTTGAAACTGTTTTGCCGGGGGCTATCAGGTCTCTTATGAACAAACGTTGCTTAGGCTGGACATCAATGCCGGGCAAGCGGTCAGGTTCAATGATGTTCCCGGTAATATTGGGGGTAGTTAATGTCGCATTAACACTGACGGCAAAACGTTTATTGCCTTCAATGCTGGCATTAATTGACTTGATATCTTCCGAAGAAATCACCTGTTGACCAATCGTTTGTATCGTTTGAACCGCATTTTGCAGTGGCATCTGTGCAACATGTTGCTCCAGCTCGCCTAAGGAAGCTTTCAATGTTTTTTCAGATTCACGTAGCGCATTTAACTCGACAGCCAGTTTATCAACTGATGCTTTCGTTTCTGTGCTCAATCCACCGACTTTTTTGGCTTCCTTAAGGGCTTCTTCCGCTTTTGCGTTAAATTGACTGTTCGCCGCTTCGATTTTGGCTGACAGATCTTTCAAGAGTTCATTGGTATTCGACATTTATTACCTCCGATGCAAATGCATTAACTGCATTTTGCAAATCAGTTAAATATTCAGGGTTCATATCAACAGTAGCGCCTGGCGTACTGGGTGAAATAGTGGTAGCGCACGGCTTACCACCGGTTAATGACTTAATCAGTTTTCGTCGTTCAGTACGGGGTGTATCGGCTTTTATCAGCAAGGCCTCAATTTTTCGTAGCGCGGCCTGAGGCGTGTCCTCCGCGGTTTCCAGACTGTCAACCGGCATCATTTTGTCGGCAAATCCCTGCGCTATCGCTTCTTCAGCCACTAAATACGTTTCGTTATTCATTAATTTTTCAATATCCGCATGATTGAGCCCACTTCGTGCTGCGTAGATATCGGCCATGGCTTTATCAAAAGGACGCATATCGTTGGCGAGACGGGCAAAATCATGTCGATTCCCCACACCCGCTCCCCAACAGTTATGGATCATCAAAAAAGCCCCGCTTCCCATGCAAACTTCATCCCCCGCCATCGCAACAAGGGAAGCGGCAGAGGCGGCAATCCCAAGCACGTTAATAGTCACTTTCGCGGTATGAGTGCGAAGCAGATTATAAATAGCCAACCCCTCAAACATATCGCCCCCTGGACTATTTATATTAACAATCACTTCCTGGTCACCTATTGTTTTCAATGCCCCTGAAATCCGTTTTGCGGTGATCCCTTCACCCCAGCAATCCTTACCAATAACATCAAGGATTGAAATCGTATTTGCTGAGCTGGCCGCTTTTATACCACTGTGCCAGTGGTCAAAAACTTTTGGCGTTATTTCATAAGAAATCCCTGTACAGGGGCGAGTTTCCGGCACAGCCGGTAATGTTTTTTTATCCATATTCAAACTTCTCAAATTGAGGGAATGGGAGGTTTCCTAATCCGGACGGGGATTTTCATGTTTGTTTTCCCCTAATCGATCGAGAGGGGTAAGATTTAGTTGAACTGTGTAAATATCACCGCCTTCTATTGGTGGTAAATTCTCTAACCGACGCACATCATTACGACTCATCCAGCCGTTTTGCAGAGCCGTCGTATAATACGCCCCTCTGCCCGCACTATCCGCCCGCAGTAGGCCCTCGACTGAAAATTCCGCAACATGATTCTCATCCTGTAACAAACAGCGACTAATTTCCTGTTCAATATTGACCAATAACGGGCGTAATGTATTCGTCAGGAACTGCATATGCATCCCTTCAACACTTGAAGCCCAGCTGCTTTGCTTGGTCACATGCCCTACCATGAAAGGGGGAACGCGAAACCAGCGGCAGATTTCTTCGATGCTAAATGTTCTGCTTTCTAACATCTGGGCAGCTTCTGGATTCATCGTGACACTGTTGTATTGCATCCCCCCTTCTATCACCATGATTTTCCCAGCATTTTTTGAACCTATATATTTTTCGAGATAACCTTCTAACCTGTCTCGCTGGTCTTGATTCAACCCATGTTCAGTCGTAATAAACCCCGAACTTTGTAATCCATTTTCAAAAATTTTTGCCGCGGATTCTTCTATTGCCATGGCCGCACCGATGACATCCCTACCGATTTGCACCGGGATCATGCCGCAAACCCCATCAAGCCCAAAACCCCGGATATGCATCATAGAGTTAATAGGAATGACATACTGACTATGTGATACCGGATCCGTATACGTATATTTCAATCGTCCATTTGCCTCACGACTCACCACCATATTTTGAGGCAGTAAAGGGTTAAGCGAGACTAACTTGTTACCAATAAATTTTTTCTCCACAAACGCGTTACCCCGTAAGCACAGGCTGGTAACGATCATCAACATAAAGCGGGACGGGGTCATCTCACTATTGGGTCGCTTACACAGTAACGAGTAAACAGGGTGATCTAATGCGAGTGTTCGCGTACCCTTAACTTGATTCTGATAAATTTTAAAAGGGAGAGTAGAAATAGATTCACTCAGCAGTCGAACACAGGCCCAAACCGTCGAAATTTGCATCGCGTTGTCAACCGTGACCACTTTGCCGCTGCTACTCTGCCCTATCCAGTTCTGCTCCAACGGGATACCCAGCCAATTACGTAACGTACTTTTGATCCAGCCGGTTTTTTTTACGTCTTTCATTCAATACCTACCATGATCGGATTATTGAAAAAACCCGAAAGATCAGGTTTGTGTACCATGGCTCTGCTCATCGCCATAATGAGCGAAACAGCACCATCGATTTTGTTTTCGTTTTTTTCTTTAATGGGACGCACAACGTCATCATTACCGGGTAAATATTTTCCCACTACGTTACTCATGCACCACGTCATGATCGGGTTGCCATCGTGATGAAAACGGCCAGCGGCTATCGCTGCTTCCAACTCTTTCATAGGGTCTGACATGTTCGTGTAATTTTGAACTATCGTGATCGGATCCATACCTTCATCTGCCAGATGGTGGGAAAGATTTGTCGCACCATGGGGATCAATAGCGGTTTCATCAATCGGATAATTGAGATTATCCGTTTTTGCTTCTTCCAATATTTCTCTGTAATCGATTTCCGCGCCATCCGTCACTTTTAAATGCCCCGTTTCAACCCACTTTTTAAAACGTTCAGCCGTTCGCCGATTTTCAACATCCGTACTAAAAACCGCATCATACGGCACATAAAAATCAGGAGAAATAACGTAATAATGACGCTTTCCATCAATTTCACGGGTGAACAGCTTCACCCGTGAGTTCATATCCAGCTTACGGGCTAAATCGAGCGCCTGAATGCAGGTTTGGCCTTCAAATTGACCTAATGTTAATGTCTTGTCTTCACACTTGCGCCACTCAATCATATTAAAATAGGCTGAACGGGCTGAAACCCATATATTTAAATGTTTTGTTTTGAAGGTGCCCGCCAGACGCGGATTACTTTTTCCGCGATTCTGTTGGCTAATCAGGAAATCGTTGTAAATCGAAACCCCGAGATTCGGATTAGCCTTTCTCAATACCGCCGGATCTGTCCAGTCATCGCCCTCATCAACCGTATAAATAATGCCAAAAAGTTCATCATTGGGTACTATCCCATTTAACATCTCAATGACTTCTCTGCGCTTGTCATAACAAGGGCCTTCAATATTATCGCCCGCCGTAGTGATCGCCCACATCAGCGGTTGTCGCCGGGCGCCCATTCCTGTCAACATGGTGGTATAGAGCGTATCAGTAGCGTGTTCGTGATATTCATCAACAATCGCACAATGGGGCGATTGACCATCGCCAGGATTACCTATAATGGGTTCGAAGCGCGCACCATCTGCAGGCCGGTTCATATTTTTGGCATTCACTTCAATACCGAATGCTTGCGTTAGTAAAGGTGTCCGTTTGCACATCAATTTAGCGGGTCTAAAGACTTCCCAGGCTTGCTTCTCAGTGGTAGCCCCTGAGTAAACTTCCGCGCCAAATTCGTTATCACACGTGAAACAATACAGTCCTACCCCAGCAGAAATGGCCGATTTACCATTTTTACGGGGGATTTCGGTATAGACTTCCCGAAAACGGCGCAATTGACTCCCTTTATGCACCCAGCCAAACGCACTACAGATAATGAAAAGTTGCCATGGCTCAAGTGTGATTGGCATCCGTTTAAACGCCCACTCACCTTTTGTATGAGGAAGTAGCTGAATGAATCTTGCGGCTTGTTCTGCCAGGTTTTTATCAAATCGAAAACAGAATTTCCGTTCCGCTCCCTTTGCCAAATCATCAAGATGACGTTGACAGGCATCTTTAACATATTGGCAGGTGACTATTTTCCCTTTTACAACGTCTCGGGCATATTGATTAGCCGCATTGACATTACGATACGATTTACGACTCATGAGGAAATAATCTTCAAAAAGGGATTTTCCTGTTTTTTTTGCCCTGCTATGCCAATTAAACGTTGACGGCTACTCGGATCTAAACCTAACATCGCACCCGTCCGATCCATTTCCGTTTCCTGCTCTTTTTTCGCCGTCAAATCAGGGTTTTTAATCGGGCCACCCGTTGCACCAATTAAACGCGTACCATCGCGCATAATATCGGTTACCAGTTTTCGCCATATTTGATACGCAACACACCAGCGCTCAAGCACTGCCAGATCAGTAAGACAAATGACCCCCTGACTACATAACTCCTTTACCGTCATTTCCCACATAATGACCGCAAGCATCATCCCGTTTTCGATAAACCAGTCAGGCGGACTAACCTTTTTTATCGGCGTAAATGCGGGTGCATCGCTATTTAATGTGCGCTTACCTGGATTACCCGCCAATGCTTTTCTGGCTACAGGCTTTGGACGACGACCAGACTTACCCGCTGTCCCCACCATACAACCTCCTACTCATCCAGATTGACATCCTTTCATTTTCATTTTCCGCGACGATAAAAATTTGACGGAAGCGGCTGTTCAAAAAGCGAAAGAGGTAAACTTTTTACCCGCCCCTCCCCTTATTTATCTGCTTGTTTCTGCTGCTGTTTTTTTCCTATGGCACGCCAAACAAAGACTTTGCAAATTACTTTCGATATCAGTGCCTCCATGGGCTTTAGCCAGAATGTGATCAACGGTTTTAGCGGTGTTGGCCAGACTGTTCTTTAAGCATGCCTGACATAAATATTTATCACGTTTAAGTATTCGCAAACGAAGCCTATCCCAGTGCGAACCATAGCCACGTTGATGACGGCTTTTACCTTGCTGATAATTTTCCCAGCCCTGATTTCGATGTGTCTCACAATAACCACTGCGATCGGTAGTTGTCTTGGCGCAGCCGCGTTTACGGCAAGCGCGAGGAATGCGCAGGGGCATAATCCTTATCCTCATATTTCACTTTTTTCGCTAATTTACAATCATGCTTTTTAACATGAATATAAGGAGCATCAACCGTCATCTCATTAGTCACAATGAAAGATGCCGTAACATGAGGAATTTCCTGAGGTTTACTATCCACAACAGTAGATTCCTGATTAGAAAGTATCTTACCATCGACCGTCAGCGCATAACCTTTGAACATGCCACCCACAAACAGTTTCGAGAGCTTTACCTGCATGTCTCTTTCATCGTTCATTTGATTCTCTCTTGCCTCGTTGTATTTTAATGTGGTCCTGAAGCCCTAAGGTTTGGGCGGTGACTGTAGCAATCTGTTCTCGTAAGGTGTAATAAGCCTGTTCAGCGTCTGCTGTAAGTCGGGGGGCGGTGCCATCATCCACGCCGGCGGCACCGGACTCTTTGGGGCAGGTGGCATTGACCCGCAACCGCTTAAAACCCCGAGCAACATCAAGCCTGAGTGCCTCAATCGTCTGTCTCGCATGCGTTAATTC
>NZ_JBUIOB010000014.1:0-41261 GCF_056113345.1 Candidatus Arsenophonus phytopathogenicus
TTCGGTGGGTGACACTGTCACCGTTTCTGCTTTTTGCCGTAACTTTTCGTTTCGTTCACGGAGAACATCCCTGAGTGACAACCGTTTATTAGCAACCATAGCCATTCTAGGCGGATTTTCCGCTAAATTAATACCTTCGTGTACCTCAAGAAGCGAAAACAACTCAGAGGCGCAAGGAAGCCGTCTAGCGAGGCGATGAATGACAGTTTTAAGCGCCATTCGGTCAAACCACTGTTCCCACGCCGTTGAGGATTTCCCTTTAGTGGTGACATCACGGACTCGTTCTACTTCGGTTTTTGACATCACTTCAATTACGATTTCACCGCTATTGAGTTTTGCGAAAGCGTAGACTTTAACAACCTCATCACCATCAATAAACGCCGGACGGTGGGTTAAGTGTTCGCCGTTTTCGTCAATCACATACTCAAATTCATCTTGGGAATAAACCACTTTTGCAATGATATTCACCACCTGCCCAGATTGACGGGCACGTTTAATCACACCATCAACCATTGGCATGTAAACGGCTTTTTTCACAAACTGGTTGTTAATTTTGGTACTGCGAACAACCAGCGCCGCTTCTCTTCCGTCTGGCATCAGTCCATCTTTGGCACAGCGTGTTAAGGCCAGTACCAGTGATTGTTTATCCGCCTTTTGCAAATCCTCATTTTCAATTAATGCGGTTGCGGCGGTTCGGGTGAACTGCTCAGGGGTGACCTGAGCAGGTAACATAGCTGCTATTCCCTGTTGCATAATGACCGATTGCAAATTGGCATAGACGTTAGTCATCGTTTCCAGTCCGGTATTCATGCTACGCCCCCTTCCATCATCAACGCTTCTCTGCGTTTTCTGTCTGCCTGTTTTGCCCAGAAAGGACGGGATATCATTGCAACCGCCTGTGTTTCGGTTCCTTTTTCCAGCGCATCAATCACACTGTTAACCTGAAGCACACCCTCTTCGCTATCTTCTTCGTCCAACATGCCTAACTGCACGGGATAGCGTCCACACTCCGGTCTTTTGCCAATTGCACAGAACAGAAAATCAATATCAAGATTAAACACCTTCTGCGCGATAATCCGGTAGAATGCGGCTTGCAGGTGATAGCCAAACTTGTCAACGGATTTGCCAAAGTCATGAACATCCTCAGTTGTTTTTACATCAAGGATGAACGGTACGCCAGAGTAGAGCCCTAACCAGTCAGGGCGGATTTTCAATAGCGTTCCGTTTTCCGTGCGGTAAAAAATTGAGAGTTCTGGCGCACCGTTTTCCAGTAGTTCGACAACCAATGGATATGCCACTGCAGAATCACGCATTAGCTCAATTTGCTCAAAGTCGTCTTTTTTGAGCACAATTTGGTTGCTGGCAACGGCCTGAGCTTCAAAATCAGCCAAAGCCTGTTTGCCGTCTTTGGTTCTCAAATCCACTTCTGGCGCACAAAGGTATTGCATTTCAAAGCACTCTGGCTCTAGAATAGCCGAGTGAAGAGCAGTACCAATCAAGAGCGCCCCTTGCTTGCTCTCCCTGCATGGGGCGTTTTTGTACCACTCCAGCGCACCCTAATCCTCCACGTTGCACCAATCGTGATTTGCGTACTCGAATAACCGTTTGCCGCATGATAGGTACTGTTTGAGAGACGACGAACAACCAAAGCTTTCTGTAGGTTTCAGCGCATCAACACAGCCGTTTAACATCTCAAGCGTGATATTTTCCCCACTCATGATTTTTCCGTTAACAGGCGGAAAAGCAGAGAAGATAGAGGTGTCGTCAATATTTTTGATGACCGAGTTAATTAACTCCTCTTCATCTGTACAATTATTAACCAACGCTTCAACCTCGACATTCACCTCGCTTTTTTCCACTTTTTCCACAGGGATAACGACAGGTTTAGTGGATAACTCTGTTGATTGCGTTAATAACTCATTATTTTCCCCACACTCAAAAAGATTACTCGCTATTTCCTTGATTTCGCTTAAAGAGATAGTTTTGCCTGCTTCCTGCATTTTCACAGACAACAGTTCACGCAGTTTGGTATATTGCTCAAAAAGCTCTGGCTCTTCCGCTGGATTGGCGAGCAATTCATCTGCATCTCGAATTTCGCCTTCGTCGTATTCTTCCTGAATCCCAAATATCGTCAGCAAAGCGCAAAACTGATCTATTTCCTGTTCTTCGGTAACAGCCGTCTGCTTCTCGGTATTGGCGAGGTATTCCTCAACGCGTGATTTCTTCCAGATCTGAGGCGATTTGTAAAAACAACAATTTGCGCCGTCTGTTTCAAAGATATGTTGAGAAGCCAATTTCTTGGCTGCAATTTTCGTCTCAGATGCAAGATAGATATGCGATGTTGTTTTGCCGTTCTCGTGGTCAACGGTTGTGATAATCGTTGCTTTGAAGTATTTCATCATTTTTCCCCCTCAACGCGGTTACTCGCCTGTTGTTCTAATCTCCGTAGAATTACGCCTCTGGCTTTGGGTAATGCCTTTTCTCTTTGGTTCTCAGCGCAATGGCAACAAGCACCCGAGCACGCTTTCATCGTTGAGTGCTTGTAAAAAAGCAGCTTGAATTGTTTACGGTTAATTTTTTCAACAAACTCAATACAGGCTTCTTCAGGGTTGACGTAGGGACGGTTACCGAGTCTGGCACGCCAAAAGAAGCTCACAAGAGCTAATGAGAGCTGTCCACAATGACAGCAGGCAAAACGCACATCGGGACGACCCTCATAGGTTCGACGAAATCCGTTGAGGGTATAGGTGTATTTCATGCCGCACCTCCGGCAGGTTGAAAAACCTGAGCGCGTTGATGAGGGAGTAAATTTGCTGGAATATAGCGGTCAAAGCCTTTCTGCGGTATAGATGAGCGAATGGAGTAAATTTAACATGCAGTTATTCATTTGAACTTCAGCTTCATCATCGCTAAAACCACAGGGAACAGCACTGCTCAAAAAGAATTTAATCATCTCGGATTTCATGCTGCACCTCCAACTCTCTTGAGAATTCGGGCACGCTGACAAAGGGTTAAGTTGCGGGATTTACGAGCAAATAGCTCAATTATTTGATTCGGCGCTTCACAGACAAGCACGCGGAAGGTAGACTTTTTCATAGTCCGACTCCTACTGACTTAGGTTGTTGGATCAGGTGCTTGTTGGGATTACCGTCCCTTCAAGTACCGCTTACTTAAGTATATAAAAATGAATATATAAGAGTATATACATTATGTGTTATTAATAACTGATTTCGCTAATTTTTTAACTAAATTTATATCATAATTTAAATAACCAACAGCACGTAAAACTCGTGACTTTGATATATTTTTTTGTGGCACAATTTCTTGTATTTTATCGATCATAATAGAAAGTGCATCTTCATCTAAATTAGTCATACGTAAATTCATTTGCTTACCAGTTGTAATATTTCTCTTTTCTACAACTCGCGTTACACCTTTTATTATTCTATCACTTCGACTCACTTAAGAAATCTCCTCAACTCTTTTAATAAGTTCATGCATCAATGATAAATAATCTTCATGCGGTCTTTCATTAAAAGCATAAAGAGGAGAGGGTCTACGGTTTTCTGTAGCTTGCTTATAAAGCTCACTAACCCTTATTTCTGTTGTAGCTACATGATAGCCTGATTTTTTGACATACTCATTTATAGCTTTTTGCATTTTAGAATGAGATTTGTTTACTTTTGTCTTTACAAGAGTATATACAATATTTTCTTGACGTTTTACTTCTTTTGCTACTTGGAGCAAATCATTAATGCCCTTAATAGCTCTTCGATCCATATCAACAGGAATAACAATTAAATCTGTAATTAAAAGAGCATTTTCTATGCTTAAATCAATTGCAGGGCGCAAATCAAACAGAATAAAATCAAATTTAGTATTTAAACGTTTGAGTGCATCTTCTAAAATAGTTAACCTATGCCTGAATCTTTCAGCACTTCTAGCTTCAACAGCTAATGTTATATCCGCTGGAATAATTGATAAGTTTTTTACTTCATCAGTTGAATCAAGAGCTGAGTATATTATTTTATTAATATCAAATTTAGGATTTTCAAAAAGATCTGTAATTGTATAATCTTCATCTCCCCTGCCTAAATCATCACTAAGATTTCCTTGATGATCTAAATCAATAAGTAATGTTTTATACCCTTGTTGAGCTAGACAACAGCCAACAGCTATACAACTAGTTGTCTTACCTACCCCACCTTTACTGTTGGCAAAGCTAATAATAAAAGGGTTTTTCATATAAAATCCAACATTATTGTATATACTTAAATATATACATTATAGATAAAATAACGATTCGTGTCAAAAAATAAAGTATATACAATTATATATACTTAAATGGCCGTCAATTATTTTGGAAAAGTCGTTTCTTTAATTTATCAATACAGCTTAAAGGAAAAATTTATGTCGAAAAAAATCGTCTATGATGATTATGTATCTAAAAAAATTAAACGACTTTTTGCTACGGCTATTTTTAAGAAATAATAGAATTGGCGTGATTTATTTAATGATAAAAATCCAACATAAAAAATAACTAACTGATATATAAGGATTTATTAAAATTGATAATTTGCTAAACTTCAATTTTATCCACAGAAAAACGCTACGGCTATAACGACTTTTTTGTCCGGCTATTAATATTTATAAATGATATCCGCCACTAGATATGAATAAATTTAAAATTTATATGACCATGTAAGAAATAACATAAATAATTGATTTAATTTGTTTTTTATTATTTACAATTAATATTGTTGGATTAACTTATCCACAGAAAAAATGTCCGGCTATAACGACTTTTTTGTCCGGCTATAACGACTTTTTTGTCCGGCTATAACGACTTTTTTGTCCGGCTATAACAAGTTAACTAAATGATTTTTATATATAAGTATTTCGATAAAAAGAAAAGTAAATATAAAAAATAACAGTGGCTTCACCACATTTTTTAGAGGTATAAAAATGTCAGCATCAGTTGATAAAGATCCAAATTACAATTTAGTTCAAAGTAATGACCTAATAGAAGCAAGTTACAAGCTTACGCGTAATGAAATGAGATTATTAATCTTAGCGCTATCAAGGATTGATTCGAAAATAAGTAATCCAGGCAGAATAACCTTATACCCAAAAGAATTTATTGAAATGTTTAAGACTAACGAACAAAAAGTCTGGGTCACTATGAGGGATGCTCTAATTGGACTAATGAAAAAACAAATAGAATTTTTTAGGCTTGATAACAAAGCAAAGAAAACTATTCATATGGTTAATTGGTTGGACGATGCTAGTTTTTATAAAAAACAAGAAGATTGTAGTAAATTATCACTATGCTTTAGCCGTAGTGTAGAACCTTATCTTTTCGAGCTAAAAGGAAACTTCACTGTTTGCTCTGTAGAAGCAGTTCAAAGATTAACTAATCCTATAGCATTGAGAATATATTGGATATTACTAAGTTACATCAGAAAAGCAAAAAACAGAGAACACAAAAAAGGTAAAAAATTAGACGTTTACACTCTTGTGATGCCAATTCACCATTTTAGGGCTATTTTCCCAAATTTATCGAAAAGCTTTGATGATCTTAAAAAAAGAACATTAATACCTGCTTTCGAACAAATCCAGTCACTTACAGACATTTCATTAAATTGGCGTACTATCAAAACAGGAAGATCAATAACAGACATTGAGATTACTTATCTTCTAGAAAAAGATGATCTATTCAACACAAAACCAATTCGCCCAAGGCTAGCCAAACGCCCACATGTCAAAACTGGTTCTCATGATGAGGGCGAGTGGATGAAGAAAAATGCCGAGATACTTTTCCAGTACGAGAAGGATTTGAAGAAATACGATCCTACATTACGTTTAACCATGCCAGATTTGCGTAAAGCCGTAGAATGTTCAAAATATTGCAAGCAAAATTGGCACGAAGAGAAAAAACGAGAATTGTCAATCAGAGAAGGCAAAAATACAAAAATATCCGTTGTGAAATCTGAGCAAAACAAAGATATTAATTTCTCTGAAAAAGACTTAGAATATGTGGTTAATCATTAGAAATTTAGTATATTAATAGGATTTTTATGTCTAGATATATTGATAAAGCATTAAACAAAAAAGAAGAAGTTATAGAAAGAGCTAAAGTTTCTTGGTTATCTGAAATTTTTTTAATTATTTTAGGGATAATTTGTCTAGGATTTTTTGGATTAGGAATTGCAATATTAATCTACGTAGTAATAAAAATTTGGACAACAGAGTTGGCTTTGACTAACCAAAGAATTATAGCCAAGAAAGGATTAATTAGAATAGATACCGTAGAATTAAGATTGGATAAAGTGGAAAGTCTAGGTGTTCAACAAAGTGTTATTGGCAGGATTTTAGGTTATGGAACCATCCTTGTAAAAGGAACTGGAGGAACAATTACTCCAATTCCAAGCATCAAAAATCCTATGGGTTTCAGAACGGTTTTTAATAACTATCTCGAAGAAAAGCTTGAACAATAAAAAAATAGGCACAACATGAACAAAACAGAAGTCATTAATCAAATCGCTGAAAAAGCTGACTTAACCAAAACAGATTCAGAGAAGGCACTTAACGCATTCATTGAAACCGCGACAGAAGCGTTAAAGGCTGGCAATGATATACAGCTAGTTGGCTTTGGGAGTTTTCAGGTTAAGCAAAGAGCAGCCAGAGATGGACGTAATCCAAAAACGGGCGAAACACTTAAAATTGCTGCTGCAAACGTACCAAGTTTTAAAGCGGGTAAAACGTTGAAAGAAGCAGTCAAATAACATGACCGAAAACGATGTACGAATTAAAACACCTGTACGAAACGCAATTTCACTATTTTCGTACAGGTGTTTTGGATGATGTCCGAAACCGAAGGTTTTTCTGGCGCTTGTGTGCCGTCATCACAGAGTACCGAGGCATAATATTTCCCCGTAGCCGAACGCGTGATCGTAATGCTTTTAACTTTCCCGTTAATTTCACGATGAATGCAGGCTTTTATTGGTGACAACTTGGGTATTTTGATTGCTCCATTCTGCAACCTCACCCCAACACAATGATAACTAGACTGCTTGCCGTGCTTGCGTTTAAAAGCAGGGAAATGCGCTTTCAGCTTCGGATTAAAAAAGTTAGAAAATGCAACATCGAGGTTAATAACCGCCTGCTGCAAGGCTATAGAATCATATTCTTTAAGCCATGCGTATTTACGGGATTTCTTCGCTACTGCCAGTAAAGGTTTCAGATCTTTACGGGGGCTTAAATTCACACTGTGGCGCTTGTAAGCCTGTTTTTTGATGTGCAGAGCCTTATTGTATGCAAAACGAACTGCACCGAACTGGGCATTGAGATAGTCAGCCTGTTCCGGTGTAGGGTAAATGCGTACTTTTGTGGCCCTTAACATAGTCAGCGCTCATTGATATAGTTATTTTATTTTAACAGGTTAAGTGGATATATCAATTGAGTAATCATCATGAAGCACTGGAGGGATTTCTCCGAAAACGGCACAGCGTCAGTAAATTGATTGTGCATCTGATTTTCACGACAAAGTACCGATGCAAGCTCTTCGACGGGCGCATGATAGAGCAACTACGGGAAGCCTTTGGTTCAGCTGCCGAAAAGCTGGAATGTCAAATTATTGGGATGGATGGCGAATCAGACCATGTACACCTTCTGGTCGCATACCCGCCAAAACTGCCGGTGAGTGTGATGGTGAACAATCTGAAGTCAGTATCATCACGGCTATTACGCCAGCAAAACACACATTTACGAATGCAAAGCAAAACGGGGTTGCTGTGGTCAAGATCTTACTTTGCCTGTAGTACGGGAGGGGCAACGATTGAAACACTCAGAGTCTATGTTCAAAGTCAGGCAACGCCTGACTGATCTTTAAAGCCCTTCGGGCTTTTCGCCTTATATCCCCGCCCGCATTGGGCGAGGGTTTACGGCGTTTTTCGCTAAAATAGCCTTTTCAAAAAGAATTGCTCTAAATAGGAATTATAGTGAATAAACAACAGCTTGCGAAAAAAATATGGGAATCTGCCAACCAGATGCGCTCTAAAATTGAAGCCAACGAATACAAAGACTACATACTCGGCTTTATCTTCTACAAGTATCTAAGCGACCAGTTGGTGCAGTTTGTCACCAGACAGGGAATGACGCCCGAAGACATCAAAGCGCTCAATGAAAAAGACGCTGACACCGTTAAATACGTACAAAGCAACTTGGGCTACTTTATTGCCTACGATAATCTGTTTTCTACATGGATTGATCCAACATCCGAATTTGATGAATCTAACGTGCGTGATGCGCTCTCGGCCTTTAGCCGTTTGATTTCGCCAACTTACAAAAAACTGTTTGAAGGCATTTTTACCACACTGGAAACAGGTTTAAGCAAACTGGGTGAAAGTGCCGGCAAACGCACCAAAGCCGTCAGCGACTTACTACACCTGATCAAAAGCATCCCCATGAATGGCAATCAAGGGTATGACGTACTGGGCTACATTTACGAATACCTGATTGAAAAATTTGCTGCCAATGCAGGTAAAAAAGCCGGTGAGTTTTACACGCCTCATGAAGTTTCGGTACTTATGTCGAACATCATCGCTCATGAGTTAAAAAACAAAGATACCATCAAAATTTACGACCCCACTTCCGGCTCTGGATCGTTGCTGATCAATATCGGTGAGGCATTCGAGAAATACGCGAAAAATAAAGACTGTATTACCTATTACGCTCAAGAGTTAAAAGCCAATACCTACAACCTAACCCGTATGAACCTCATCATGCGCGGTATTAAAGCTAGCAACATTAAAACCCGAAATGGCGACACCCTAGAAGACGATTGGCCGTATTTTGATGACAGCGACCCGCAAGGCTCATACTACGCCTTGCATGTCGATGCCGTGGTGTCCAACCCCCCTTACTCACAAAACTGGGACCCCAGCTTTAAAGAAAGCGATCCACGCTATTCACGTTTTGGCCTGGCACCTAAAACCAAAGCCGATTTTGCTTTTTTGCTACACGATCTCTACCATCTAAAACCTGATGGCATTATGGCTATCGTACTACCTCATGGTGTTTTGTTCCGTGGCGGTGAAGAAGGTAAAATTCGCAAGCAACTCATTGAACAGAATCACATTGACACGATTATCGGTTTGCCAGCTAATATCTTTTTTGGTACTGGCATTCCCACGGTGATTTTGACACTCAAGCAAAAACGCCAAAACAACGATATATTGGTGGTCGATGCCTCTAAACATTTTATAAAAGATAGCAAAAACAACAAACTGCAAGCCAGTGATATCAAGCGCATTACTGATGCGGTGATTAACCGCGAAAGTATCGACAAGTTCTCGCAACTGGTGAGCAAACAAACCCTGCGCGACAACGGTTACAACCTCAACATATCGCGCTATGTGGATTCCTCTGCGACAGCAGAAAGCTGGGATTTACACGCCACCATGCTCGGCGGTATTCCCAATAGCGAAATTGCCGAGCTACACAATTTTTGGCAAGCGTTTCCGCAATTGCACGGCGCTCTGTTTACACCAAAATCCGCCGCTTATAGTGAACTACACATTGACAAACAAGCTGTTAACACCTGTATTAGTGAGCACCCTCAAGTGCTAGCGTTTATCAGCGCCTATCACCATGCTTTTAATGGCCTTGATGACCTTCTAAACCGCCAGTTAATTCAAAATTGGGAAAACGTACCACGTAACCAGCAAGAGGAGGTATTAAGTACCGAGTTATTTACTCGCTTAGCTCCCATAGCCTTAATCGACAGATACCAAGCTTATCAATTTTTGAGTAACCAATGGCAAATTATCAGCGCTGATCTAGAAATGATGCAAACCGAAGAGTTTGCCGTCACCAAACAAGTTGACCCCAACATGGTTATTAAGAAGAAAAATGGCCAAGACATAGAAGTTCAGGAGGGTTGGAAAGGTCACATACTGCCGTTTGATTTAGTTCAACAAACCTATTTGAGTGATGACTTACAAGCATTGAAAGATCAAGAAACTCGCCTAGCCGAAATCGCCAACGAGTTGGAAGAAATTCTAGAATCACTAAGTGAAGAAGAAAAAGAACAAGATACGGTCAAAGAAAGCAAAGACGGCTTTGCTAATGTCGAAGTCGGTAAAGCTGCCAAAGTGTTCTTAAAAGAGCAAAAAGATCTTAAAACTAAATTTGCCGAAGACAGCTATGAAGCAAAAGTCATTCGCGCGAACACATTAATCGATGAAGAAAAAGCCCTGAAAAACACGATTAAAGATGCCACTACTGCCCTGCACTTAAAAACCAAAACCACCATTGAAGCCTTCAGTGATGAACAAGTGAATAATCTACTGCACTTGAAATGGATTACACCGCTGTGCAATGAACTTGCGGCGATGCCAAACACAGTAATTACCCAGCTCACCAGACAAGTGCAAGCCCTTGCCGAAAAATACGCCGTGACCTATTCGCAAGTGGCGAATGAAATAAAAACCACCGAGCAAGAACTGGCACAAATGATGGGTGAACTCACTGGCAACGAATTTGATATGCAGGGCTTAACCGAACTTACCAACTTATTGAAGGGTGAATAAGATGAGTATGGATAATAAAGTGCCTGAGGTTCGGTTTAAGGGGTTTAGTGAGGAGTGGGAGGAAAAGGGACTGGGCGAGGTGTTTACTTATGAGAGACCTGATAATTACATTGTTAAATCATCTGTATATTCTGATGAGTATCATACACCAGTACTAACTGCTAACAAGGGGTTTCTTCTTGGCTATACTCATGAGAAATCGACATATAATGATCCGAGTATTATTTTTGATGATTTTACTCTTGACTGTAAATTTGTTGATTTCCCTTATATGGTAAAATCGTCAGCGATTAAAATTCTTACGGTAAAAAACAGTAGAGAAGATGACCTTATATTCGCATTTCATTTACTGAATACCGCACAAATTGAGGTAATGGGGCATGCCCGACACTATATAAGTGTTGTACAAAATACAAAAGTAAGTATACCTAAGAAAAATGAACAAATCATGATCAGCAACTACTTCCAAAAGCTCGATAGCCTAATCAATAAGCACCAACAAAAGCATGACAAACTCAGCAACATTAAAAAAGCCATGCTAGAAAAAATGTTTCCTAAACAAGGTGAAACCATACCTGAAATCAGGTTTAAAGGATTTAGTGGGGAGTGGACGGTGAAGCTATTTGGCGTTTGCTTTGCTAATGTACCAATCAATACCCTTTCTCGAGCCGACTTAAATTACAGCGCTGGCTCGGTAAAAAATATTCACTATGGCGACGTATTAATTAAATTTGGTGAAGTTCTGGATGTACGTCATGAAAGCTTACCATTTATTACAAACGATAGCGTAGCCAATAAGCTAAATCATGCTGCCTTGCAGGATGGGGACATTATCATTGCAGATGCAGCCGAAGATAGTACTGTTGGAAAATGCACAGAGTTACTTAATATAGATGAGCAGTTAGTTGTTTCTGGATTGCACACGATTGCGGCTAGACCTACCTTGTCTTTTGCCTCTAAATATCTAGGCTACTACTTAAATTCATCTTCATTCCATGATCAACTTTTGTCATTGATGCAGGGCACAAAAGTGTTATCAATCTCAAAAACGACAATACAGAACACAAGCGTTATATTTCCAAAGAGTTCAAAAGAACAAGCCGCTATCGGCAATTATTTTCAAAAACTCGACGCGCTGATCAACCAACACCAACAACAAATCACCAAACTCAATAACATCAAGCAGGCCTGCTTGAGAAAAATGTTCATATAGGGAGTGTGCATGATAACCTTTAAAACCGAAGCGCAATTTGAGCAGGCCTTTATTGAGGTACTTACCCAAAAGGGTTGGGAACCAGAGATTCTAAAAAACAAAACTGAAGCGGAGTTATTGCATAACTGGGCAACCATTTTGTTTGAAAACAACCGCCAACAAGACAGATTAAACGATGTGCCTTTAACCAATACAGAAATGCAGCAAATTATTGAGCAAATTAAAGAACTTAAAACACCGCTCAAGCTCAACGGTTTAATTAATGGCAAAACCGTGGCGATTAAGCGCGATAACCCCGCCGATACTTTGCATATGGGCAAAGAAGTCAGCTTAAAAATATATGATCGCCAGGAAATCGCCGCAGGACAAAGCCGCTACCAAATTGTGCAGCAGCCCAAATTTGAACGCGGGTGCCCTTTGCGTAACGACCGACGTGGCGATGTACTATTACTGATAAATGGTATGCCAGTGATCCATGTCGAGCTAAAGCGTAGCGGTATTCCGGTTAGCCAAGCAGTGAACCAAATTGAAAAGTACAGTAAAGAGGGCTTATTTAGCGGCTTGTTTTCGCTCATCCAGGTGTTTGTAGCCACGGAGCCAAACGAGACCAAATACTTTTCCAACCCCGGGCTAGACGGCAAGTTTAACCCCGACTATCAGTTTAACTGGGCCGATTTTAATAACGAACCCATGAACTATTGGAAAGACATCGCCTCTACCTTGCTTTCTATCCCTATGGCGCACCAGTTGATTGGTTTTTATACCGTCGCCGACGATACCGATGGCGTGCTTAAAGTTATGCGCAGTTATCAGTATTACGCCGCCAATGCGATATCTGACAAAGTGGCTAAAACCAACTGGCAGCAACTGGGTAGCGCTGCCAATAACCCTGATCGTCTCGGGGGCTATGTGTGGCATACTACCGGTTCGGGCAAAACCATGACTAGTTTTAAATCGGCACAGTTAATTGCACAATCGAAAGATGCCGATAAAGTGATTTTTTTAATGGACAGGATTGAGCTGGGTACCCAGTCGCTGACGGAATATCGCAATTTTGCTAGCGATAGCGAAGACGTACAAACTACTGAAAATACTCACGTACTGCTCACCAAATTAAAAAGCACCAACACCTCCAACACCTTGATTGTTAGCTCCATTCAAAAAATGAGTAATATTTTTGAAGAGGTAGACAATCAAGGCACAGCCACAAACTCTGCAGATATTGAAAAAATACGAGCTAAGCGCTTGGTGTTTATTATTGATGAAGCGCATCGCTCAACCTTTGGCGATATGCTGATTAAGATTAAGCATACTTTTCCACGCGCCTTATTTTTTGGTTTTACAGGTACACCTATTCAGGAAGAAAACGAAAAAAAAGGCAATACCACCAGTACTGTATTTGGCAACGAGCTACACCGCTATAGCATAGCAGATGGTATACGTGATGGTAACGTTTTGGGCTTTGATCCTTACAAAGTGCCTACCTTTAGAGATAGTGACCTAAGGAAAGAAGTTGCATTAGAACAAGCCAAAGCTGGTTCGGTTGCTGATGCGATGGCGGATCCAGCTAAAAAGAAAAAATTTAATCACTTTATAAAAGATGTACCTATGGCTGGCTACAAAGATGCCACAGGCAAATACCACAAAGGCATTGAAGACTATGTACCTAAAAGCCAATATTTAACTGTCACCCACCAGGAAAAAGTCGTTAGTGACATCTTAGATAAATGGGATGTGCTCAGCCAAAGCAATAAATTTCACGCGATTTTAGCCACGAATAGTATCGCTGAAGCGATTGACTATTACCGGCGTTTAAAAGCGGCTAAACCTGAGCTAAAAATCTCAGCCTTATTTGATCCTAATATTGATAACGACGGCAGTGGCGACCATGGCTCCACCTTTAAAGGTGATGGCTTAGACGAAATTATGGCCGACTATAACGCGCGTTACGGTCAGGATTTTGATTTTGCGCGCCATGCAGCTTTTAAAAAAGATGTAGCCAAGCGGCTTGCCCACAAAAAGCCTTACGAGCGCATTCATACCGATCCTTCGAAGCAATTAGATTTACTGATTGTAGTGGATCAAATGCTCACGGGTTTTGACTCTAAATGGCTTAATACCTTGTATTTAGACAAGGTAATTAAATACCAACATATAATTCAAGCATTCTCACGCACCAATCGCTTGTTTGGTCCTGATAAACCCCACGGCATCATTCGTTATTATCGCTATCCACATACCATGGAGCAGCACATTAATGCTGCGGTAAAACTCTATTCCGGCGATAAGCCTATCGGCTTGTTTGTTGACAAGTTAGAAAGCAATATTAAAGCCATGAATGAATTAGTGGCTAACATTTCCGAGCTGTTTGTTAGCACCAGTGTTGAGAATTTTGAAAAACTACCAGACGATATAGAAGCCTGTGCCCAATTTGCCAAGTTGTTTAACACCTTTAGCCAGCACCTGGAAGCGGCTAAAGTACAAGGTTTGCATTGGGAACAGTCGGTCTATTCCTTTACTGAAAATGATGTAGAACATGAGGTAACGTTGGCTATAGACGAACAAACTTACCTGAGCCTGGCCCTGCGCTATAAAGAGTTAGTAGGCAAAGGTGATCACGATGGTGCAGGTGGCAGCGATGTGCCTTTTGATATCAGTGGTTATTTAACTGAGATAGATACCGGCAAAATCGATGCCGACTATATGAACAGCCGCTTTGATAAATATTTAAAAGAGCTGAACAAACACCAAAACCCTGCGAGCATTGAATCCACATTAAATGAACTGCACAAGTCGTTTGCAACGCTCACCCAAATTGAGCAAAAGTACGCCAAACTCTTCTTGCACGACTTGCAGCGCGGCGATGTGCAGCTAGTTGAAGGCCATACTTTCAGAGACTACATCAACATCTACAAAGATAACGCTGAAAACGCACAATTAAACGCCGTTGTTAATGCTCTTGGTTTAGATAAAGAACTACTCATAGCATTAATGGTTAATAGTGTTAATGAGAAAAACCTAAACGATTTTGGTCGCTTCGACGCATTAAAAGAATCGGTAGATAAGGTGAAAGCAAAAGTCTATTTTGAAAAACAAGATGGCGTAACCATATCTCTATTTAAATTGAATATACGCATTGATCTGTTTTTAAAGCAGTTTATTTGTAGTAGCTCAGACTTGAGCTGACAGCTACTGTAGTGGTCAAGAACGTAGCACGCTACTTTTTACCTGCGCCCAGGCAGGCAAATAGGCAACGGAATTGTTGTCAGAAAGACTGCATAACATGGAAAAAAAACGATGGTTACAAACCGCAACCTAGGAGCAGTGTGCCTATTATTAGGCTTTTAGATGATAATTTAACCGAATTACTGTTCTCATGGTTAATCAACGAGAAAACTGTCAGAATTTAATAGAAATATTGAGTTCAAAACACCTCCATTAATGTCTTACTGTATTGATTGAGATTCCTAACCATCAAGATATTAGTTTAGATGAAAAACTGGCTTTAATTGCTGATGCTGTCCTTAAAACTGAATTAAGAGTCGATTCTATGTTTGAGTTTGCTAATACCAAACCTCAAGATATTGATCAACGAATGATGAATCAATATGGCTACGATGTGGTAAAGCAAAAATTCAGTGAAGTGGATTACAAAGTTAATTATTTTTTCCGACAAAAATAAAGTTATCTCCACTCATGATGCTCTTTCCGGCGTTTTTTACTTTAGCTAAGTGGATCAGATTCACTTTGGTATTCACACCGATTATCAAACTTTTCCTTTTCAAGAAAAAAGTATAGTAAATCATCATATTCTCTTTCTAGAATTCCTTCATAATGAGAAATAGATGTGACTAATTTTGGATAACCGATAATTGAATGTATTTTAAAAGAGTCGTATAGATGCTTATAATCTTTATTTGAATAAGTGATACATATAGACCAATTGTTAGGTAATGTATGATCGATAATTTCAAATAAGTTACCGGGTATCCAATCAGGATCTCTATTTCTATAATGATTACAAATTAAGTAATCAACTCGTGTTGGAAAAAAATTAATCCCATAGACAAGAAACTCATCACCTATCTTTAAATATGAATAATCTGTCTCATCTGTTTCATTCATCCAACGATATTCTAAAGGTATATTTTTACCTTTATTAAAAATACACTTAATGAGCATTATTTTTTCTCCTTAAATTTGAAATCATCTATAGCCCCTGTTTTTGTATTTCTTACATAATGAATTTCAATATCATTTATCTTTTGCGCCATTTTCACCCAGCCTTCTGATGAAGGCCACCTTGTATCTCTTAGACTTAAAATTAATTCTTTGCCAGCTTCAGGCTTAGAGATAGCTTCCTCTAGTGCTAATTGCTCTTGCAAATTCCTTGGAATACTACGACCCGTCGAGCCCAAACCAAGAGGTGTATGAACAACCTTTTCAGTCACAGCCATTTTTGCCGAGACTTTCTCTACCAATTTTAAGCCACCCTTGGCGACTCCTGCACCCCCGGCAAGGGTACTAGCGATATCAAAAATGATTTTACCGCCTTCAATGCCCGCGTTAAATGCCCCTGCGGTTCCGGCCTTTTGATATTCGGCTTCCATTCGCTCAAGACGCGCGATATACGAGTGTTTCACCGCATCGGTTATCATTCCTAATGTGTCATCGCTTTGCAGAACTGCTTTTATCGCCGTATACGTTTCTTTCGGGTTGCTCGCCAGGTTAGCTAACCCGTCTATTGTCTCATAAAGTCCAACCGGCGCACCCGACACCATGCCCGCCCCAAGACTGACATCCTGGTCAAGGGAGGTGTATCCCCATTTCAGGGAAATCAGCGCTTTTTTAAAATCATTCGGGGTTGCCGCCAGCTCTTTTTCCATTAATGTCTGCTGGTGATGAGATAAATAATTATAGCGAAAACTGTTCTCGGCAGCGGTCGCGCCACTGTACACGCCTCCAGGCTGACCCGTAAACACTGCGCCGGCAAATAAGCCTGAGACGTAACATACCCTTTTTCAATATAGGTATTCGTGGTATCGCGTACCAGTTGCTGAATCTCAGTCAATGTAAGACAACGATAAAGATAAGGGGCCTGTAGCGTAGACTGGGTGGCGGGAGAAAGCGAACGGGCATTATCAAACTGGATAGTGCGAAGCGTAAAACACGGTGCGGGATGTGAATCAAGTGCAACAGGCGGCAGCAACGGCACTAAAAATGAAGGGGATTTTTGCAACGCGTTTCTTTGCTGTTCTGCTTGTTCTAATACCGCTTTCTGCTGCTGTTGTGTCGCATCGATTGTCGCTGCCTGCACGAAAGCGGTAACAAAAAAGTGACAAAACCAAACCATCCGAAGCCGTTGTTGCAAATCATCATCCTTGTTGTCATTTTTTGTAAATGATATGCAGTATATAAAATCTTCGACCAGAATTAAAATTATTAATAGGGGTTTGGGGCGCAGAGGAACATAGCTGCGACGATCACGCGTAGCGTGCTACGTTCTAAATCGATTTCCTCTCCTTTTTGCAATAAGGGATGGCTTTTGCTCCTCACTTTAAAAGCGATTCAATTTCCTAACCATGAACGAGAAAGCCCGAATTCTCTAGCAATAGTGGCCTGAGTAACACCGTCAATTATTCGTTTTTCGATATAAAAGCGATCATGTAAATTCAAATGTTTTCCCTTCATACAACAATATCTCTTATGCAGTCATTACAGTAAGTTTATCTATGTATGACCAAGGATTCACTTTGTTGCATTTCGTTTGGGAATTGGGGGAATAGTTGGATAAACAAGAATGTTTGCTTAAAGAGGTGAGAATTATCCTTGAGTCTACTGGGATTTATCACGAACAACTTTGCAATGAGCTTTATGATATCGGCCTTCATGTTTCCATCGTCAACCCTTACCGTATAAGAGAATTTGCAAAAGGGATAGGTATTTTAAAAAAAACGGATAAAGTCGATTCATTTGCTTTGGCTTGTTACGGTGAACTAAAGAAACCTTCTGCCTGGGTTGCACCATCGACGGAAATTAGGGAATTAAAATCCCTAATTAAACGTCGTGAAGCAATTTTGGCTGATTTATTACGCGAACAAAATCGGGAAGAGAAAACTTTAACGAGTTATACTTCCAAGGTGGTTATTAAATCCATTACGAAATCACTTGAAGCATTAAATAAACAATTACAGGACATTGAAGCTGAAATTTCCAAGCATATCAATAACCATACTGAGTTAAAAAAAGATATGGAATTACTGACATCAATCAAATCAATAGGTGCTCAGGTTGGAAGCCAGATGCTGATGGTATTAAGGAGCAATGACTTTACTAGCGCAGAACAGGTTGCTGCCTATTTGGGATTAGTGCCTGTAGAGCGTCGGTCGGGTACCTCCGTTAACGGTCGTGCTCATTTATCTAAAACGGGCTCTGCTCAAATTCGAGCTAAATTATATTTCTCAGCTTTGACAGCAATACGCTATAACCCTCATATTAAAGCGCTATATGAACGTTTAGTTGCTAGGAGCTGTCGTCACAAGATGTAAGTCTATGATATGATTTTAAAATGAAAGAACGAAGCAGCTACGCTGCAAATCGATAATCGGTAAGGTCGGAGATTAAACCTCAACATTGACTATTTTTTGGTCTCTTAGGCAAATTTTTGATTGAAATTGCATATTGATATTCAATTCACCCTCAGAAGTCGATTTTAAGCCGCCTGGAACACTCTCTACGGCATTTTCTCTATTTCACCCAAAATTGTACCGCTAAAAATTTTTAGAGGCTTAGCGTCGCTTCTGGTAATATTTTGTGTTTTACATTTGAAATGAGGCTCATCCTTCTAATTTCGTTAATTGAGTTAATGCCCTGATGAAAAAAGATTTCCAACCCAGACCCTTAAAGTCGCTTTTTGAGCGGAATAAGGCCTGGGCGGAGATAATGCAAACCACAAAACTGAGAGAAATTGAAATCGAAGTGGTCACAAAAATGTTCCCTGATAAAACGTATCGCCGGTCTGGATATGGGACTGAGCCATTATGCTATCAAATCAGACGGTAGCAAGGTGAGTAATCCTCGTCACCTTATCAACGCCAGCCGTAATTTGCGGTGCAAACAAAAAGCGCTGTCGCGCAAGCAAAAAGGGAGTGCCAATCGTCGTAAATGCCGCCTACAGCTTGCAGCAGTTCACGAGCGGATAACCAACGCCCGTGCTGATTTTCAACACAAATTCTCTCGTGCAATTGTTGACGAAAACCAAGCGGTAATTGTCGAGACGTTAAAAACAGCGAACATGATGAAAAACCACAACCTCGCACGCGCTATCGGGGATGCGGGTTGGGCTGGATTCATTACCAAACTAGAATACAAAGCAGCAGAAAAAGGCGTTCATCTGGTGAAGCTTGACCAATGGTTTGCCAGCTCGAAAACTTGTCACTGCTGCGGACACAAAATGCCGGAAATGCCACTCCATAAGCGCATCTGGCAATGTCCTTGCTGTGGCGTTGAACATGACCGCGATATCAATGCGGCGCTCAACATCCGGCAAAAGGGTATATTGGAATTACAGGCGGCGGGACTCGTCGTTTCTGCCCATGGAGGCCAGCGTAAATCCGTCACACAGACGGTTGCGGCCTGAGAAGTGGGAAGCCTCGCTGTTTACGGCGGGGAGCAGTCACGGTTTGATTGTACGTTTGATAAAAGCTTCTTGCTAGGGTCTGTCAGATCATCGTCAATCCGGAGCAATTGTTAAAAAATTAATGTCATGTAGTGAAAAGATTGCTCATTCAATATAGCGCTTTCGTTTGTTATGATGCAATTTGTTATGTAAACAGTGAAAATATGAGATGAGTAAAAACCGCAGTTTGAAAAAGTTAAACATCAAACGTAAAGACAATGCTTTTGTAGCTAAACCGTTTTTGGTATTTGATATTAATAATCAGCATTCTTCACAATTTTTTGATACTTACGATGAAGCAGCCGATTACTGTATTGATAAGGGATTATCAACATTTCTGGAAGTCGGAGAGGTGAGTTACATTAATTCTAATGAGCTTTCCCTGTCTCCCGTTAATTTTTACTTTGTACCAAAGAATTCATCAACAATCTATGTGATTGATGTTGATTATTTTGAGGAAGTGAGCAAAGAGATTATGGCTGATAAGGTCTTTTTACCTTGTCCTTCAAACTCTCTTCATTGATATTTTTCTAAGTTAAAAGCGAACATTACAAGATGAATAAAAAATTCACCCCAACCCCACACGATGCTGTGTTTAAACAATTTCTAAGCGAAAAAGAGACGGCAAAAGACTTCTTTGATGTCTGGCTACCGGATGAGATTAAAGCACTATGCGACTTAGAGAGCCTAAAAGTGGAATCTAGCTCATTCATCGATGCGGAGATGAAAAATTACCAGAGTGATATTCTCTATTCAGTCAGTATCTCAAAGGGAAGCGGATATATCTATGTATTAATTGAGCACCAATCCACTCCTGATAAGCTCATTGCATGGCGATTAATGCGTTATAGCCTTGCAGCCATGCAGAAGCACCTAGAAGCCGGATATAAGCAATTACCGTTAGTTTTCCCAATGTTATTTTATTGTGGTGAACAGAGTCCTCACCCCTATAGCACTGATTGGCTTGATTGCTTTGAAGACAGGAAACTAGCAGAGCGTATTTATACCAATCCCTTTCGATTAGCTGATGTCACCACATTAGATGATGGTGAGATTATGCAGCACAAGCGAATGGCTTTGTTGACGCTTATCCAAAAGCACATTCGTCGACGCGATATGATGGAGCTTATGAATGAAATTGTCACGCTGTTGTCGTATAATTATTATACCGATAATCAGGTTATTACACTGTTTAACTATCTCATTCAGGAAGGTAATGCTAAAAAACCGATGGAATTTATCACCGAGATAGCCAAACAATCAGAGAAACACGAAGGAGCACTTATGACTATTGCTCAAGCATTAAGACAAGAAGGCAAACTGGAAGGTTACCAATTAGGCAAAAATGATGGCGTTCAAGAGGGTATGCAGAAGGGCGAAAAACAGGCTTCGATGAAGATAGCGCGCCAAATGCTAGAAAGTGGCATGGACAGGCAATCTGTGATGAAATTTACGGGTTTGACTGATGCCGAAATGAGCAACCTGTTTAAAGATTAAATCGATGACGGAACGCAAGAAATTAAGCCTTAATCGCCCTAGAAAGGCTTCACGGGAAGATCAGACCTCAAATACCTCTGTTTACGGTAAAAAGGTCTGGGTCAATGCTGCGCCCAAAAAACAGGCAAAAAAACCGAAACCCCAAAAGGTAGTAAAACAACAGCCCAAGAAGCTGGTTGAAAAACGTGACTGCTCCCCGCCGTAAACAGCGAGGCTTCCCACTTCTCAGGCCGCAACCGTCTGTGTGACGGATTTACGCTGGCCTCCATGGGCAGAAACGACGAGTCCCGCCGCCTGTAATTCCAATATACCCTTTTGCCGGATGTTGAGCGCCGCATTGATATCGCGGTCATGTTCAACGCCACAGCAAGGACATTGCCAGATGCGCTTATGGAGTGGCATTTCCGGCATTTTGTGTCCGCAGCAGTGACAAGTTTTCGAGCTGGCAAACCATTGGTCAAGCTTCACCAGATGAACGCCTTTTTCTGCTGCTTTGTATTCTAGTTTGGTAATGAATCCAGCCCAACCCGCATCCCCGATAGCGCGTGCGAGGTTGTGGTTTTTCATCATGTTCGCTGTTTTTAACGTCTCGACAATTACCGCTTGGTTTTCGTCAACAATTGCACGAGAGAATTTGTGTTGAAAATCAGCACGGGCGTTGGTTATCCGCTCGTGAACTGCTGCAAGCTGTAGGCGGCATTTACGACGATTGGCACTCCCTTTTTGCTTGCGCGACAGCGCTTTTTGTTTGCACCGCAAATTACGGCTGGCGTTGATAAGGTGACGAGGATTACTCACCTTGCTACCGTCTGATTTGATAGCATAATGGCTCAGTCCCATATCCAGACCGGCGATACGTTTTATCAGGGAAGGTTTTTCTGGCGCTTGTGTGCCGTCATCACAGAGTACCGAGGCATAATATTTCCCCGTAGCCGAACGCGTGATCGTAATGCTTTTAACTTTCCCGTTAATTTCACGATGAATGCAGGCTTTTATTGGTGACAACTTGGGTATTTTGATTGCTCCATTCTGCAACCTCACCCCAACACAATGATAACTAGACTGCTTGCCGTGCTTGCGTTTAAAAGCAGGGAAATGCGCTTTCAGCTTCGGATTAAAAAAGTTAGAAAATGCAACATCGAGGTTAATAACCGCCTGCTGCAAGGCTATAGAATCATATTCTTTAAGCCATGCGTATTTACGGGATTTCTTCGCTACTGCCAGTAAAGGTTTCAGATCTTTACGGGGGCTTAAATTCACACTGTGGCGCTTGTAAGCCTGTTTTTTGATGTGCAGAGCCTTATTGTATGCAAAACGAACTGCACCGAACTGGGCATTGAGATAGTCAGCCTGTTCCGGTGTAGGGTAAATGCGTACTTTTGTGGCCCTTAACATAGTCAGCGCTCATTGATATAGTTATTTTATTTTAACAGGTTAAGTGGATATATCAATTGAGTAATCATCATGAAGCACTGGAGGGATTTCTCCGAAAACGGCACAGCGTCAGTAAATTGATTGTGCATCTGATTTTCACGACAAAGTACCGATGCAAGCTCTTCGACGGGCGCATGATAGAGCAACTACGGGAAGCCTTTGGTTCAGCTGCCGAAAAGCTGGAATGTCAAATTATTGGGATGGATGGCGAATCAGACCATGTACACCTTCTGGTCGCATACCCGCCAAAACTGCCGGTGAGTGTGATGGTGAACAATCTGAAGTCAGTATCATCACGGCTATTACGCCAGCAAAACACACATTTACGAATGCAAAGCAAAACGGGGTTGCTGTGGTCAAGATCTTACTTTGCCTGTAGTACGGGAGGGGCAACGATTGAAACACTCAGAGTCTATGTTCAAAGTCAGGCAACGCCTGACTGATCTTTAAAGCCCTTCGGGCTTTTCGCCTTATATCCCCGCCCGCATTGGGCGAGGGTTTACGGCGTTTTTCGCTAACTCTATTTGCGTAGTCTTCTGTCTCTAAGCTTTTTCCATATATCTACAAGTTTTTCATTATCTTCCTGAGTAAAACCAAGCTTGTCTAAGATTAGTGAACCTTGTTGTCGAATCACTTTCTCTATTTGACCATCTTTGATCAACTGGTTGAGTTCATCAACGTTGTGTTTTAAGCCTTCAATGATAGGGATATGTAATTTTTCTATCTCAGATGGAACAAGTTCAAGAACACCGCCACCGTAAAAGCGTCCTTCAAGTTCGGCTGTAATGACCGTTAAAGGGTTCAAAAAACTACATACCAAGTTTTCAGCACTCGTAACCGTTGAAGAAACTCTATATGCCGTATCAGTGGTGTATGCTCCAACTTTGTTATGAATTAAGCGTGGCGCATCGTGGCAACGCTTTAACATTCCAATCTCTGTGCTATAGACAAACGGGACTTTGAACCAAGGCTTACGTATACGGCACTTATAACGCTTGTGATACTCTTCGGCTTCACCTAACTCAATGTAACTTTTTACACTTTCAGAAAGGTCTTCATACTCTTCATCTATGTATAAGAAATTGGTCGGCAAACCTTGCTTCTGGTTTTCAATGTGCTGCTGTTCATCATAGATAATGCCAGGACAATGTTGACTTCTGCCAAACATAGGGTGAGCAAAACGCTCTAAGTTATATGCTTTAACTGATTCATTATCAACAAGAAAATACTTGTTAGCTCCAGTCACAATACCTACATCGACCTTAGCTATATCTTTAAATTTACGAACATCAGGGTGAGCAATTACCCTTTTAATTAGCTTAAGTTCGTCAATATCAAGTGTCGCTTTAGTCCATTTACCTTCAACTGTCTCACCATTAATTCCGACCGTATCATTAAACAGAACGTTTGGATCATCTTGAAGGAATTCAAACCCACTTACACTAACGATCCCGACACCTTGCGATGTTTCATCAAGATATTGTTTTTTTTCTGCTAGTATAATAACCGCACCTTGTAGAGTGTCTTCAAACCAAATTTCTTTAGGGTCGATGATGACAATCTTAGAGCAAACGTGACCTAAGTAGTTTCTCAATGACTGAGCGTGCATTACGTGAATAATCTCAGATGGTATGACAGCCCCCATTCTTCCACCTTGTTTAAGAAGGGCTAATGAAGATAGTAGGAACGGAACCCAAGCATTAGTGTGTTTTGTAAATTTTAGGGCGAGTTGTTCAAAGACCAATTGAGCTTGTTCTTGAAAGTTTTTCTCAAGGAATTGATAACGGATAAACGGAGGATTACCTAAAACTCCATCAAAAATCGGTCTACCTTTCTTGAGCTTATCATTCGCCCAAACAAGAAAATCGCCCTCTGTAACGCTTGCATTAACAAGGTTGTTCAATTTGCAACGTGCAAGCGCCTTAGAAGCCTCTTTATCGAACAATTCAAAGCAAGATAACTCGATGTTAGAATCACAATCATTATTAACCACAGCCTGAATAAACACACCATCGCCACAACTCGGTTCAAGTATGGCTGTTGGACTCTTGCTTAATACCCACTTTGTTACATAATCAGCTAAATTTTGTGGGGTGTAATAACCACCTCTAAGTTTTTGTGATGTTTGATCTACTTTAAACTTCATCGTCTACCTTCTAAAAGCTATGAATTAGCTCATATTTTTTTCTTTTATGTGTTTGTGTGCTTTATCTACGAACCAATCTTTTAGCGTAAATGAACTATGCCGATTAGTAACTTGGCATTAACCATTGCTTAATTGTCCATCTATTTTAAAGGTCGCCTAGATGGTATAATGAAAATATAAAATTCCCTGACACAGAATTATAAACACCCTCGCGGAATTCAATCTATTTAAGCGATACGCTTTTTTTTCACGATGCATCTAACATCCGGTAGGGAAACATAAGCGGAGCCGCCATTAGCGGCGGCATCCTTGCTCGGTTTCTGATGTCACCCAAGCAACAAGTTATTCTTGATTTCATCTAAACCTTTTTTTTCTTCTGGAATATCTTCTTTTTTTGTAGGGTTATCTGACTTTGAGATCAAAGCCAAAACGTTATGCAATTGTTCAAGATTAAAATTTTCATCTAATAGACAGGAGATCATATTGGGCAATCGATGATCAGCTAAATGCAAAGCCAAGCCTGATAAGAAACATTTCCTCAGAAAATCGCCTTTTTTGATTAACGGTTGATCAAGCATTTCATCGGCGAATTGGTCTTCTCTGAAGGAATCTGGATGAATATGTACAATGATTTTCTTTCTTTTATCACGCATTTAATCGTCCCCTAAAATCATATTAGCAATCGATTTGACTAAGGCAAATTGCGAATCAGGAACTTGATATATCTTGTTCTTTAAGTGTTTAAAATCTTTAACAATTTTATCTTTAATTAAAGATGAACCCCCGCCGATGAGATAAATTCGCTGAAACTCATTAAACGTTTTTAGCTTACCGGATACCAATACCGATAAATTATTTATCGCATCTTCAGTTTCTGATTTTATCCTGTCTAATTTTTGCTGCTCTCGATTGACCAGCGAACTTAAAAACGCATATTTTTTATAAAAAATATCTAACATTAAATTATTAGCAGAAGCGTAACTTAAGCCGATATTCGTCTCGGATTTAACTATTTTCTGTATTCTTTTAATAACGGAAGAAACACCTAATGACGGCTCAGCAATAACATGCGTTAATTGTCTGAATTTTCCTAAAACAACACCACAATCTAACGTTGTTCCGCCTAAATCTACAATAAGAGATGATTCATAATCATTAACGTCGTCATATTTAAACCTTTCGTGCAAAGCGGTTAAAGATTCAGGAGTGACTGCTCCCCGCCGTAAACAGCGAGGCTTCCCACTTCTCAGGCCGCAACCGTCTGTGTGACGGATTTACGCTGGCCTCCATGGGCAGAAACGACGAGTCCCGCCGCCTGTAATTCCAATATACCCTTTTGCCGGATGTTGAGCGCCGCATTGATATCGCGGTCATGTTCAACGCCACAGCAAGGACATTGCCAGATGCGCTTATGGAGTGGCATTTCCGGCATTTTGTGTCCGCAGCAGTGACAAGTTTTCGAGCTGGCAAACCATTGGTCAAGCTTCACCAGATGAACGCCTTTTTCTGCTGCTTTGTATTCTAGTTTGGTAATGAATCCAGCCCAACCCGCATCCCCGATAGCGCGTGCGAGGTTGTGGTTTTTCATCATGTTCGCTGTTTTTAACGTCTCGACAATTACCGCTTGGTTTTCGTCAACAATTGCACGAGAGAATTTGTGTTGAAAATCAGCACGGGCGTTGGTTATCCGCTCGTGAACTGCTGCAAGCTGTAGGCGGCATTTACGACGATTGGCACTCCCTTTTTGCTTGCGCGACAGCGCTTTTTGTTTGCACCGCAAATTACGGCTGGCGTTGATAAGGTGACGAGGATTACTCACCTTGCTACCGTCTGATTTGATAGCATAATGGCTCAGTCCCATATCCAGACCGGCGATACGTTTTATCAGGGAAGGTTTTTCTGGCGCTTGTGTGCCGTCATCACAGAGTACCGAGGCATAATATTTCCCCGTAGCCGAACGCGTGATCGTAATGCTTTTAACTTTCCCGTTAATTTCACGATGAATGCAGGCTTTTATTGGTGACAACTTGGGTATTTTGATTGCTCCATTCTGCAACCTCACCCCAACACAATGATAACTAGACTGCTTGCCGTGCTTGCGTTTAAAAGCAGGGAAATGCGCTTTCAGCTTCGGATTAAAAAAGTTAGAAAATGCAACATCGAGGTTAATAACCGCCTGCTGCAAGGCTATAGAATCATATTCTTTAAGCCATGCGTATTTACGGGATTTCTTCGCTACTGCCAGTAAAGGTTTCAGATCTTTACGGGGGCTTAAATTCACACTGTGGCGCTTGTAAGCCTGTTTTTTGATGTGCAGAGCCTTATTGTATGCAAAACGAACTGCACCGAACTGGGCATTGAGATAGTCAGCCTGTTCCGGTGTAGGGTAAATGCGTACTTTTGTGGCCCTTAACATAGTCAGCGCTCATTGATATAGTTATTTTATTTTAACAGGTTAAGTGGATATATCAATTGAGTAATCATCATGAAGCACTGGAGGGATTTCTCCGAAAACGGCACAGCGTCAGTAAATTGATTGTGCATCTGATTTTCACGACAAAGTACCGATGCAAGCTCTTCGACGGGCGCATGATAGAGCAACTACGGGAAGCCTTTGGTTCAGCTGCCGAAAAGCTGGAATGTCAAATTATTGGGATGGATGGCGAATCAGACCATGTACACCTTCTGGTCGCATACCCGCCAAAACTGCCGGTGAGTGTGATGGTGAACAATCTGAAGTCAGTATCATCACGGCTATTACGCCAGCAAAACACACATTTACGAATGCAAAGCAAAACGGGGTTGCTGTGGTCAAGATCTTACTTTGCCTGTAGTACGGGAGGGGCAACGATTGAAACACTCAGAGTCTATGTTCAAAGTCAGGCAACGCCTGACTGATCTTTAAAGCCCTTCGGGCTTTTCGCCTTATATCCCCGCCCGCATTGGGCGAGGGTTTACGGCGTTTTTCGCTAATATTACTGAAATATAATAATAGCCATACCCCCTAAAATAGAGGGTATAATTGATGATGATTTTTTGTTTATTTCGACGATTTCTTCAAAATGCAATTTTTCAAACAAAATAAAACTAACCGTACCTGAAAAATTGAAAGTAATTGATTCAATGAATAAATCCCCATCCTTTTTTTTATATCGTCAAGAGTTTCTTTAACAACGGAATAGGATACCGAACGCAACATTCCAATCTCTTTTTTAGTAATGCCCATGGAGTAAAGCATTCCAGTTTCAAACTGTGCCTGAGTTAATTCAGGAAACACATCTATAAAATCAGAAAGCTGATTCAAATCAAATTCTCTCATGCCCTCCCCCCAACTCTATTGAAAATTAGTGCACGCTGACGAAGGGTTAAGTTGCGTGAGGTTCGAGCGAAGAACTCGATTATTTGTTTCGGTGCTTCACAGACAAGCATGCGGAAGGTAGACTTTTTCATAGTCCGACTCCTACTATCCTAGGTTGTTGGATTAGCTGGCTGTTGGGATCTCAACTCCTTTCAGTCAGCGACTATTGTGTTAAACTCTTTTTGTCGTTATCTCCCTACCTTCTTCTGAATATCTTATTTTCAATTCAAAAGCGGCTCTTTGTTCTATGATGGCTTTCCATTCTCCTCTAGCAAAAAATTTAGGATTAACTGAATATTCATTCCCTCCCTCACTAAAAACAAACTCTTTTTTTACAAGAAGAGCCAACCTATTTCTTAAGGTTCCGTCTTTAATATCTAATTGTTCTCTCATTAATTTTCTGTATCTTGTTGAAAGAGTGATATATCCATCGTAATCAAGTTTACGAAGCATCAAAAATAACACATTTTTCAATGATTCAGGGATGCTTATAAGTGAGCATATATCATCTATATACATTTTCACATATGGTGGTTCTACTGAATAACGAGATAGTGTCGTTTTTGATTCAGATATGACTTCTCCGGTACTTAAATCCAAAGTTTCTCGTTTATGTTCGTAGTATGCTGTTTTTATCTTTTTTTGTTTTTGCATAAACTATGTCCAATATATGTCACGTTTTATATAGTGACATTCTACACATCTAAGTGCACCCTGTCAATGAAGTACATTTGAACTCAAAATTAAATTACAAATGTCACTTTTAAAAATAACAAACGTACCTTCATGAAGGTACGTTTATACCGCCATAGCGTGATAAGACCAGGAGAATTCCCTTATGTTATCTAGCTTCGGTTATCTATTATCTTTAAAGGTAAAGTGTGTCAGGGTCGCTTTGACAGAACAGTGGATATTCCGCTTCCTCGCTTTGGCTGTTCGTTCCTCGTCGCTCAGCTCCTGCGGTACGCCTCAGCCAAAGACTGCGGCGAGCGGTGAAAGTTAAATAAAATCATTTAATTTATCTTGTCTTAAAACGCCATAATTTGTCAGTCCCAACTTTTATGCCTATTCTTGGTGTGGTCATATATTCTGGTCTGGCCGTGGAATCGTAAACACAAAAATTATGCGATTGTGTTAAATCAATCTGGTTATTATTTTTAGTGATAGTTAATTGTTTGCAGAGTTTACCCGGCCCATTTAAAGAAAGAACTGTGGGTTTATATAAATCGATTCCCCGAATTAAAACTGCCGCTGGAAATCCTTCACGTTCGGTCACAATATTCAGGCAATGGTACATGCCGTAAATAAGATAAACATAGGAAAACCCGGCATCACTAAACATGACCGCGGTTCGTGGCGTACAGCCTCGCGCGGCATGGCAGGCTGGATCATCCTGCCCTATATAGGCTTCCACTTCGTTGATAACGCCATAATAGTCAGCAAACTTTAAAACTTTTCCCAGCAAATCCTTTGCCACACAAAGCGTATCACGTTCATAAAATGAGCGAGGTAAAATAGTATTACTCGACACAGATTAATCCATCAGCGCATTAATTTCAGCATCAGACAGCCCCGTTGACATCTTGACAATCGCCCGATCAACACCGTTAGCTAAAAGCTGGCGAGCTATAGTTCTGGCGGATTCTTGCCTACCTTTTTCTATACCTTTTGCTATACCTTTTGCTATGCCACGCTCTTCGCCTAGATGAATACCCTCTTCACGCCCTTTCAATATACCTTTTTCTATACCTTGTTTTTCGCCCTCTTGCCGTAACTGCTCTGCAATGGTCATCACCACCTCCCGATAATCAGTTGCTCTTTCCGCAATCTGGTGCAAAAATTGCTTTGCATCAGAAGTATTTCCCTCGTTCTACAATATAACATATTAATCCTCGAAATAGCTCAGGCTGCAATACCCACTTATTGAGCAAGGACGCTATCTCATGACTTAACTCTAGCATATCGCGGGTGCGGATATGCTTCATCACCAGTTCCATCAGGGCAACATGTCGATGTGTGACAATCTCCTCGTCCGGGATGGCCGTCACGTCAACCAGAGGAAACGCCTGCATATAAACCGACTTTGCCAGTTCCGGATCAGCAAAACAATCCAGACAATGGGTACTGTAGGGATACGGCGAAGTTTTACCTTGATAAAACAGCATCGGTATCACCACTGGCAAGGTGTCGTTGCCCTGCTCAAGGTGCCGCTGCATGGCAGCAACCGCATACCTTAAAAGCCTAAATGCCATCAGTTTTTCAGGTCGGCTCTGATGTTCGACAACACAATAGACATAACTATCATGACCAGCGATGGTCTTCATCGAATAGAGCATATCCGAGCACTGACTACGTAGGTCTGCCTCAATAAAGCTGCCGGACTCCATCGCCAGCGTACTAAAATCACACAATTGGCGAAGTTTTTCCGGTAAATGAATTTGTAAAAAATCCCTTGCGATGGTGATATCACCAAGGAATTTTTTAAATAAACTGTCATGATGGGAAAGTCTCTTTTTCATCAATGCAGTATACCCTTGAGAGATAAGCCTCGCCATCCTCTCACATCAAAATTTGATGCCGCCAATTTTTATCCCCTTCTTAAGCTGTTCTTTCAGGTCTAACATTGCCGCCTTCGACTGCTTAAAGACCGCCATGCTACGCTTATGTTTCATTAACTGCTCAGGTGAGTCCAGCTTGATTTCTTTCGGAAATGGTTTCGGTTTAATCCCCATCTGCCCCTGATTTTCAATGCGCCAGTTGTTCCTATGGGTCTCCGTCCAGCCAACCTGTTTCCCCTGACGATCCAGTTTAGGCACTTTAACCGCCGTAGCCCCCTCTTTTTTAAAGCTGATCACACTGCCGGGCTTAATCTGTTCACGCTCTATTTCCTCCGCCAGATTCACACCCCAATAGGTTACTTCGGTTTTATTTTTTAACGTGCGTAACGTGATATAGTTTTGGTCACCATTTTTAGGATTAAATCGATAGCTGGCACGACCAAATTTTACCACCTCATACAAACCACGTTGCCGATCATGTTCTCGCTTCAATTCACTCTTAAGGCCAAACTGATACTTATGGGTACAGGTCACGTTGTATCCCATTTTTTGCAATTGCCCGGCGAAATTTTCCCGCAACTCACGTAAATCCTGTTTTCGGATGTTGATCCGTTTTCCGTAATTATCAGGTATACGCAATAATACGTGGACATGATGACTATCAGTATCTTTGTGATAAGCCATGACAAAGCGATTATACGGGTATTTTTCTTTTAACGTGGTTTCCACCGATTTAAACGCATCGGCTTCACTAACACCGGCAACAGTGGGCGCAGAAAAAACCATATTATGAACCAGCTTCGGCGCACTTTCATCCTTGTATACCAGTTTATCTTCCCTGTCTGTCATAAACGAATAGGATTCTTTACGCTCTTCTCTTTCTTTAAGAAAATACTCTTTTCCATCACTATCACGCAGTGTCAACTCACCTTCACGGGCAATATAGTTAATTTCGTTTTTAACCCCGCGTGGTGTGCGACCGCTTCCTGCATCGTGTATTTTTATGGTGGTTTTGTGCTCTGTTTTTGAAGTGCTATTTCTCTATTTCTTGTCGCTTCTTTAGGATGAATTCGGGGTGTTCTCCAGCGAGTAATTGTAATAACATATACTCACTATTGGTGATCTTTCTATGCTGAATACTATTTTTAGGCAACTCTTTACGTTGCCAATAATTCAATGATATTCCGAATAGCTTAGATACATAATCATCATAGACGATTTTTTTTCGACATAAATTTTTCCTTTAAGCTGTATTAATAAATTAAAGAAACGACTTTTCCAAAATATTTGATAGTCATTTAAGTATATATAATTGTATATACTTTATCTTTTGACACGAATCTTTTTTTTATCTATAATGTATATATTTAAGTATATACAATAATGTTGGATTTTATATGAAAAACCCTTTTATTATTAGCTTTGCCAACAGTAAAGGTGGGGTAGGTAAGACAACTAGTTGTATAGCTATTGGCTGTTGTCTAGCACAACAAGGGTATAAAACATTACTTATTGATTTAGATCATCAAGGAAATCTTAGTGATGATTTAGGCAGGGGAGATGAAGATTATACAATTACAGATCTTTTTGAAAATCCTAAATTTGATATTAATAAAATAATATACTCAGCTCTTGATTCAACTGATGAAGTAAAAAACTTATCAATTATTCCAGCGGATATAACATTAGCTGTTGAAGCTAGAAGTGCTGAAAGATTCAGGCATAGGTTAACTATTTTAGAAGATGCACTCAAACGTTTAAATACTAAATTTGATTTTATTCTGTTTGATTTGCGCCCTGCAATTGATTTAAGCATAGAAAATGCTCTTTTAATTACAGATTTAATTGTTATTCCTGTTGATATGGATCGAAGAGCTATTAAGGGCATTAATGATTTGCTCCAAGTAGCAAAAGAAGTAAAACGTCAAGAAAATATTGTATATACTCTTGTAAAGACAAAAGTAAACAAATCTCATTCTAAAATGCAAAAAGCTATAAATGAGTATGTCAAAAAATCAGGCTATCATGTAGCTACAACAGAAATAAGGGTTAGTGAGCTTTATAAGCAAGCTACAGAAAACCGTAGACCCTCTCCTCTTTATGCTTTTAATGAAAGACCGCATGAAGATTATTTATCATTGATGCATGAACTTATTAAAAGAGTTGAGGAGATTTCTTAAGTGAGTCGAAGTGATAGAATAACAAAAGGTGTAACGCGAGTTGTAGAAAAGAGAAATATTACAACTGGTAAGCAAATGAATTTACGTATGACTAATTTAGATGAAGATGCACTTTCTATTATGATCGATAAAATACAAGAAATTGTGCCACAAAAAAATATATCAAAGTCACGAGTTTTACGTGCTGTTGGTTATTTAAATTATGATATGAATTTAGTTAAAAAATTAGCGAAATCAGTTATTAATAACACATAATGTATATACTCTTATATATTCATTTTTATATACTTAAGTAAGCGGTACTTGAAGGGACGGTAATCCCAACAAGCACCTGATCCAACAACCTAAGTCAGTAGGAGTCGGACTATGAAAAAGTCTACCTTCCGCGTGCTTGTCTGTGAAGCGCCGAATAACACAATTAAGCAGTTTGTTGAAAAATCCCGCAACTTAACCCTTTGTCAGCGTGCCCGAATTCTCAAGAGAGTTGGGGCATCAGAATGAAAAATCAGCGTACGTAACTACCAGCTGTAAGTAACATAAAATTAACATAATGAAATGGCCAAATCGAAAGTCGCCCTCTCTGATAAATGGCGTTATAATCTTTTTTATTGTTCTTTTTCTAACTAAAGAAAAACTTCTATGAAAAAAACACTTTTTTTATCCGTAACACTTGCCACTATGGTTTACCCTTCATGTATTTTTGCCAACACTTCTTTGGGTCGAGATAAAGATGATGACGGAAATACCACATTATCAATTCACTTCAGCAATAAAGAAGCCAAAGAAATTTATAAACATCTGGAATATGCTCAAGGATTGGGGGGATATGTTGTATCTGATAACGGAATGGGAAAGAGCTACCTGTCCAGCCCAGCGATGACCTGCACGAAAAGTAATCCAGATATGTTAGGCCGAAAACTAAATGATGATTCACCGGATTTGTACACTTGTGATCTCACCATTGGGACTAATGGCCTAAAACAAAATCCTTAGATCATATTTCCCCGAGTCATTCAGTCTTAATGACTCGGGGCCGTTGAAAAACTTTGATGACCACGCTCAGGGTAACAAGCGCTGCTGATTAATCCGGCTATCGATAACCCATTTCCCGTTACGCAAAGCAAGCTGAAAGATTGACATTTCTGCCTGAACAGCATCATCCCATAAATCAGATAGTTCACTAAGCCTCACAATTAAGGCTTCTCTAGCACCTATTAAGTCACAACCCTCATTTGAGAGTGTCCCAATTTTCAATATTAAACATCTTATCGTATGGGAGATGAAAAAAATAACTACTACCGATATTCCCGCCTTTGCCCTTTATTCCTTCTAAAATATTTTGTGTAAGAGTGTTTTTGCTTGAAAATCCTGTAAGAGTAAGTAATTTTTGGAAGCCTTTTTGCTGAGTGGCTTTTATGAATAAAGGAGGTTGATAGGAATGTGATGCATAATAAAGTGTTTTAGGATACCAGTATATTTCTGATTTTATAAAGCTGAACATTGTTATAACCAAATCAGCTTGGATTATATCATTAAATGGTATATCAGTTCTATTTGAATATATTTTTAATAAGGAGATAACCGATGGTAGATGTTGAGTAACGTACTGAGAATCATAATAAAACTGGGATATACTTGAAAAAGTATTGTTAGGGTATGAATCTTCTTTGCGTACTGGATAGCTAGATGTGATTATTTTATTCGCAGTTGTGTAATTCTCCGTTTTTATTAGGATTGCTATAAAGTACAATATACATTCATAAGCAAATGCCCTATGTGCATAAAACCAATCATCATTGAATGAACTGAGCTCTTCAGGCCTTGAACTGAGTTCTAGTAATTTTTCAAGAATTAATGTTAAATTTTGTAAAATATCTTCATTTTTTAATTGTGATTCTAATAGACACCAATCAACTAAGTAATTTCTAGCGATTACAAGTTGTTTAAAATCTTCAATTATTTTTATGGAAAAATCACCATTTTTAGGTTTGCTTCTAATTCTTAAAGAATCAATAAAGGAAAAACAAGCCTCAAAAAAATCAGTTCGGCATAAAGGAACTGTTTTTTTATCTTCTAACAAAGCGTGCTTAAAAGATTTAAATTTAGAATCCATCTCATATGTGTTAAGGGCCTCGTTTATATCAAGATAGGAGGGCCTTTTGCCTACAATTGGTTGTACATACTCTGGTTTATCATGAAGAATTCTAAGTAATTTTTCCCAATTATCATTTTCTTTTTCAGGAGAAGAAAAATCTATATAAATTCTGTTTTTAAGGAATGTTGGCGCATATGCTTCGTTATTTTCATCTAACTCATAGATTATAGGAATAAATTTTTGCTGTGAGTGTTTAGAATATATCTCTTGTGAAATTATTTCGGATTCTGCCCCAACTCCAGATTGACGTTTATTTGCCTTTTCAAGGTATAACTTGTCACAAATTATAAGAACATGGCTTAATGTGGGATCATTTTCTATTTGTTCCATATAATAGAATTTATCATTTCCCACTTTAAGGTGATAGATATCAGCAACTATGTCAACACCATCGGCAGCAAGTCTGCGCGCAAATCTATCTATTTTGTCCTTCTTTTCCTGTCCATTCCAGCAGTAAGATATAAAAACTTTAGGTGTTTTTTCTTTTTTTTCCATATTTTTCGGTTCAGGGTTTCTATGGGGTTTTTTATTATATTACATTCATACTTTTGATGAAAAAATATTCTTAATTATGTGATTTTTTTAATTGATCCACCCCGAGTGCTGCGCATAAAATCACAAAAAATATTATCCTGCTAGCCTTTGTGGTATCAAAAAATAAAAGAATGATCTTCCTGACTATGAAATCTTTTTAGATATTTCAAATGATAAAGTAACTTTCAAAAATCGCAATCAAAATACTCCACAAGCTGAATCATCTCGTAGGCGTGAGAACGGAAAACGAGAAGTTTATAAAATAAAAAAAACTTTACTAAAAAAATAAGCTCTTTACTATAGCTTAATAGCTTAATTAGCGAAAAACGCCGTAAACCCTCGCCCAATGCGGGCGGGGATATAAGGCGAAAAGCCCGAAGGGCTTTAAAGATCAGTCAGGCGTTGCCTGACTTTGAACATAGACTCTGAGTGTTTCAATCGTTGCCCCTCCCGTACTACAGGCAAAGTAAGATCTTGACCACAGCAACCCCGTTTTGCTTTGCATTCGTAAATGTGTGTTTTGCTGGCGTAATAGCCGTGATGATACTGACTTCAGATTGTTCACCATCACACTCACCGGCAGTTTTGGCGGGTATGCGACCAGAAGGTGTACATGGTCTGATTCGCCATCCATCCCAATAATTTGACATTCCAGCTTTTCGGCAGCTGAACCAAAGGCTTCCCGTAGTTGCTCTATCATGCGCCCGTCGAAGAGCTTGCATCGGTACTTTGTCGTGAAAATCAGATGCACAATCAATTTACTGACGCTGTGCCGTTTTCGGAGAAATCCCTCCAGTGCTTCATGATGATTACTCAATTGATATATCCACTTAACCTGTTAAAATAAAATAACTATATCAATGAGCGCTGACTATGTTAAGGGCCACAAAAGTACGCATTTACCCTACACCGGAACAGGCTGACTATCTCAATGCCCAGTTCGGTGCAGTTCGTTTTGCATACAATAAGGCTCTGCACATCAAAAAACAGGCTTACAAGCGCCACAGTGTGAATTTAAGCCCCCGTAAAGATCTGAAACCTTTACTGGCAGTAGCGAAGAAATCCCGTAAATACGCATGGCTTAAAGAATATGATTCTATAGCCTTGCAGCAGGCGGTTATTAACCTCGATGTTGCATTTTCTAACTTTTTTAATCCGAAGCTGAAAGCGCATTTCCCTGCTTTTAAACGCAAGCACGGCAAGCAGTCTAGTTATCATTGTGTTGGGGTGAGGTTGCAGAATGGAGCAATCAAAATACCCAAGTTGTCACCAATAAAAGCCTGCATTCATCGTGAAATTAACGGGAAAGTTAAAAGCATTACGATCACGCGTTCGGCTACGGGGAAATATTATGCCTCGGTACTCTGTGATGACGGCACACAAGCGCCAGAAAAACCTTCCCTGATAAAACGTATCGCCGGTCTGGATATGGGACTGAGCCATTATGCTATCAAATCAGACGGTAGCAAGGTGAGTAATCCTCGTCACCTTATCAACGCCAGCCGTAATTTGCGGTGCAAACAAAAAGCGCTGTCGCGCAAGCAAAAAGGGAGTGCCAATCGTCGTAAATGCCGCCTACAGCTTGCAGCAGTTCACGAGCGGATAACCAACGCCCGTGCTGATTTTCAACACAAATTCTCTCGTGCAATTGTTGACGAAAACCAAGCGGTAATTGTCGAGACGTTAAAAACAGCGAACATGATGAAAAACCACAACCTCGCACGCGCTATCGGGGATGCGGGTTGGGCTGGATTCATTACCAAACTAGAATACAAAGCAGCAGAAAAAGGCGTTCATCTGGTGAAGCTTGACCAATGGTTTGCCAGCTCGAAAACTTGTCACTGCTGCGGACACAAAATGCCGGAAATGCCACTCCATAAGCGCATCTGGCAATGTCCTTGCTGTGGCGTTGAACATGACCGCGATATCAATGCGGCGCTCAACATCCGGCAAAAGGGTATATTGGAATTACAGGCGGCGGGACTCGTCGTTTCTGCCCATGGAGGCCAGCGTAAATCCGTCACACAGACGGTTGCGGCCTGAGAAGTGGGAAGCCTCGCTGTTTACGGCGGGGAGCAGTCACGCCGGAAGTATCTGAAGGAATATCTTCAAAAGAATTAAATGGATATTTTGTCATGTATTTACTGTTTAGTTCTTCATCCATGCTTGAAAACCAAGTGACATCCGGCATAAATTCTTTTTCTCTTTCTCTTATTTCTTTTATTTTGTCACCAAATAAATCATCTAAACTTATATTTGTTTTCAAAGCAATATTCCTTATTAGGTTAATAGCCTATTTTAAATAATCTTATTTTTGTTAGTGATTAGTAACAATAAATATTGTTATCAAAAAACTATTGTCGATAAAAAAATATTTCTTTATAGATTACATGATAACAGAAGTATTTTATAAAGTATGAGAAAATAAAAAACTTTATAAATTTTATTATAAAATTAATTTACATAAAATACGGAATATTACAACTTCAATAAGTAAAATCCCGTAAAATAATATTTATTTATGTTTAAAGAAATGACTGATTTTATAATCAACTTCCTTTATTTTATTATTTACCGCCTCATAACCAAATTGATTTATAGTATTACTATCAATCTCCTTTGGATTTTTAAACGATAATTCAAATATTGATTCAATTTGTAATTTTGATTTAAGAACAGCATCTGCAATTAAAGCTAACTTTTCATCAAATGTGACATCTTGATCACTACTCTGCTCATTTTTCTTCTTTAAAACCCTCGCCCCTATTTTTAACATTTCTAATGCTACGGCGGTTCGATTTGCTGTTGATTTGTTCTCTCCATCCTGTAATTTTTTTTCTATCATTTCATCAATAAATTCCAAAACAGAGAAAGGCACTCTTAATGTCATCGGATAATTTTTTTGACTTTCCATTTTATACCTTACAATTTATTTCATTTATTTACATTTAAAAAACAATTTATAGCTTGCTTACCAGAAAGTTTTAAATTTTTTTGCTAAAATTCCGTATAAATTACCTTATAATTGTAATTATAAAATTGCTTAAAAGAAAGTTATAACTTTCTTTTTTTTATTTATGTTTAATATCAATAGATTAAAATAATAATTTTTAGCTTTCTAATGAGAAAGTTAAAACTTGCTTATAAGTTTCTTTTTGAAATCTGTTTTTAGATTAAAAATAATTTATATTAAATATAACTTACTGAAATATAAATATAAAATTAGGAAAAATTTATTTTGCGTGTGGTGTGTAGATTAGTGGTAGAAAAAGCGGATTGAGGGAGGTAAAATTGAAAATGATAATTGGAATATCTTTAAAAAATTCTTTGGCTTTATAGGGGCGACAATATGCCGAATTGTTCTTACTTTTGAATAAAGAGCGACGTGATGAAAATTAAAAATTTACTGTGGCTATTTTGTCTTGTTATCTCAAAATTATCGATTGCCGATTGCTTTGATAAAGCAGGAAGTTATTATCAAATTGACCCCGATTATTTAAGAGCCATTGCCTGGCAAGAATCCAATTTTAATCCTAAAGCAAAAAACAAAAATAAAGATGGCTCGTTAGATTTGGGGGTGATGCAAATTAATAGCAAAACCTTTAACGCCATTAAAAAAGAATACCCTATATTATCTGTAAATGACTTAATCAATCATCCTTGTTTAAACATTCATATTGGGGCAATGATTTTAACTCGTAACTTTGCTAGCTACGGAAAAAATTGGCTAGCCGTAGGGATGTATAACGCGGGAATGAAAAATACCAATACATCAATTAAAAATCGTTACCACTATGCCAAAAAAATTCATCAACATTATCAGAAAATAAAAGCGGGAAAAATGAATGAGAATAAAATTTACGGGTCGCTAGAATAAACAAAGTCTTAAGAATACAATTTATTAACAAATCACCAAATAAATCATAACAGAGTTCCACTTCATACCAGCGAGAATCATTTTCCCAACGCCAAATCAGCATGAGCAACAGGAGACTTATGGTTTGATTTATTTCGCCTTGCCAAACGTTGCAGATTATCGTCAACATCAGCTTGAGTGACCTCGCCGACTATCTGACCGTCTTTGTCATAACGACTAGCCCGTGACTGGATAAGTGCGCGATAATGAGCATGATAACCAATACTGCGTAAATAGGCTCTCAAACGCCTTCTGGCTATAGGGAAACCCTTTTCTTTCACTTCTTGCCACATATCTTGTTGTATACCAATTTTCATGGGGCACAACTTGCCATCGGGAAAAAGATAAGGCCAATACGCGCTGATTTGAGAGATAGCCTCATCTAACGGCAATCGCTTCTTAGGTGGGGTCGGTGGTTTAGAAATTTTAACCTTCACTTCCTGTTTAGTTTTTTCAACCAGCTTCTTGGGCTGCTGTTTTGCTAGCTTTAGCTTTTGGGGTTTCGTTTCTTTCACCTGTTTTTTGGGCGCAGGATTTACCCATACCTTTTTAGCGTAAACAGGGGTACTTGAGGTCTGTTCTTCTTGTGAAGCCTTTCTAGGGCGATTGAGGCTTAATTTTTGGCGTTCTGTCATCGTTTTAATCTTTAAACAGGTTGCTCATATCGGCATCATTCAAACCCGTAAATTTCATCACAGATTGCCTGTCCATACCACTTTCTAGCATTTGGCGCGCTATTTTCATGGAAGCCTGTTTTTCGCCTTCAAGTTTCCCTTGTTGAATACCTTGTTGCATACCTTGTTGCATACCTTGTTGCATACCTTGTTGTATACCTTCTTCTCGTATACCTTGTGCAATATTCATCAATGCCCCCTCGTGTTTCTCTGTCTGTCTGGCTATCTCTTTGATTAACTTTGCTGGCTGCTCTGCATTCCCTTCCTGAATGAGATAGTTAAACATCGTGATAACTTGATTATCGGTATAATAATTATACGACAACAGCGTGACAATTTCATTCATAAGCTCTGTCATATCGCGCCGGCGAATGTGTTTTTGTATCAATTCAAGTAAAGCTATTCGCTTATGCTTCATAATATCACCATCATCTAATGTGGTGACATCAACCCGCTTAAACGGTTTGGTGTAGATTTTTTCGGCAATATCTCTGCCATTAAAGCAATCCAGCCAGTCAGTACTATACGAATGCGGACTTTTCTCACCACAATAGAACAGGATAGGAAAAACCAGCGGCAACTCTTTGTGTCCAGCCTCTAAATGCTTTTGCATAGCAGCCATACAATAACGCATAAGTCGCCATGCCATCAGTTTATCGGGCGTTGATTGGTGCTCAATCAGCAGATAGACATAACCCTGCCCTTGTTGGGTGTTGACAGAATAGAGAATATCACTCTGGTAGTTTTTCATTTCACTATCGACAAATGAGCCTGACTCCACTTTGAGGCTATCTAAATCACACAGCGTCTTAATCTCATCCGGTAGCCAGATATCAAAGAAGTCTTTAGCCGTCTCTTTCTCGCTTAAAAACTGTTTAAACACAGCATCGTGTGGTGTTGGGGTGAATTTTTTACTCATTTTTCAATCCAGCTTTAGTTTAAAACGCGCCCCTACTTGCTCAGGGGCATATTTCAATGACTCGGACTAAACCGGGATTTCTTCCGTTCTTCAAGCACCGCGCCCACCTCTTTTGCTTTTTTCTCAGCCTCAAAAAAGCCAAGCACTATTTCACCGTCTGGAAATCGCCAAGCGTCGCCTGTGCCGTTTGCTAGCCTTGCCATCCATACTTCACTATCTTTTTTGTCTGGCATTAACCGCTTTTTGGTCGCTTTAATTTTTTCACGGAGTTGTGTTTTCTCGTCCTCAGACAACTCGGCGGACAATAGGGTACAATGCTCGACGATTTCAGCAAGGCTTTTTTCGTCTGTCGCATCGTCGAGACCGATTAATGCAGCTTCCAATTTTGGATTGGTTGCTGGTTGTGT
>NZ_JBUIOB010000015.1:0-122172 GCF_056113345.1 Candidatus Arsenophonus phytopathogenicus
AAACAAAATGGCAAATAATCTAGACTCAAATATTAGTCAAATCGTTTTAAAAAAATTCTTGCCTGGTTTTATGTCGGATATTGTTTTGTGCAAAACCGTTGACGGCAATTATTATGGGGAAATAGACTCAAACACTGGCGACAGTGTGAGCTTTAAGCGTCCACATCAATTCAAGTCTGAAAGAACAGAAACAGGTAACATCCGGGAAAGATAAAAATGGTCTTATCTCTGGCAAAGCAACGGCAAAGTCGGTAAATACATCACGGTGGCTGTTGAATGGCCACAAATTCAAAGCGTTAAAGCTTAATCAGCTTGAACAAATTCTATCACCGATTCATGAGCGTATGGTGACCAATTTAGAAACAGGATCACCATTTCATGATGAACAATGGTGCACTATCGCTAGGCTCACCGAATACACCGATAAAGAAATGGTCAGATGTGGCTCAAACGTCCTCATTTATAAAAGATATTGGCATTAAAACCAGTGAAAACTACGCCGTCATGGATCCGTGGTCAGCCCAACGGCTTGCTGATGCACAAACGACTATCTCCGCTGAACCTTTAGTGCGTTCAGCTTGGGAAAACGCGCAGATAACAGGTGATTTTTGTTGGGGGATCCGTGCATTAATGTCTAATGGTCTTGCATCAAGAGAGCAAGGTGATAGTTGGCGGAACCGATACGCAGTGAAAACAGCGCCTAATGTTGATTATCTGTTTTGTCAAGGATTCCTCTACCAGTTTTCGATAACGTTGAGCTTGGAGCAAAAACCCAGTAAGACAGGGTTCTTGAAAGCCGGTGATCGGCTGAATTTTACGTCTACTCACTGGTTAAATCAGCAAAGTAAGCAAACGTTATATAACGGATCGACAGCAATGAGTTTTACAGCAACAGTGCTGGAAGAGACTGACTGTACATCTACTGGTGATGTTACCGTAGCAAATTATCGGGTGTTTCCGATTTATGATGAAAAAAATGCCCAATACAATGCGGTTGATGCGAAAAGTTAAGGCAGGAGATGCCGTTTCTCTCGTAGGAACTGCAAAACAACAGATGAAACCTAATCTTTTTTTTCAATAAGTTTTTTTTCTGTGGGTTAGGAACCACATCCCCTTGCCAAAATTACATAGCATTGACTCAGCAGTTGCAAGTTATGAAGGTTTCTCTATCCGTGTACACAAATATGCTGATGGTGATGCAAACAAGCAGATGATGCGTTTTGACTTACTTACCTAGCGTATGTCTGTTTTAACCCACATATGGGTGGCCAACTTTTTGGCGACACTTCATCCAGCTTTGTACCAATATGGGAGCGTTGGCTCCCTTTTTTATTTGAGGTTAAGATGGAAAGAAAAAGCGTTTTTCGCCTAGTAGGATGATCAAGCTGCGGGATTTGTTTCAGGCAGTTATGCTTGCAGCGGACTTGCCCTGCCTTCAAAAAAAATCGCGAGACTTTGTTTCATCTCTTGATGAAGTAAAGGAACCTAAAAAAACACCTGAAAAATCTAATGAGCCTAAAAAAGAGAAGGGCACTAAAGATGACAAAACCGCTAACTAAAGGTGAGATTGCTCTGTTTTGTTTTGCGCAAGGCGGGTATTGACTCGGTTGCCAGCTAGCACAGAGTTAGCACACCCCAATCGCTTGAAGATAGTATTACTGACCTTGTGAAGACTTAATGGCAGAGTTACAGACTACATTTGGGGATTTGGGCTATCAGTTTTCACTAGATGAACAACCCGCACCGGATGATGCAACAGGCCTTCCTCGCAAATATTAAGCATGCCATTGGTTATCAATTGATGCTGCGAATGTTACATGGATTATGGCATCGAGCTACCCCGAGACAAGAACGTCGCGCACCGCATCCTCTGATGCGCTTCTGTTATTGACACGCTCAGTGTTCCATGAATAAGAAAGGCGGGGTGATATGCCTGTTGGTCAAGGTAATAAATACTCCTGGTTCGGAGCTGATAGCTATTATGCTGAGGGGATTCCATGCCAAAAATGCAGATTCCGCTCGCTAAAGGATTTGCTTGAGATATCAAGACAGCCGATTATATTGATGCCTTACCCGTGAATATGCTGGCAACACCTAAAGAGGTACTTGATGCTGCGGGTTACTTCAGAGATCATTCCCTGGTATTGAAAAAAAACAGGAAGTGAACGGCATATCACGTGGTGTGCAATTTAATACAAAAAACAACACTGCGCTGTATCGAGTCTGTGGTAACAAGCTTTATCTTAATGGCATTCAAATTGCTAATATATCCTGCGAACTGATCGGGTTTCACTTTCTCATTCAGGAAACAGTCAGGCCGTTTGTTTCACGGCGAGTGACTTGAGACTAAAGTTCTATCGATATAACGGAACAGGAGAAAGGAATTATCAAACTGGCCAAAGGATAAATACCCGCAATATGAGTTCGGCGAAGTGCATAGATGCTCCGCAATCGGGGACGTTTACATCTGGCTACAAAAAGGCGGTGAACGATTTGGTGTAACTAATGTGAAGATGAATCTGAACCGGGATTAGATCGACCCTTCTATCGTGCCGATTTCAGCCCGATGGTATCGTTTCCATCGAGCTCATGGCGAGATATGATTATTTGTTTTGGTTCATCAAGCATAGAGTATTTTACCTTGACTCGGATCGGATGAAGCTTCTCAACCCATCTATCAGGCTCAGCCAGCTTATATGATTCCGTCGGGTATTGCCGGTCGTGATTGCAAATGTCGTTATCAGGATAAATACGCCATCCTAAGCCAACAATCAACCGGACAACCTGCTATTTATATTATCGGCGCGGGTGAAAAAAACAAAATATCAACCGCTACCATTGATAAAATCATCAGTCATTATTCTGCTGAAGAATTATCTACATCAGTGATGGAGTCCATTAAATTTGATAACCATGAATTATTAATCCTTCACCTGCCTAAACACACACTTTGCTTTGATGCTTCGGCAAATAATCAATGGTCAATCCTCAAAACAGGTTTTTATGACGATCCCTATCGTGCGATTGATTTTATGTTCTATGGAAATCAAATCACAGCGGGTGACAAGAAAGAAGGCATTATCGGTCATTTAGTTTTCGACGCATCAAGTCAATATGAACAATCGACAGAGCACCTTCTTTATACACCCATGATAAAAGCTGACAATGCAAGATTATTTGATTTTGAACTGGAAGCCTCAACGGGTGTTGCCCAAATTGCTGACAAACTATTTCTATCTGCAACAACAGACGGTATCAATTATGGCAGAGAGCAATTGATAGAGCAAAACTCACCCTTTCGTTATGACCAGCGAATTATTTGGCGAAGAATTGGCAGAGTGAGAAAAAACATTGGTTTTAAGATACGTATTATCACTCAATCACCCGTAACATTATCTGACCTGTCAGTAAGGATGGAATAATGCCTAATCAGTCTTATGCCAACTCACGACTGGAAAATCCAATCAGTGTACAAGGTGCCTATATTGCTCCCGATATCCTGCCTCAAAATTTTAGTGAAACCTACCGTCGAATAGTATTAAGCGGTGCTGAGGATATAGGCAAGGTGGTTAATAGGGCTAATGATGCGGGCTATGAAGCCTATTCAGCCCAAATTAAAAATGAAGAGCAGGATATTATTCTTGGTCATCACGAAGAAAGAATAACAAAAACTGAGGAAGGTTTAGCAAGTCTTGAAGTTAGAGTGCTTAATATTGAAAATGATGTAAATGGACTAAAGATAAAGATACAGGATTCTTGATGGTAAAGTATCTGAAATCATCGTTGATTACGTCTCGTTGAGTCGAGTCACTCAGCAAAATTTATCATCATCCCTCAATGTCAACACTGCTTATTCTGTTAACGGCACAAAAGTGGTTGGTCAGCGTGTTATGGGATTTACGCCAGCTATCGGTACGCCCTTGAAGAAAAATTTTGATGCCGATCAATCCTTCTCAATTGGAAAAGATTATGACAAAGATGAAATTGATGCATTGGCTAATGCGTTAATCGCATCTCGCCAGCGAATAAAGGCATTAGAAGACGCGTTAAGATCGCACGGGTTGATTGACTGATGAAAATTAAAATTATTGACAATATCCAACAATTCCAGCGGTTTTTTACAGATAAAAGCAAGATTGGTTATGCCATGGAAAATAACGGGGATTATCAATTAAAGAACAATCAGCTTTATGTGGGTGTTTATGAAGGGTTAATGCTGGTTGGTTTTTTTTCAATAGAATTTATTCGCAACCAGTTAATTGAAATTCATCCGTGTTTGATCCGGGTTTTCGGGGCAAATATGCATTGATAGCAACGAGAAATTTTTCAACATGGTTGGTGGATAATGTCAATTTTTCCACCGTTATTACCTATGTTCCTGAAAAAACGCCGTGGGGGAAAATTATTCTGTAAATTAATGAATATGCGAAGAGTCGGTGTGATTGACAATGCATTAACCGCGGGTAATCAACAAATCAATATGACAATGTACCAGGTCACCAAAGAGGAATTAAAAGATGGGTGGAGGCAGTGGAGATAACGGCGCTAGCGAACAGGCCAGAGCGTCACGTGAAGCAATAGACTTGCAAAGAGAGCAATGGAATCAGGTTATGCAAAATCTGGCACCTTATATGAAAGTTGGCACCCCTGCATTAGGTGCATTGCAGAATCTGACGACATTAGATGGTCAGGGACAGGCATTAAACAAATTTTACCATTCGCAACAGTTTAATGATTTAGCCAATCAAGCGCGATATCAAAGTTTAAATGCCGCCGAAGCGACAGGCGGTTTAGGTTCGACGGCAACCGGTAATCAATTGGCATCTATCGCTCCAGCATTAGGTCAAAACTGGTTGTCTGGACAGATGCAAAATTTCGGTAACTTAGTGGGGATTGGTATGAATGCCACTGCTGGACAAGCATCTGCTGGACAAAATTACGCGAATAATGTGGGGCAGTTGTTACAGAATATCGGTGCTGCTAATGCCGCTTCTGCGAGTCGTCCTTCTGGATTTCAACGCGCGTTAGGCGGGGGGATAAACGGCGCAATAGCGGGTGCACAAATTGGTGGCCCTTGGGGAGCGGCAGCTGGGGGTGGCTTAGGTGCATTAGGCAGTTTATTTTAATCTGGAGTTTTTATGGCAACGTTTCAACTGGCTGGATTGCCCAATCTGCAAATAGAAAATCAAACGGCAGGGGGCTTAGGTTTACCCACCGTCCCACAATACGCAGAAAGGCCGAATACAGGAGTGATGTTAGCGCAGGGTTTAGGGGCTATTTCTGAGCGATTAGAGGCGAACAAACAACAGCAGACAGAAGCGGATTTTATGAAATCATTTGGTCAAGCTTATGCGGCTAATGATCGTGATGCAATGAAGCAACTCGCAGCGGCGCACCCTGAACAAATCGAACGCATTCAAAAAGGGATGGGTTTTATTGACCAGGACAGAAATCAGGTTATTGGACAAGCAGCCATGGATCTACGTCTTGCGGCGAAAAGGGGTGATCAATCACTAATGGCATCACTGCAGAAAAATGCACCCCTATTAGGTCAATTCGGTTTGACACCCGAGGAGGCTTTTTCATCCTACAAACAAGACCCTCAGCAGTTTGATAAAATGACCGATTTAATTCATTTTCACGCTGACCCCAAGCGCTATTTCGACGTTGAGGATAAACAGGAAGGGCGGGACATTGACAGAGATAAACTGGCGGTAACAGTTCGTGGTCAGAATATTTCTGCTCAGAATGCTGCTTTAGATAGAGAAATAAGGAAAGCAGAACTCGAGAATAAAAAACTGGATCGACAAGCTCAGAATGCAACTGACGACTTACGCAAAGCAGCATTAACGCAACAAATAGCGGCTAATAAACAAAAAATAAATGAAGCAAATGAGAAAAAAAACCAATCCCAAACACAAGCTAAATTAGCTTTAGATAATGGTGTTCAGCAACTAGATAGATTAGCACAAGAAGCTAAAGCTATAAGAGATAATCCGAGCTTATGGAGAACGACAGGCGTTCCTGGGAGACTTTATAACTTTCCTGGCAGTGCAGCTGATGATATTGATGCTCAACTTGCGTCACTAAGATCACAAACGGGTTTTGCTGTTTTGCAGGCAATGCGAGATGCTTCAAAAACGGGTGGTGCTTTAGGTAATGTTAGCAATTTTGAAGTACAACAATTGCAGGCTAATCTGGGTAATATTTCAGGGAAACAATCAACGGAAGTCATGCGTAAAAATCTAGATAAAATAATAAATTATGCACAAGGTGCTAAGAAAAGAGTTAATGATGCCTTTAAAAGAAATTATCCTGATTTTAAACCAGTAGAGACAACTGAAAACAATAATATTGATAGTTCAAATATATCAGATGATGATTTATTAAACAAATATTTATCGAGGTAATCATGGCTATCAATGATTATTCAGAAGAGCAGCTTTTTACTGCTTTAAGGAATGCGGATTCAGCAGGTGATAAGACTGGCGCTCAACGAATTGCTGGATTAATTCAACAAAGACGATCTACTCAAAACCAAGAGAGTAATCCTATTACTGAGGCAGGAAAAGGACTTCTTCAAGCAGGAGTTAATGTAGCGAATATTGCCCCTGAAATCGCAGATGCTTTTATGTCTGGAGCTTCATGGGCGGGTAATCAGTTAGGCATTGGTGATGGGACTTATACGCCATCACCGCGATTGGAATTACCTGATAATTTAACGCCACAAGATCCGTATGCAAAATTGGGTGCTGAAATTGTCCCTTATCTTATTCCTGGTGTTGGAGCAGGAAGAAGAGCGGCCGCGTTGGCTTCTGTTGCTAACGCGGGAAGACTGGAGCGTGGTGCAACTAAATTAGCGGATATGGTGGGTGAAAATATTGTAGGTGCATTAGCGCAGAATAGTCAGGAAAATAATGCAAAAAGTTTAGCGACTGATTTGGGTATTGGGGTTGCTGGTAGTGGATTAGCAAGAGCGATTACTCCGCTATTAGGTAAGGCTTATAATACGGTGGCCGGTAAGTTATCAGGAAATATAGAGCACACTGTATCTGAAGCAAGTATCCCAAGAACCAATAATGAGATAGTTAACGCTGCCAGAACTTCATCGGGTCGTGAGGCGTTAAATAGTGCGTTTTCAGAAGTAAGCCCCTCTGTAGATGATGCTGCCAAGTTAGCAGGCGTAGATATAAACGCATTAACTCCAGGGCAGAGAAGTGGAAATCCAGGACTGCAAGATGTTGAAGGTGTCTTATCTTCTGTTGCTGGTCCTGTTCGTGATGCTCAAGAAAAAGGATTAAAAGAAATAACCGATAGGCTTCAAGCCGATTTAAAAAGACTTGGAGCGGAGAGAGGGGCATCATCAGAAAAAACAGCGTCAATCAGAAATAGAGTTGTTGGTAGTCTAAATACTATTGATAAGCAACAGAAAGATGCATGGAAGGCGCTGAGTAATACCTCCAACCCACTAGCAAAAGAAAAGGCCGCTAATGCTAGGGCGCAAATGCTTGCCGATAATGCTATCTCAAGGGTGGATGATTCATCAGTGAAGAAGTTCTTGGTGGAATCAAAAAAACCGATGACGTTCGAGCAGATGAAGGAGTGGAGAGGTGAGTTATCTGACTCAATAGGCACCGCAATACGTGCAGGGAAAGACAATCGAGCAAGGAAAATTACGTTAGTCAAGGAAGCGCTAACGGAAGATATGAGGATTATGTCTAGTAAGTATGGTTTTTTGGATGATTGGGAAAAGGCAAACGACTTATCCAAGCAATACTTTTCTATGAGGGACTCCGCTAGGGAAGCTTTCGGGAAATCGCTAGATAACGATCAGCTCGTTAAAAACCTAAATTCCGCATTGAGAAATTCATCTGAAAATGGATTAACGCCGGTGCACAAAATAATTAGGTCATTACCCGAGAAAGAAAGAGGAATAATGCTTGCCTCAGCATTAAGCCGTGGAGTTGAGAAAGGTTCTAAAGGAGGAGAATCATTAGGCGCAGGGGCTAAAAATATGGGTGAGATATTGACTCCTCAAAATATTTCAGCTATCCGTCAATATTTACCAAAAGAAGCCGAATTGCTTTCTGCTTATGGAACGTTAGCTAGAAATGCAAGTGCGTATCTTAAAAAAGTAGAGCAAACGGGTAGGACAGCCTCATCGTTAAAGGAGTTGGAGTCTGGGGTTAGTGGTGTGGCTGGTCAGATATTAAAGGCCTCCGCAAATAGAGGTCTTGACCTGTTCATTGGTGTTTCGGCTGCTTCTACGGCAGGAATTGGCGGTGCTGCCATAGCCTCTGGTAAATACTTGCTCAGTAGGCTCATAGAGAAATCTATTGAGAAAAGAAGTGTTAAGTATGTAGTTGAAAAGTCGCTGCAAGAAGGCGTGAAGGCTGTACGGGCTGGAGGGTCAGAAGCAGCAATAACAGCGGCTGAAAAACGTTTAACGTCCAATCCTACTATTAGCAAGATATTAAGACAGGAACTAACACCTGCTGAATATCAAGCTATTAAATCTGCTGGAATCATAGCTATTCTAACTGGGATGAAGGACGATGAAGAAGGGAAGTAGCCCTTCTATCAATCAATTTGAACTGTTACTTACATTTCATATAAAAATTTTAACAATACACCAGTATAACGGGTTAGATTAATCTCATCTGGAGAAAAAATGTCAGATATTATGCCTAATGTTGTCGTGAGTATGCCAAGCCAATTCTTCTCCTTGAGAAGAAAGTTTGCTGCCGCAAGCAATGGTAAAGTTTATATCGGTAAAATCGATATGGATCCCACCATCCCAGAAAACCAGATTCAGGTATATCTTGAAAATGAAGACGGATCACATGTTCCAGTTGCACAACCTATTATCATCAATCAAGCTGGATATCCAGTCTACAATGGTCAAATTGCCAAGTTTGTCACAGTAGCAGGTCATTCGATGGTGGTGTATGACAGCTATGGTGCGCAACAGTTCTATTTTTCAAATATTCTAAAGTATGATCCTGACCAATTTGCCCAGAGATTTAAAAAAGAACGCCTTTTCACGAACAGGCTATCTGGGCTATCGCTGACTGATATTGTCTCTGTCAAGGATTTTGGCGCCAAAGGTGATGGTGTAACGGATGATTTTGCCGCATTGCAAAAAGTGGCATCATTGGGTTGTGCTATTTATTTTCCGAAAGGAAAATACTTGTCAAAGAAAGAATTATACATAACTTCTGAAAATTGTACCTTCTATTCAGAAGGTGATGCAGAAATGATATTTGATGTTGATATTGACCATGAAGAAGGATGTATCAACGTTCAAGAAAATAACTTTAATTTTTTATGCCTTTCAGTAAAAGCAACAAAAAGGGTGGTTGGCATACAGGTGAAATCTAATTCAGGGATAAGTGATTTAAACGTGTTCGGGTCAACTTTTAAAGGCTTGTTTTACGCGATAAGAGCAATACCAATAAGCAAAGAAGGTATATCCGTCAAAAATATTGTAATAAAATCATGTAAATCCTACGCGCCTGATAAAGTTAATGCGGGTCATTTCTTCGTTATAAATGGCGATGGAGTAAGATACTGTGATAATGAGACATTTTTGGGGTTAAACACGTCTGCTTATGGCATCACCTCTTCAAAAAACATCATTATAACAGGAAACAGAGAAAATGGCGTTGCCGATACTATCACGGATGTTGAGGCGGGGATACAGATCGAAGATAGTGAAGAATCGAATGCTATTGTAGCTAATAATATTTGTTCTCATGACATTTGGATGGCTGGAGCACAGGATGTTATTGTTTCCAACAATCGATGCCGAGAACTAAGAGTTTCAGTCGGCAATGATGACGACGAAGGATGCCGCAATATAAAATTTATCGGAAACTCGGTAGGGTCTATACGTTGCCATACCTATGGTAGTAACCCAAAAAATGTATTTTTTGATAATATTGAGTTTTCTCTTAATGACATAGATCCTGAATCATATAAAAGATGTGATAAACCATTAAGTCAAGCTCTTTATATATCTAACGCTAATGCAGGAAAAATTTTGATAAATGCCAATAAAGTCTTGTCGAAAGGGTCAGATGCATGTATCAAGCTTGCTAGGCAATCTGAGAAATTAAACCTCACTATATTGAATAATGATTTTGGTGAGCAGGGTCATATTTTTTCAGGTGATAAAGGATATGTGTCAGAAATTGGAAGCATTAATCCTCTTTATAAGAATACTTATTCGGCTGGCAATTATATTAGCTTAGGTTTGAAATTGGATTCTTCCCCTCACTTAAATGAGTGGTTGGATTTTTCTTTTGATGCAAAAATTTTTGATTTGAACGGTGAATTTTCTGGCTCAACGTTTACACCGAAGAAATCCAGGTATTATACCTTGACAGGAATGATAACTGTTGACGCTATAGAAGAAGCTTATGTTGGGTTAAGGCTATCCAAACAGACAACAGGCGAGATAGCTAGGCTTGCCTATACAAAAGTAAGCAAAGGAACAGCATCTATCTCATTAAGGAGCGTTACAATATATATAGGAAGCAACGAGTCAGTATCGTTACAATTGTTTGCAACAAAAAAAATGAAAGTATTGGCGTTGCCGCAATATACAAATATTGATATTGCTATTTGTTGATATCCTCCATGAAATGGAGGACTGGATTGTTCGGCATACTAGATAACTAGTCAATGGATGCTAGTTGGTATCAATAATCCTTTTTTTTAAGAAAGGAGATATATCTATGGCAGGATCTCCATTGTGATTTTCTATCAAACTATCCACACCGTAAATATCTGGAGAATCATTTTCAGTAAAGAAATTATAATTTAGGTGCTTCTTTTTATTTACTAAATTAATACCTAGCCAATCAGTAAAATTTTCGGAAAAATAGTAAAGGTATTTCCTTTTCTTTATCATGGTTCTTTTTGAATCATCACTTGATATTTTCAAAAATGGTACGGAAAAATGTTCTTTGCCAGGATTAATATTTCTAAATAATATAGTGTCACCACTTTTGTAATGAGTTAGCCCATGGTCTGAAAAGTATATAATTGAGAAGGATTCCTTTTTTGACTTGACGTATTGACTTTCTAGAATGTTAAATATTTCATTTATATTACTATCAGTTTGCTTTATCGCGGCCACATAACAAGAAATCTCATGATATTTTGATTCATAAGTTTTGTATAAATCTACGTTATTATTTTCCAATCTTGAACATGGTTCTATATGGTTCCCAAATAGGTGTATGAAAAAAACATTTGGCTTGTCACTTTTCTCTGAGTCAATAAGCTCTTTTTTAAACAGAGGTATTAGTTCGCTATCCATTTTATTGTAACTATTATTACCAGATATTTCATCATCATAATGCGCCCCTTGTTTTATAAATATTTTTTTATTGGCTCTGTTGGCTATTGCCGTTATAGATGTGTCAGCAGAGCCTAATTTACCCTGATTAGATATCCAAAAAGTATTAAATCCAGACTTATTAGCTAAATCAACAATATTAAAGTTATAATCAGAAAACCACTCATTTTTTTTATCCATATTACCTGGGGATGCTAACACAAATCTCAAAGAAGGAATTGTCGCAATGCCATTAACCATCATACCATCTATGAAAACGCCATTCACAGAGTCCAAAAAAGGTGTGTTTTTAACAGGATAACCATATACTGAATGATAGTCTTTTCTCGCGCTCTCACCTATTATTATAACGTAATTTTTATATCTGTTTTTTACTTTTGACACTTCCCATTTTGGGTCAAAATGCAATTCATCTAAAGTTTTAATTTCCTTATAAGCTCTGTTTATAGAATGGGTTATTGATGTGTAAAAATTTATAATAACTTTATTGAATGGTGCTAGAGCAATAAGTGTTATTGAAAATAACAATATATTTTTTTTTGATTGGCGGAAGGTTTTTTTTAAAAGAAGTCTTATAATGTAAATTGAAAAAATACCATACAGAATATAAGCATAGTATATTATAGGTATTGATTTTATGAAATCTAAAGTCTCTGTTTTATCTGTAGCTTCAGTTGAAGTAAAAAAAAACCACCGTGGAGCACCATGCATGAAACCTACAGGGAGATAAAAGATTGTCAAAGCACATAATGCATAAAAAACATAAAAGACAAAACAACATGACAAGCATGCGATAATAATCGTAAAAGATAATAATATTAATTGGATTTTGTCATATTCAAAGCCAGTGATCTTTGCGATCAAAAAAGATGTACATGTGGAAATAAAAGTATATATCAGTATTATCGCTAACTTGCCGTATATATTATTCATTTGTGCATTCTTTTTTTTCACTAAAAAGTTAATAATTATTTATGGCTTTTTTTTCAATGAGGCATGATAAAAAACATCATCTATCATGACTCTCTAAATAGCTTAGTCAAACATCGCGCCCGCCAACGTGGGAAAATTAATATATTAAGTCATTATACCCGTACCGTTTGCCAGTATTGCCATCCAAACATCGGTATTCTTTTCTGGAATTAACCGCTTTTTGGTCGCTTAGATTTCCATTAAGCATTATTCACCGCAAAAAAACAGTCCAATCCAACGGGCATCATATTAGCAGCGTTGGAGGAAGTTGTTAACTATTAGTTGTTGGTTGAGTGTAAGTGGTTTTTTAAAATTAGAACTCACTATAAGCCGTAAGTAATTGATTTATAGTGAGTGAAATCGCTTGTTTTTACGTGTAAATGCGTATATTAAATGAGCTATATATTTTTAATTAATTGATATGTAAGTTTTTTATTTTTATTTACCATCTTCATCATAGTAAGTGGCTTTTAACCATTCTCCTTTCTTATCATATCCGGTAGTCAGTTGCATGCCACCGCAACGAAGGATCAGGGAATTTTTCAATTTTAACGCCGCTTTTAACATATCATCCGGATCAACTAAAATTGCCTGACATTGATGATAACGTCGTGCTGCAATGTCATTTTCAGCATTGCAGTTGGGTCATTGTTTAAAACGAAAGCGAAATTCACACTGTTTTTTTTGTCCATTATGCTTTTCTTCCCAGCCTTGGTATCGACGGCCGTAATGTTCAATGATTTGACCGTCTGGATCGCTTTTCCCCCAAAATAGATTGGCAAAATGACAAAGTGGGCAAAAAACCTGAACTGCTACGTTTTGTGGATCACTTTTAGGGCTGCCAACTTCTGGCATATAAAGATCATGGGTATTTCCTGCATAATCAAGGATAATACACTGGCTTTTGTTAGGAAATAATCTTAATCCGCGACCAATTATTTGTTGATAGAGACTAACTGATTCAGTGGGACGCAAAATAGCAATCAGATCGACATGAGGAGCGTCAAAACCTGTAGTTAAGACAGAAGCATTGACTAAATAGCGAATTTTTTGCGCTTTAAAAGCATCAATAGTTTTTTCACGGACGATTGCCGTCGTTTCTGCGCATATTAATGCTGCATCATCATTAGGTAATAATGTCAAAATTTCTTTGGCATGTTCAACGGTAGCGGCGAAGATCATACAGCCCTGACAGGAATGCGCATATTCGATAATTTGCTGAATAATCAGGGGAGTGACTCTATGCTGACGTTTAATTGTCTGATCCAAATCAGCGTGATTAAAAATACCCGTTTGGCTTATCTGCAATTGACTAAAATCGTATTGAATAACCGGCATATCTAGACGTTTAGGTGGTACAAGATAATGGTTTTTTATCATATACCTTAACGGTAGTTCATAAATACAATCACGAAAAAAACAGTTATCATCACCTTTTATCATACCATGGTAGTGATACTGATATATCCAGCCTTCAGACAGACGATAAGGTGTTGCTGTTAATCCCAAAACACATAAATTAGGATTATTGTGTTGTGATTTTTGAATGATTTGTTGATATTGACCATCGTTATTTAAACTGATGCGATGACATTCATCGATAATTAACAGTGAAAAAGGAGTATTAAAATCAGCTAAATTTTTTGCCACAGATTGTACGCTAGCAAAAATAACTTTATTTTCATTTTGTTTTTTATTAAGTCCGGCGGCATAAATGTCGGCGGTTAGCCCATAGGCTTGATATTTATTATGGTTCTGTTCAACTAATTCTTTTACATGGGCTAATCGGGCTAATCGGGCTAATCGGGCTAATCGGGCTAATCGGGCTAATCGGGCTAATTCAGCAATAACCAGACTTTTTCCTGCGCCAGTAGGTAACACAATAACCGCAGGTTGTTTATGGCGTCGAAAATAGTTTATCGCTGCATTAACGGCCTCTTGTTGATATGGTCTTAGCGTAACTATCATGATTATTAACTTGAATATTAAAAATAAATAACAAATAGAGTGGCAATTTTTGTTAATTTATATTGAAGTAATCTATATTAAAAATAAAATCTACTGTAGCAAGCTATATCTTCTCTAACAAGTTGTTGGTATAATTGATGCCTTATAGTTATTTGCGTTATTTATTATCTGGATTGTTTTAAAAGCAATTATTGTAATCATCCAATGATTTAGCATAATAATACATATGCATTCTAACCCTTTCATATACATTTAAAAATCATGATGTGACTTGATAAGTTTTTATCTCAACAACTAACAATTAGCCGTGGCTTGGTTATGCGAGAATTACGGGCAGGAAAAGTTATGGTTAATAATGAAGTAATAAAAACCGGCTCTCATCAAATTACGCCTGAAATGGTAGTTAGTTATGAAGATATAGTATTACAACATATTATTGGCCCACGTTATTTTATGTTTAATAAACCGCAAGGTTATGTTTGTTCGACGGCAGATAATGTTAACCCAACAATTTTATCTTTTATTGATGAGCCAGCTATAACAAAGTTACATATTGCCGGCAGATTAGACATAGATACAACCAGCTTAGTAATTATAACTGATGATGGTAAATGGACACATAAAATTATCTCGCCAAAGCATCATTGTGAGAAAACTTATCTTGTCACATTGACACAACCGATTTCGACTGATGTAGCTGATAAGTTTTTAGCAGGTATATGGCTTAAAGGTGAAAAATCACCCACAAAGCCGGCCAAAATAGCGATAGTTTCATCAATGCAGGTGCGTTTGACAATTAGCGCAGGCCGGTATCACCAAGTCAAAAGAATGTTTGCCGCGGTGGGTAATTACGTTTGTGCGCTGCACCGTGAGAGTATTGGTGGTATTTATCTTGATCCAGCATTAGGGGCTGGTGAATATCGTTCTTTAACGAAAGAAAAAATAAAAACTATTTAAATTATATTTTTACTTGCTCGATTTGGGAGTATGTTAGTATGCAACGTCAGGGTTCCTCTTATTTCAGCCTAATTCTGATTTTAGGCCTTATATCCATGTTGATGCCATTAGCCATTGACATGTATTTGCCTAGTCTGCCATCGATTGCAAAAAGTTTTAATGTTGATACCGGCCAAGTTCAGATGACCTTAAATAGTTATATTTTGGGCTTTGCAATAGGTCAACTGTTTTATGGCCCGATGGCTGATAGTATAGGGCGTAAGCCAGTAATATTAGGCGGCGTAATTATTTTTGCGATTACTTCAGCAATTTGTGCTTTAGCCAATAATATTGAGCAATTTATTTTTGTTCGTTTTTTAGAAGGATTATCGGCAGCGGCAGCAAGTGTTGTCATCACTGCTTTGATGAGAGATATATTTAGTAGTGATGAATTTTCACGAAGCATGTCTTTTGTTTTTCTAGTTATGACGATCGCGCCATTATTAGCACCGATCTTAGGTGGGATGGCAATGATTTGGTTTTCCTGGCATGCCATTTTTTGGATTATTTCCATAGCTGCAATCATAGGGGCGTTATTAGTTACTTTTTTTATTCAAGAAACGTTGCCTAAGGAAAAAAGACAAAAATTTCATTTACGTAATACGATAAAACAACTTTTTACCTTGTTTCGTGCTAGACAAGTCTTCTGTTATATTCTTGCTAGTGGATTTTCCTTTGCTGGGTTGTTTTCATTTTTAAATACCGGGCCGTTTGTCTATATTGAATTAAATGGGGTTTCGCCACAGCATTTTGGCTATTATTTTGGTTTAAATATTGTTTTTTTATTTTTACTGACCACGCTTAATGGCCGTTATGTACGCCATTTTGGCGCATTAAAAATGTTACATATGGGCTTAACATTGCAATTCATTATGGGAATGTGGCTGATCCTCAGTACTATATTGGACTTAGGTTTTATTCCTATGGTATTCGGTGTTGCTGTTTATGTTGGTAGTATTGCTATGATCTCTTCTAATGCTATGTCTGTCATTTTAGATAATTATCCACATATTGCGGGTACAGTTTCATCTTTAGTTGGCACAATACGTTTTGGTATCGGTGCATTTTTTGGTTATTTGCTTTCTTGTTTTAAAACAACCACAGTGTGGCCGATGGTAGGATTTATGGGGTTATGTGTTTGTCTTGCAATGGGGTTTGTGTTGTTGGCTAATTACAGTAAAGACTAATGTGATTAGGATTTTAATAAAGTAATAAATTTCATTAGTGTTGTATCGTTATTTAAATACTTTATTAATATGAACTCAATGTAATTTCTTATCTTTTACTTCGATAACAATCACAATTTAGATAGGCTCAATTCATGAGCCAATCAATTTATTAATTATTTCATTTTTATCTTTCATTACTGCTTATTTTAGCTAATTATCTGATATATGGCTTTTTTATAAAGAATTAAATGAAATAATACAGTTTTACTATTGAAAGATAATATGCTTTGTTGATTTTTAACAGATTTTATTTTGTTTAGGATAAGTTTTTATATTAGAATAACAATAATTTATAATATTTATATGATGTAAAATACCAGAGCAAGTATAAAATAGCTTGATAAGTTAGTATGTTAAGTTATTTTTTTACTTAAATAGAAAAATAATATAATTAATTATAATATAGGGTTTTTAGTGGGTAATTTAAAGTTATCTGTCATTCATCGTTTTCCACAAAATTATCGATGGTTAACAGGGCATACAGGTGAAAAAAATTGAGGTAATGCCTGATAATATATCCAGCTCCGAGTCTAATATATTAATTGGCTTTAAGGTGCTTTGCTATGATATTAGCGATAATTTGGCGGTATTAAAGTATTTAAGTTCAGCTTTAGATGAAATACAAATTGCTAATGATTTGCTTGAATGGTAGGGTCAAGTTTGCCTTTTTATTCGTTATGAAGATGAAAGTTTAGCGATTTGTTATTTTAAAACAGTGGGTGTTGCTATTGCGAAATCAATAACGCTACCATCTCGTTATTATTCTCATTAAATATTAATACGTATCAATGATTCGACGAGCTACATAATAACGTTTACTCCAGTAATCATCATTTATTGCAGAAACTGTTACACCGCTACTTGTTGAGGCATGGACAAATTTATCATTACCAATATAAATACCGACATGCCGATTAGTTGGGCCGGTTCTAAAAAAAACCAAATCGCCAGGGCGTAAATTTTGTTGCCTGACCCAGTGGCCGGTATATTGTTGTTCATCTGTTGAGCGAGGTAAATCAACACCAAACTGCTCACTAAACATACGTTGAGTAAAGGCTGAACAGTCAATACCTTTCTTTGTTGTACCACCAAAACGGTAAGCGACTCCTCTCCAGTTTGCATACTGCTCTAATATTTTTGTTTTAATTTCCACATTGCGTACTAATTGTTCAAACTCGGCTTGTGATACCTGATAAAGTGAGTTAGATTGTGTTTTATATAGCGGTGAGTTTGGTGAATTACAAGCGGATAGTAATAAAGTAATGATTAGTGTTGGAGTAGGCTTCATACAGTATCTCAGTAACGGTTGAAGTTTAACCATTATTGATTTATCCCTTGTTATCTTTATGTGGGTATTCGGTATAATGTAAATTTGACGATATTTTATTTTGTTAGCTAAAGGTTAAAATATCATCACTATTGTTCGTTATATAAATGTATATGATTGAGTACCTATTTCAAATATATTGATATGTTAAACATAAACAAGTTTATACAAGGAAATAAAAAATGGCGAGTTTTCTTGTATTAATTTACAAAAAATAAAAATTTTTTGATTAAATAACTAGTGTCGATGTAAATAAGCTTATTGAATAAAAGGTTTAATATTTTAGCTAAATATACTATTTAAAAAATCAGTATATTGATGATTAGCAATTAAAATTAGCTAATTAATAGAAAATTAAGCTAAATTTGTTAGTAATATTTTGTTGATTTATTATTTTTTTGTTAAATTTTAATAAAATTTAGTCTGTTTTTCAGTACCAGAAAATTATTCAATTTTGTATAAATATAGAAATTGTTATTTTAAAAATTTTCTCTAATACGTTGTTTTTACTTTACTAAATTATTTTTGACTTTATCAGTTAGATATTTGTGATATTTATTATAATAAAGTTATATTAAACAAATAGTCGTGATGACGAGAGAGCCATAAATTTAAATAGCGGTTAAATTAAAATGATTAATAAAGAACAAAATATTTTAATAAAGATGAGTAATCAGTTGTTATATTTAAAACGATAAAATAGACAATTTGATATTACATAGAAGCTATCTTATGTGGAATTTTGCGGTTAGCCATATTTCATGATTCAACAAGATATTGAGTTATAGTAGTAAATGTTATTTTAATAAATCATTAGCAATTTCTCAGTAATTTTTTAATAAAAATATTTAATAGTAATTTTATTTATTGACCAGGATTAAACTTTTTATGATTTTATATAAAAAATATGGCAATGCCCAGCCTAAGATACCCTATTATTTAAATAAAAATTTTTTTTATATCTCTACTGATATTAACTTTATCATCTCAAGTTTATAGTGAATCAGATACTGGCGGTGTAATTCATTTTTATGGCGCTATTACTGTACCTGCCTGTCAAAATATTGTAAATGATATTATGCTAGAAACGAATTGTTGGGATAATGCTGGAAACATGGCAACCCAGAAGATAAGTATGGATTTATTAACTAATCAGCGACAAAAATCACTAATTAAATATGGTAAAACCCGTTTTTTGTGGCTTAATAAAAACAAAAAAACAGGGTATGTTGGAAATTAGCTATGATTGATTTTATTTTTAAGTTAGTCACTTTTATTTTTTTAATATAACTGCTCTCTAAGTAAGAGCAGCTATCGTTTAATTTTTGTCGATTTTAGTCACAACGGCCCATATAATGGCGTTCTGCAATGTGAATGCGAATTTTTTCGCCGATGGATAAGTATTCTGGAACTTGTATTATTAGCCCGGTTGCCATCATAGCTGGCTTTGTTCTTGCATTGGCTGATGCTCCTTTGAGACTTGGTGCTGTCTCTACAATTACCATATCGACAGTTTGTGGAAGTTCTAACGCGATAGCCTGGTTATTCATTACTAAAACTTGCAGTCCAGGTGTTCCTGAAGTAGTAAAGAATAAAAGCTCTTCTTCTATATTTGTTTTATTGAAACTATAGGGAGTAAAATCTTCATTATCCATGAATACATATTCATCAGCCTCAACATAAGAAAAACTTACTGCCCGATGAGTTAAATGGATTGTTTCTAGATTGTCATCACCCTTAAAACGCTCTTCAACTTTTTGTCCGGTTTTAATATCAGTAAAACGCATTTTGTAGAGTGTGCTAGCACCTCGTGCACTTGGTGTCTGAATATCAATATTTTTTTACTAATAGTAACTTACCATTTAAGCTTACCGCATAGCCTCGTTTTATTTCATTCGTTCTAGCCATATGAGTTCCTTTCATTAAGTAATTATAATCCCAATTTTATAATAAAATTACCGGCAATTAGAATACAAAGTGATGCTTACTAAGAATTTGCCTCATGACAACTATTAGCACGAAGTATGAGGCGTTGAAATTAATCTTGGCAATCGAAGCGCTACTTATAAACAGGCAAAATACTGAATAGCGCTAATATATGGATAACGGCGTTAATCAAACCAAAAAATATAACAAAATAAATTAATAGATTACCGCCAGGTGCATGATAAACTGCATGGGGAAATTTTTTTCGGCTCGCTTTAGCCATCATTGCCGGCACAATTACTGCCCATATAGTTGCCGCTAGACCAGCAAAACCAATAGCATGAATAAAACCATCAGGGTAGTATAAAGCTAAAAGGGTAGGAGGAATGAAGGTTATCAAAGCGGATTTTAAACGGCCTAGATTATTATCTTTGAATTTAAAAAAATCGTCAATGAAATCAAACAGCCCAAGTGTCACACCTAAAAATGAACTTGCAAGAGCCATATAAGAAAACAGATTTAAACACTGTTTTATAATATTGTTATTAGTGCTGTGATCCATTTGTTTTAATAGCGAGTCAATATTACCACCTTCAGTAATGATTTGTTTAAAGGCAGTGCGCGGTATATTACTTTGAATGGCATATTGCCATAAGATATAAATGACTAAAGCAATAAAAGTGCCATATAACAAACTAAGAACAACCGCTTTAATTTCCTTATGATAATATTTCACTAAGCCGGGCACATTACCATGATAGCCAAAAGAGGTTAGTAAATAAGGTAGAACAATAAATGCATAAGGTAAATAATTTGTATCCAGACTATTTTTGTTGAATAAGATGGTGGATGAAGCACTATTAAACATGCCACTGACAGACATGATAAAAGTAATAACCATTCCGACAATCAAAATTGTACTTAGACGATCAACCGCTTTAGTCGATAGCCAAACAACAAAAGCGATCAATGAGCTAAATAATAAACCGGCCATAGGGTGATTTATGGGGATGATCTTATTAAGATTATGTGTGATGATCAATCCACCGGCTGAAATATAAGCATAAGTTAAGATATAAAGAACAAATGCAATTGAAATGCTATTTAGGAAATTCCAGCGTGTGCCAAGTAAATCTTTAACCATGGTATGAAAGCTTGCACCAGAAGGATAATTCATGTTGGCTTCTAAAATCATTAAACCAGAAGAAAACATACATACCCAAGTATAAACTAATAAAATGATTGAACCGATAAACCAGACGCCAGAAGTGACAATAGGGATGGAGAACATACCGGCACCGACGGCAGTGCCAGCGATGATCATAGCACCACCAAATATGGAAGGGCGTTTAATATTTTGTATTACTTCGTTAGCCATTACTATAACTGCCTCTTTTATTATTGATTTTGTGTACTAGCTTGATGATACATTAGGTATGATATTTAAGTAAATTAATATTTTGCCAGTTAGTTAAAATTGGTTTTAACCCTAGTGTTCGGATGCTGTATTTGATCGAGGGTTGATTTTGATAAATTAATAAAAAGGTTTCTGCTAATTTATTGATCTAATTTTGTTTTCAGCTTTATAAATAATTGCCTAGTGAGATGATGATTAAACAGACAATAATGCAATATTGATCTATTTTTTTACATCATAAAATCACAATAATAGTTATACACTACGGCTATTTACCAATAAAAAATAGCCGTACTAGATTAATTTTCATCTATTATTGTAAGAACGATACATTTGCTGAAGATTGGTTATTGTTGCGACTTTAACCAGGCGATTTCTTGAGGCCAGAGCTCAGGATTTATGGTTTCTAGGATCAAAGGTATATTATCGAAGCGGTTATCTTTCATAATATAGCTGAAAGCTGTGTAACCGATATTACCTTCTCCTAGGCTTTGGTGGCGATCAACGTGGCTGGCAAATTGGCTTTTGGCATCATTTAAATGCATTGCTCGTAGGTATTGAAAACCGACAATTTTATTAAATTGGGCAAAAGTATTATAGCAAGCTTCTTTTGTTCGTAAGTCGTAACCTGCAGCAAAAGCATGACAAGTATCCAAACAAACACCAACTCGCTGTTTATCTTCAATATCTTCAATTATCGCTGCCAGATGCTCAAATTTAAATCCTAAATTAGAGCCTTGACCGGCAGTATTTTCAATCACGGCAATAACATTTTTAGTTTGCGCTAAAGTAATATTGATTGACTCAGCAATACGGGCGAGGCATATATCAACGCTAATTTTATTCAGATGACTACCTGGGTGAAAATTGAGCAAATTAATACCTAATTGCTCACAGCGTTGCATTTCATCCAGAAAAGCGGCACGTGATTTTTTCAGTGCTTCAGTTTCAGGATGGCCTAAATTAATAAGGTAGCTGTCGTGTGGCAGAATTTGCTGTTGGTCAAAACCATATTTTTCACAATTTAGTCTGAATTGTTCAACTGTTTCCGGTTTTAGTGGCGGAGCTTGCCATTGACGCTGATTTTTTGTGAAAAGAGCAAAGGCTGTGGCATTGATTTCGTGGGCACGAAGTACGACTTGATCAACACCGCCAGCAGCGCTGAGGTGGGCTCCAACAAATTTCATTTTTTTCTCCTAATTTTATTTTAATTATGACACTATTGGCTTAAAAAATGAAATGCATAGGCTTAAGTCATTTAGGCATGAATAATGTCTGTTTGTTAACGACAGGGGAGATAAAAAAACAAAATTTTATCGGATTTTATTGAAAAATAGATTGCATCGATGAATTTATAAATAACCCATCGATAGTTAGCCAGCCAAAAAGACACAAAGCCATCACCAGTGGTTTGATCCCGGCTTGTCGAATTGCACTTATATGTGTAGTTAATCCAAGTGCAGCCATCGCCATAGATAATAGAATAGTATCAAGGGTAATAATGGATTGAACTAAAATTTGTGGCAATAAATGAAAAGAGTTTATGTATGCAATGATAATAAAAATTATTGCAAATCAAGGGATCACAATAGTGGGCTTTGATTGCGATAAATTGCTAGTTATCATTTTGCGATTTAGATAACCCGATAATATCAATAAAAATGGTGCTAACATCATAATGCGGATCATTTTACTGATCACCGCACTGTTTTCTGCCTCAGGGCTGATCGCATGGCCAACAGCAACCACTTGAGCAACTTCATGAACGCTCGAGCCAACAAAAATACCAAACTGAGCCGGATCAAGTGAAAACCAGTGATGTATTTGATTTAGATGATAAAACCACGGATAGAGAAAAATAGCCAAGGTACCAAAAATAACGACGGTTGCTACCGCAATGGCAACTTTATCTGCCGATGTTTTGATGACAGACTCTGTTGCTAAAACCGCAGCTGCTCCGCAAATGCTACTACCGGCTCCAATCAAAATGGTGGTTTGACTATCCAACTTCAAAAAATATTTGCCCAGTAACAGCGTAATCAAGAATGTAGAAGTTAGCATAATTAAATTGGTCATAATACCAATCGTGCCTACATCCATAATTTGTTGAAATGTCAAACGAAAACCGTACAAAATAATCCCGGTTCTTAATAAATAATGTTTAGCGAATCTGATCCCTTCATCACAAACGGGTTTTACGGCAAAATAAACGGTGTTTCCAATCACAATGCCCAATAAAATCGCCAAGCTTAGAGCACTTAGTCCAATATTGGCAAACCATTCGTTATTACCAAGATAAATGGCAATAGTAGTTACAAAACCCGTTAATAATAAGCCAGGGATAAATTTAAAATTTTTATGCTTAATAGGTGTTGCCATAACTGTTTTAACCATAGGTTTATGCAATATGCATTATCTCATTCTGTTATAAGCATATATCATTAGTATCTATCTTTAAAATAGATTATTTTTTCATTATCTATTAATAAAAGTGGCCGATTAATAGTTGGCTAGATTATTATGATAGCTTGATTGATGTGATTAATTAATAAAGTGAGCATTGTTAGGCGAATAACCCTTAGACAACTTGAAGTTTTTATTGAAATTTTACAATGTGGCTCAACAACACAGGCTGCTCAATCATTGTCATTATCCCAATCAGCTGTAAGTGCTGCTTTAACAGATTTGGAGTCCCAACTTGAGGTGCAGTTATTTGATAGAGTTGGTAAACGTTTAGTTACTAATGAATATGGTCGGCTATTATATCCAAAAGTATTCTCGTTACTTGAACAGGCGGCAGAAGTTGAACAGATTTCAAAAAAAGGCTTAGGAGCCGTAAAATTGGCAGCAAGTACGACAATTGGTAACTATATGTTGCCAGGCAAATTGGTACATTATCGTCATGATAATCCGACTATTCCTTTTGAATTATTAATAAATAATACTGCGGAAGTGATTAAAGCGGTACAAGAATTCAGGGTTGACTTAGGATTAATTGAAGGTAGCTGTTATGAATCAGAATTGATCACTATACCATGGAAAAAAGAATCAGATGGTGGTATTTTGTGCGCCAAATAACCCACTTGCAGGCCGTCAATTAAAGCAACATGAGCTAGAAAATGTGGGCTGGATTTTGCGTGAAAGCGGTTGAGGAACCCGCAATATTGTTGATCAACTGTTATTGAGTAAACTAACTCAGTGCAATATTTTAATTGAATTTAATAATTCTGAAGCCATTAAGTATGCTGTTATGAATAGCATGGGAATAAGTTGTTTATCTTCACTCACAATTGAAGAGCAATTAAAAAATGGCTTATTGGTTGCGTTAAATATCGATAAACTCGAACTTTCACGTACATTATATTTAATTCATCATCAAAATAAGCATTTATCTAAGTCGTTGTTACTTTTGTTAGAATATTGTCAGTAAAGTTTTAATATCAAGAATCCTGCGCAACACTAATAATTTTTAGTCAATTATGAAGGTATCTTATAACTGAGAATAGATGCTTATTTATAGTAACACTGTCTGTTACAATCACTGACGTTAAGATCCACGTTGAATAAAAGGTCATTAATGTCAGAACAATCAACACATACATCACAGGGCGTTACAAAAAAATTGCGTCGAGAACTAAAAGCACGTCATTTGACGATGATAGCTATTGGCGGCTCTATTGGTACCGGATTATTTGTTGCTTCCGGCGCAACGGTAGCACAAGCCGGGCCAGGTGGTGCTTTATTCTCTTATATTATTATTGGTTTAATGGTTTATTTTTTGATGACCAGTTTAGGAGAGCTTGCGGCTTATTTACCGGTTTCTGGCTCGTTTTCTACTTATGGTTCTCGATACGTTGATGAAGGCTTTGGTTTCGCTCTTGGCTGGAATTATTGGTATAACTGGGCGGTCACTATCGCTGTTGACTTAGCTGCTGCGCAATTAGTGATGGGATACTGGTTTCCTGAGATTGATGGCTGGATTTGGAGTGCGATTTTTCTGTTTATCATTTTTATACTTAATTATATTTCTGTCAAAGGATTTGGCGAGGCAGAGTATTGGTTTTCTTTAATTAAAGTCATTACCGTCATTATTTTTATTGTGGTTGGCGTATTAATGATTATTAGCATTTTTCGTGGAGCAGAAAATGCTGGCTGGCATAACTGGCAGATTGGTGAAGCGCCTTTTGTGGGAGGCTTTTCGGCAATGATTGGGGTTGCTATGATCGTCGGTTTTTCTTTTCAGGGTACGGAATTAATTGGTATTGCTGCTGGGGAATCTAAAGATCCAGGTAAAAATATTCCTAAAGCGGTGCGCCAAGTATTTTGGCGGATTTTGTTATTCTATGTTTTTGCTATATTGGTGATCAGTTTAATTATCCCATATACGGATCCACGCTTGCTGCTTAATGAGGTGGTTGATATTAGTGTTAGTCCTTTTACCTTGGTTTTTGAAAACGCCGGATTGCTATCTGCGGCTGCCGTCATGAATGCGGTTATTTTAACGGCAGTATTATCCGCTGGTAATTCAGGGATGTATGCTTCTACCCGAATGCTATTTACCTTGGCTAAAGAAGGAAAAGCACCAAAAATCTTTTCACGCTTATCACCGGGTGGGGTTCCTCGCTATGCCTTGATTGCAACTACCGTTGTGGCAGCACTCTGTTTTTTAAGTTCAATGTTTGGCAACCAGGTTGTTTACTTATGGTTACTGAATACTTCAGGTATGACCGGATTTATTGCCTGGTTAGGGATTGCTATTAGCCATTATCGTTTTCGTAAAGGTTATATGTTGCAAGGCTATGATTTAAATAAATTACCCTATCGCTCAGGCTTTTTTCCTATTGGCCCTATTTTTGCTTTTGTTCTCTGTTTAGTCATTACATTAGGCCAAAATTATCAGGCATTTTTAGCAGACAAGATTGACTGGTATGGTGTTATTGCCACCTATATTGGTATCCCTTTATTCCTGGTCATATGGTTTGGTTATAAACTCGTCAAGAAAACCCATTTTGTTCATTATCGGCAGATGGATTTTCCTGAATATGATGAAAATCTAAACAAATAATTGTCAAAAATCCTATCAATTTTCTATCCAGGCACACGCATTTTATGGGTGTGCCGAGCGTTATTTTTTTACCTAGGTCAAAGAATAAATAAAAAAAAGTAACGTTAGCAATAATCGTATTGATAATAATTATTATTTGCTTTATTGTTACGCGCAAATTGGATCAGTTGAATGGAGAGGCAATCAAGTGAAGTTTGCGTGTAGTTTTATCACCAAGGGCGTTAATGGTTGTTTATTAGCGGGTGTAACGTTAATGACATCGTTTGCCGCATGGTCAGTAACGGTTACTGATGTAGCGGGTCGCACTGTTCAGGTACCGGAGAAGGTAAATCGCATTCTGTTGGGAGAAGGACGTTTATTTCATGCGATTGCTTTACTGGAAGGAAATAAACCTTTAGCGCGCATTGTTGGCTGGCAAGGTGATTTTCGTAAACTTGATCCACAATCATATGCGGTTTATAAAGCCAAGTTTCCAGAAATTGACAAAATTCCTTTAATTGGTAATACCAGTGCTGAAAGTGTTAGTGCGGAAAAAGTATTAACCTTAAATCCTGATATTGCTATTTTTGGTTTATCCGGGCACGGTCCAGGCAAAAATAGTGAATTGGTCATGCAACTCGAAAAGGCTGGTGTACCAGTTGTTTTTGTTGATTTTTGTAGTGAGCCACTAAAAAATACTTTACCGAGTATTCGCTTATTAGGTAAGGCTTTGCATCGGGAGCAACAGGCTGAAAAATACGCCAATTTCTATGAAAAAAATCTTAAGTTAGTAACGGATATTACCAATAAAATTGCTAACGATAAAAAAACCACTGTTTTTATTGAATTAAGAGCGGGCTCGTCCGAAGACTGCTGTGGTACGGCAGGAAACGGTAATATGGGCAATTTTATTGATTTAGCCGGTGGGAGAAATATTGCCAAAAATGCGTTACCCGGACCATTAGGGATGATGAACCTTGATAAGGTCATTGCTGATGATCCTGCAATTTATATTGCCAGTGGAGCCAAGATGCCTGGCAGCAAAGAGTTAGGAGTACAATTAGGTGCTTTATCGTCAGAGCAAGCAGCCATAACTAGTTTAAGCAAAATAACCGAGCGTAAAGGTATCAATACCCTTACAGCCGTTAAAGATGGTCGCAGTTATGCTATTTGGCACAATTATTATAATTCGCCCTATAACGTTATCGTGACACAAGTTTTTGCTAAATGGTTCTATCCAGATAAATTTGCCGATCTGGATCCGCAAACTACGATGAAAGAGTTATATCGTCAATTTTTAGCGATAGAGCCAACGGGCATCTACTGGGTTAGTCAAGACTCATTAAAAAGCAGGTAATTATTTTCAATGAGTATGACAACTGAACCTATGTCAGCTATTAAGCAGCAAGTTAATCATGATGGCATAAATATTAAGGCTCATTATCAATATATATTGAAACGCCGTATTATATTGATGATGGTAATCATTATGTTAATTGTGCTGTCATTAGTGATTGATTTTACCTTGGGGCCATCAGGTCTTTCAGTAGCCAAGTTATGGCAAACATTGGTCTCACCAGCGAGTGTTGATATTGGTACTCAGGTGATTGTTTGGGATATTCGCTTACCCTATGCATTAATGGCTGTCACTGCTGGTATGTCACTTGGAGTGGCGGGTGCTGAAATGCAGACCATCTTAAATAATCCGCTAGCCAGTCCTTTCACATTAGGTGTTTCTAGTGCCGCGTCTTTTGGCGCCGCATTAGCGATCGTTTCTGGCATTGGCATTGCCGGTATCCCTGAACAATGGTTTATTTCAGTTAATGCTTTTATTTTTGCTTTACTAGCGGTCTTAATGCTAGATGCGATCACCCGTTGGACCCGTATTGCAACTTCTGGCGTGGTACTATTTGGTATTGCATTAGTATTTACCTTTAATGCATTAGTTTCGATGATGCAATTTATTGCCACGGAAGATACCTTACAGGGACTAGTCTTCTGGACAATGGGCAGTTTGGCAAAAGCAACCTGGACTAAGCTGGCAATGATGGCCGCCATTTTTGCGTTCATTTTTCCCATTTCCATCATGAGTGCCTGGAAGTTAACTGCGCTACGTTTAGGTGAAGATCGTGCAATCAGTTTTGGTATTGATGTCCGTCGGTTGCGTTTGGCGACATTATTAAGAATTAGTATGTTGGCGGCTTTATCCGTTGCTTTTGTCGGCCCTATTGCTTTTATTGGTTTAGTCGCTCCTCACATTGCTCGCATGATGTTTGGCGAAGATCATCGATTTTATTTACCGGCCAGTGCCTTAATTGGTGCTTTAGTGTTATCGCTAGCTTCGATTGCATCAAAGAACATTATTCCAGGCGTCATTATACCTGTTGGTATTGTCACCCCTTTGGTTGGTGTTCCCTTTTTCTTAAGTATGATCTTGCGACATAGAAGTAATATTTAATGATAAAAGGATTACGAATAAATCAATTTAATGCAGGTTATCCTAAATGTCCGGTGATCCAAAATTTATCCACAGATATTTTACCAACTGGAAAAATTACCGTTTTACTTGGCCCAAATGGTAGTGGTAAATCTACGTTATTGCGTTCTTTAGCTGGATTAAATAGCGCTGCTGGCCAGTTATGGTTGAATGGGCAGGATTTAATGGCGATGAATTTTGCTCAACGTGCCAAACAAGTGGTTTATTTACCGCAATCATTACCAAATGGTGTTCATTTACATGTGCTGGAATCGATTATTGTTGCCCAACGTGCTGCCGGCGGAAATTGCGATCAAATTTGCCAATTAGAGGTTATGAAACTACTACGGCAATTAGGCATAGAGCATCTGGCACTGTGTTATTTAGATCAGCTGTCAGGTGGGCAAAAGCAGCTAGTGGGTTTGGCACAATCACTTATTCGGCAACCAAAGCTATTGTTACTCGATGAACCATTAAGTGCGCTGGATTTAAATTATCAATTTCATGTTATGGATTTAATTGCTAAAGAAACTAAGCGCAGAGATATTATTACTATCGTTGTTGTGCACGATATTAATATTGCCTTAAGACACGGTGAACACATATTAATGTTAAAAGAAGGTCGTTCTGGTTGCAGAAGGTGCGGCTCGAGAGGTTATTACACCTGAAAATCTGGCTGATGTTTATGGTGTAGTTGGACGCATTGAGCACTGTTCGCAAGGGGTTCCTCAAGTATTAATCGATGGATTAGCCGCTAATTTATTCTAATTAAAAATATCAAATTAATTAGTCCGTGCTTTTCGAGTGAAATAAAAAATTAATAAAAAGACAGGGGAAATTAATTTCACTGGCATTTGAGTGTATGTCGATTATCTGACTAATAAATAATCCGGGTATTTCTTGGAGAATAGGGAATGAATTTTTTTAATAAAAATAAATTAACGTTAATTATTATTATCACGTTTGTTTCTGCTGCCGGTTATGCTGCTGAAGATAGAGATACCATTATTGTCACTACTGCAGCTGGTTTTCGGCAAAAAATTGAAGATGCGCCTGCATCTATTTCAGTCATAGAAAGAAAACAATTAGAAGATAAGGCTTATCGTGATGTTACTGATGCATTAAAGGATCTGCCTAGTGTTCATGTGATAGGGGGTGCAAGTAGCACTCCATGATTTTAGTTGATGGCAAACGGGTAGATACACGCAATACCCGACCCAATAGTGATGGCTCTGGCATAGAACAAGGCTGGTTGACGCCCTTGGTTGCGATTGAACGTATCGAAGTTGTGGCTGGTTCGATGTCTTCACTTTATGGCTCAGATGCCATGGGGGGAGTGATCAACATCATTACTCGCAAAATAGGTAAAACCTGGCATGGTAGTTTGCGAGCGGATACAACTATCGCTGAACCTAGTAATTCGGGCAATTCGGGTCAGGGTAGTTTTTATCTGGCCGGCCCATTAATTGACGGTGTGTTGGGAATGAAAGCGAATGGTCTTTATTCCCATCGTAATGAAGATAAATTTGTTGGTGGTTATAAGAAACAGTCAATGGGTAATGCTGGGGTAACATTCTTATTTACTCCTGATGAGCAGAATAATTTTGATTTGGATTTAAAGCACGATGAACAGCAACGTGACTCGACGATTGGTAAAACCAGTGCTTGCACTAAACGGTCATGTGAAGATGATAATACCACTTATCGACGTAATAACTATGCATTGACGCATAACGGTAATTATCAATGGGGTTCAATGGATACATTTATTCAACGTGATGAATCAGAGGACCCAAGTAGAAAGATGAAATATAATGATAACTTACTTAAAAACCAGACAGTATTTGACTTAGATTCACATAAGCTCAGTATAGGTGGTCAGTATCGTTATGAAGATTTACATGATCAAGACAACCAATTACCGACAGCGGCCAATGTTAATAAATTAACCCGTTGGAGTTGGGTATTATTTACCGAAGATGAATGGACGATCACCAATGATTTCAGCTTAACCGCTGGTATTAGAATGGATAAAGATGAGAATTTTGGTGCACATTGGACGCCTCGCTTATATGGTATTTGGCATATCAATGATCAATGGATACTTAAAGGTGGCGTTTCGACCGGATATCGTTCATCTGATTTACGCCAAGTGGCGCCTAACTGGGGACAAATAACTGGTGGCCAAACAAGTAAAGGGATCATTCTCGGTAATCCAAATTTAAAACCGGAAAAAAGTATTGGTCAGGAAATTGGTTTGTTATGGAATAATCAGGATGACCTGAATATCGGAGTAACAGTTTTTAATACTGATTTTAAAGATAAAATTATGGAATATCGTCTCTGTGGCGATAAATTAGCCGCTTGTAGTAATGCGATTATTCCCAATGGCAGTCAATATGATTTTATAAGTACACGTGATAATGTTGATAAGGCAAATTTGCGTGGTATTGAGGTGACATTTGATTGGCAAATTATGGATCATCTATTAATGGCAGCCAATTACACCTACTCAGATTCTGAGCAACTAAGTGGCAATTTTAAGGGCCAAGTCTTTAGTCAAACACCTAAGTATATGGCGAATGCATCGTTAAGCTGGCAGGTAACCACTGAATTAGAAGCTTGGACACGGGTAAATTTCCGTGGTAGAACCAATCAATATCTTTCTCGGTCATCGATGGCGAATGAATTACCCTCTTATACCTTTGTTGATCTGGGAATAAATTACGCGCAGAGCAAAAATCTTTCTTTATTCACAGGAGTTTATAATATTTTAGATAGGCGTTTAGTGGATAATGATAATAAAGCCCTATTAGATGGCCGCCGTTACAATTTAGGATTAAATTATAACTTTTAAAATCATTTTGAGTTAAAAAGTTAGCTAGCTATACTCATGGTAACAGTTAGCTAATTTTTTTATTAAAAATTAAAAAAATATTGCTATTTCATAGGATGAAGTGCAGAATGCGCCATCAGAAATAACTGATGCAATTAATGAGCATCAGTTATTTTTTTATTTGTAAGCTGATTTATTTAATTTTATATGAGGCCGGAAACCTGGCCGGAGTTGATACAACTGTTAGAAAAAACGCGTAGTCAAACTAGAGCAGACTACCGTAGTGAGGAATGCTATTATGGCGCAATTATCTATTTTTGCACCTGTGCCAATGGGTCATGGTTGCTGTATTATTGATGACTACGGAGTGTTCGGTTTCGAAGATAACTTATTTTCTCATTTCTCTTTTTTCTCAGCCTATAGGCGTGAGCGAAGCCTTCCTTATAACTATCGATTTAGGCAAAATAGCCAGGCGAAATCGGAAGTTGTAGGAGGTTTTGGCCATGTCTCATGATATCCAATTAGCTCTCAGTAAAGAATCTACCGAGATAAATAATCGTGCGCAACTGGTTAAGACATTAACTTTAATCCAGGTTGTCATGATGGGGCTGGCTTATTTGCAGCCAATGACGGTTTTTGACACTTTTGGTTTAGTGTCATTAAAAACTGATGGGCATGTTCCTTCTTCTTATATCATTGCTTTGATTGCTATTCTTTTTACTGCATTGAGTTATGGTAAATTGGTAAAACGATTTCCTTCGGCGGGATCGGCTTATACCTATACACAAAAATCGATGAGCCCACATTTAGGTTTTATGGTGGGATGGTCATCTTTGCTTGATTATTTATTCATGCCGATGATTAATATACTGTTAGCGAAAATTTATCTGGAAGCTATTTTTCCGGCTGTTGCGCCCTGGATTTTTGTGGTCGGATTAGTTTTTTTGATGACTATTTTTAATCTACGGGGTATCAATTTAGTCGCTAACTTCAATACCATTATTGTGATTATTCAAATCGCTGTTATGCTAGTTTTTTTAGCTGTTTTGATCCATGGATTATCTAAAGGTGAAGGTTCTGGTCAGATTTGGTCAGGGCGACCTTTTACCTCCGAACAGGCGCATTTAATTCCGATGATCACTGGGGCGACGATTTTATGTTTTTCATTTCTTGGCTTTGATGGTATCAGTTCATTATCGGAAGAAACACCAAATGCAGGAAAAGTAATACCAAAGGCGATTTTCTTGACGGCATTGATTGGTGGTTTGATTTTTATTGGCGTTTCTTATTTTTTACAGCTGTATTTTCCTAATGTTTTGCATTTTAAAAAACCTGATGAATCGCAACCTGAAATTATGCTATATGTTGCTGGTGCACTTTTTCAGTCTATTATTTTGGTTTTCTCTTGTGCAACTGTATTAGCATCAGGTATGGCTGCGCATGCAGGAGTTTCTCGTCTCATGTATGTGATGGGACGAGATGGCGTGTTTCCTGAGGGTTTTTTTGGTTATGTTCATCCAACATGGCGAACCCCAGCTTTTAATGTCATTTTAGTTGGCATGCTGGCGTTAACGGCAATTTGGTTTGATATGGAAATTGCCACAGCATTGATTAATTTTGGTGCATTAATTGCTTTTACCTTTGTTAATCTTTCGGTTATTTCGCAATTTTATTTTAGAGAGCGTCGCTGTCATACTTGGCGGGATAAATTTAATTACTTAATTCTACCTATTATGGGCGCTTTAACCGTATCAGTGCTTTGGATCAATTTAGAGAAAATTTCCATGCTATTAGGGATGGTATGGGCAGCGGTTGGGATTTTTTATATGGCAATTATCACCCGCCGTTTTCGTCGGCCATTACCACAAATGAATGACGCTTAGTGATCGAAAATTTTAGCGCTATCGACGGTTTCACCACAGCAAAGGCCAATTATTTGGCCTTTTGCTATATTAGCTAACCCGTTTTTGTATAGTATGACGAAACCCAATTAACTAGCTATCTGATTGGCATAATCTACCAGTGCTTTTAGTTGCAGGCACTTCTCTTTATCTTCTTGATGTTCAATAAATAATTGCTCGATAGTTTGCAGATATTCGGCTATTTTCTCGCTGGTCAATCTATCGCGTCGGTGATGTAACCAGGCAAGCTGTTCTTGTTCTGTCAGTGTGGCCGGATAGTTCCTGGCACGGTAACGAAAAAATAGTTGCTTCATGCGCGGATCGTCAAATTTGAGATCCAATGTGGGTAAATTTTGCGGTAAAGTTTGACGGATAATAGCCATTGTTGAACGATCATTATCACCAAAAAAACCGGCATAAAGCTTAGTATCTACATCAGTTGCTTCAGGAAAGGGTTGCGGTTCGGTAAAAAGCTGAATAACTTTATCCCGCACTTCACTATGTTGTCGCAATATGGCTAAATTATTCAGACAGACATCGAGATCTAGTGCTATGCGTTGTTCATCTGCTGCCCGCAGTGTGTTGGCCGGAGCCAGAATTGGACATTTATTAATATGTATCAGTTTAATAGGAATGGCTAATTCACCGGCTAATTCTGCTTTGGGTGTGTATAAACGTTGCCTTAGAGTATCGCTATCTAATGTTAACAGTGGGCTAATGTCTCCCGCTAGATCACAGGCAATAATGGCATTACGGTTTTCGGGATGCCAGGCCAGTGGTGCAATTAGACTGGTATTAGCTCGTATTGCGCCCAACATGCCGGAAACATGCACTAACGGGGTCATGGCAATAATATCAATCAATTGGCGAATTTCATTTTTATTTCTTAATTGAAAGAAGTAATCGAACATCCTTGGCTGTGCTTGTTTAACTAATTTTGCCATTTCGATAGTAGCAAAAACGTCGGTCACTGCATCATGAGCATTTGCATGCTCAATACCGTTTGCAGTGGTCAGATGTTCTAATTTGAAACTAGGTAGTCCTTCATCATTGCTAGGCCAGTTAATGCCATCAGGTCGTAGCGCATAGCAAGCGCGTAACACATCAAGTAAATCCCAACGTGAATTACCTTGCTGCCAGCTATAAGCATAAGGATCATAAAAATTACGGTAGAAAATATGACGAGTGACTTCATCATCAAATCGAATATTGTTGTAACCAACAATACAACTATTGGCTATGCTAAATATTCCATGAATACGTCTAGCAAATTCAGCTTCATTTATGCCATAAGCTATTGCATATTGGGGCGTAATACCTGTGATCATTACGGCTTGAGGTTGAGGGAGATAGTCATCGGCAGGGGCACAGTAAAAAATTTGGGGCTCTTCGAGAATATTAAAATTTGAGTCGGTTCTGATGCTGGCAAATTGTGCTGGTCGATCGAAAGCCGGATTCTGCCCAAATGTTTCATAATCGTGAAACAGAAATGAGGATTTTTGCTTATTGGCCAAAATATTTTCCTAATTTTTATGTAGCGCAATATGTTGTTTAATAATATTATTATATTCCAATCTGACAATGAATGTTTTTTTACTCTCTGTGTTAACTTATTTTTAATGACTGATTGATGAGTCCAGCAGAAATGAATTTTGTATTTTAAATTATCCGCAATCGCAATAATATGCCGTTAATGGATACTTAAGCTGAATATCATTATTATGCAATGAATTATCATAGTATTAGTGCTAACTTTGAAAATTTCACTTATTTATCATTTTTTGTTTAACTAAATTTAGGTTATTAATAACACAAAATTAATAAAGACAGACCAAAAGCGTCATTATCAGTGCAAAGATAATAAAACAGAGTAAAAATCTTAGAAATTGGCTTGTTTCATTAAGTTAATCGCCGTATCGTGTAGTTTATTATTCATAATGCATATGTTTTATTGAAAGGTATAGAAATGATAAGTAAAAATTAGCAGTCATTCCAAAATGTACTGGAGTTTGTACGTATGTTTCGTCGTAAAAATAAGATCAAACGTGAATTAGCGTATAATGAAAAAAAATTCGGGATAATCAGAAACGAGTTTTGCTGTTGGATAACTTAAGTGAATATATTAAAGAAGGTATGACCATTGAAGAGATCAGAGCAATAATTGCTAATATGCGTAGTGATTATGAAGATCGGATCGATGATTATAATATCAAGAACGCAGAATTATCAAAAGAACGTCGGGAGTTATCACAAAAATTGAAAACCACGGCTGATACTAACGGCTAATAGAATTTGCTTAGCCTTATGAATTCCCTGTAACACTTTTTTATTACAGCGATTTTTTTAATAGTTACTTCATATTAAAACTGAAATTTGGATCTATTGCCGTATAGGTTTGTTGGTAAGTTAGCTTATTTTCAGCAATATTTGATAGCTCTATGGCAATATCTTGCCGAGTAACTAATCCTATTTGTGTTAGTCGTGTTTTATATTTTGCATTACGAATAAAAGCGATGACTTGATGACCTTGCCGAAGACCATATTGTACAAGATGATAGCCAATTCCTTTACTTGCGGCAAAAACAATCCATTGAGACATATTTATTCCTAATTTAATAATAAAGAATACATATTTTACTAAAAGTACTCTGATATTAAACGCGAATAAGTAAGTTTTACTTAAAATTCAGAATAAAAAAATGCCCAAATTAGGGCATTTTTTATTGGTTATTATTTGGGTTTAAACATATGGGATGTGGCTATATTTCTGGCAACATGACCACCGGCACCATTTTTACCATGGAAAGTTATCGCAGGTCGTACGTAAGCTTTAATTTCCAAACCGCTTTCAATAATTTCTGGTGCCGGTGCTTTTGTGGTCGGCGCATGGGAATAGCCTATTTTTTTTACTAATTTTATCGCAGCAGTTTCTTCTTTTCGATGACTTGCCTTTTTTGCAATGACATCGGTCACAGAAGATATATTTGGCTGAACATGGCTATAATTTTTATCCGATGAGTCGGTTGTGTTTGCCTGACTGATTTCATCGACTGAATATTCATCCTTTTTAATCTCATTGGCTATGAAAAGTTCATCATTAACCGATTGCCCATTTTGTAGCTGATCGGTTGCTCCACTATCTACTAGCGTTTCTACAACCACATTAGTGTTGTTTTCAGGCATTACTTTCGCTTCATTAATTGGCACTGTTTTTTCTTCTGCTTCAACTTCAACTTTATCGATGATGTCATTACCGTTAATTGGATTGGCAGAAGATGCTGTTTTTTCATTAAATGTCATCATATTTTTACTATTTGATGACACTTCGTTCAATTTATTTAACTTAATCGGGTATTGGATCCAGACTTTACCTGAAGATAATTCAGGCGAAGCAACAGCCATTTTTAATGGTACTAATGATTTGCTTTGATTTTCATCACGATAACGACGACGGCGTTGCCCGCTAACGCGTAGGTGGCGAGGAGATCGTCTTGATCGCCGCGGAATGATAGTTTCTTGTCGTTCATTAGCATAATTGGTAGCTGCTTCTTGAGATTCAACCTGTTCGGTGACATGCGGCATATAGGTTTTTTGCTCCGCAGGCAGAATCGGTTCGGCAGTTAACAAACCAGGTTTATCCTCTGTGCTATTGGCAATAGGCAACTTAATATCTTGATATTCTTTATCAATAGATAATTTTTGCTGCTCAGTGGCACTATTTGCAACCCGTATTGATTGAGCTAGTTGACGCTGTTGACGGCGAGGAGAGGTAACGACCGTTCTTTCCGTTTCAGCCTCTTTCTTGTCAAGTGGTTGTGTTTTAGTTTCAAGTTGCAGCTGGCGTTTTTCTTCCTGACGACGACGTTCAGCTCGCTGCTCGCGACGCTGTTGTTGAGTTTCACGTGCTGCGCTCTCTTGAGTATCATTAAAATGACTTTTCTGATTACGGTTCTTACGTGATTGTTGCTCATCGGTATGTCCACGATTTTGACGGTTATCGATATTATCATTCTGTTCACGGCGTTGAGTTGGCCGACGATTATTACGCCGCTCACTATTACGTCGCTTATCATTACCACTTGTCGATTTTTTTTCTGCTTTTTCGATTGGTTGCTGTGATTCGGTAAATAATTTTTTCAAGAATGAGGTAATTCTATTAAACAGACTTGTCGAAGTTTGCTTGTTGGTTAATTTACTCTGTTTACTTGATTTGCCCTTAGCAACACCGGCATTTTTTGTATCTGCTTGAGATTGAAGAGCAAAAGTAGAAATAGCCGGTTGTTCAGGTAACTTTTTCTCACTGGCGGCATCATCTATTAGATTATTGGTTTCAGCTTCGTGATATTGAGCGAGATAGTAACTTGATGCTGAAACTTCTTCACCCTTACGAATGCGGACCACATTAAAATGCGGTGATTGCATCTGATCGTTAGGAACAATAATGACACGTATATTGTGTTGCCGACGTTCAATTTCATTGACAGACTGGCGTTTTTCATTCAATAGATAAGAAGCAATTGGTACTGGTACAATAGCATGTACTTCATGGGTATTTTCTTTTAATGCTTCTTCTTCGATCAAACGTAAAATAGAGAGTGAAAGTGATTCATTATCACAAATTGTTCCTGTGCCGCTACAACGAGGGCAAACGTGATGACTGGATTCACCAAGTGACGGACTCAAACGTTGGCGTGACATTTCAAGTAGACCAAATCGTGATATCCGAGCGATTTGGATACGTGCTCTGTCTTGGCGTACGGCTTCACGCAGACGATTTTCAACTTCACGCTGATGGCGGACGGGTGTCATATCAATAAAATCGATAACAATTAGTCCACCTAAATCCCGTAACCGTAATTGACGGGCAATTTCATCAGCAGCTTCTAAATTGGTGTTGAATGCGGTTTCTTCAATATCGCCACCACGGGTTGAACGTGATGAATTGATATCGATAGCGGTTAATGCCTCAGTGGTATCGATAACCAGTGCACCACCCGACGGTAAACGAACCTCACGTTGAAAAGCCGACTCGATCTGTGATTCGATTTGATAGTGGCTAAAGAGTGGAACATCTCCACTGTAATATTTGATTTTACTTGCAAAATCACTACGACCAATCGCTTCAATATGATGACGAGCCATTTCGACAATTTTCGCATTATCAATCAGGATTTCACCAATATCAGGGCGCAGGTAATCACGAAACGCCCGCACAATGACGTTACTTTCTTGATGAATAAGGAACGGCGCTGATCGGTTTTCCGCGGCTTTTTTTATGGCTTGCCAATGTTTAAGACGATATTGTAGATCTTGCTGTAGCGCTTCCGCTGATTTACCTACACCAGCAGTACGGACAATTAATCCCATACCATCGGGTATTTCTAATGAGGATAATGCCTCTTTCAGTTCTGTGCGATCTTCACCCTCAATACGTCGTGATATTCCACCTGCGCGAGGGTTATTTGGCATTAAAACAAGATAGCTACCAGCTAAACTAATAAAAGTCGTTAGCGCCGCCCCTTTATTTCCTCGCTCTTCTTTATCAACTTGGATAATAAATTCCTGGCCTTCTTTTAAAGCATCCTTCATGTTTGGGCGACCGTGGGGTTGATAATGGCTAGGGAAGTATTCACGAGCAATTTCTTTAATCGGGAGAAAGCCGTGCCTTTCTGAGCCATAGTCAACAAATGCTGCTTCTAGACTAGGTTCTATACGGGTAATTTTGCCTTTGTAAATATTTGCTTTTTTTTGTTCGTGTCCGGGATTTTCAATATCTAGGTCATAAAGACGTTGCCCATCAACAAGAGCAACGCGCAACTCTTCTTGTTGAGTTGCGTTAATTAACATTCTTTTCATTATAAATACTCATTATTCTACTAAGTCAAAAAAGTTGCGACTAAAAATGGTTACTGTTGACCGATGGTTTCGTGACTTTTACAAAATCGTCAACCTCGCGGTTGTCGGTTGTATTGAAACGCAATTTTTCGGTGAAGCTACGTTTAAATAAAATGCTGCATTCTTAAATTAGTACTGTTGCTGAATTTATCCGTTCAATGTACAGTTTAGCTAATCCAGTAAACCTTTGTTCACAATTCAATAATTTATTTTTTTGATTTTACACACCGTCTTACACCATTGCTGCGTTTATGTGTTATCAAAAATAGATCGATCTCAAATTACGCCAACCAACGCTTGTTTTAATAAACATTATGGCAACCGTCCATTATTCCATTGCTTATGGGTAGATATCAAGATAACTTTTGCTGTTTATTGCGTTTTTATAGGGAAAAATGTGAAAAAAATGCATTTGACAACGAAATTGACAAAGTTTAAGAAAAAAGGCTAAAACAAGGTATCATAATATTCGGTCGCAATATTTAACAAGTTAAAATGTTAAAAAAAATATTATAATTAGATAATGAAAATACAGAATCAGGTCCAATTTGTTACTATCGATAATGATGAAGCAGGTCAACGTATTGATAATTTTTTATTGACACGTTTAAAAGGTGTTCCTAAGAGTATGATTTACCGAATTATTCGCAAGGGTGAAGTAAGAATAAATAGCAGTAGAATCAAACCTGAATATAAAATTCAAGCAGGCGATTTAATCAGAATTCCACCCGTTCGGCTGGCAGAGAAGCAACAGAATGTTATTTCAGCTAAATTGGATAAGGTAGCTGCACTCACTGATTATATACTTTACGAAGATGAGCATCTGCTGGTTTTGAATAAACCGTCCGGTATAGCTGTTCATGGTGGCAGTGGGGTGAATTTTGGTGTTATTGAAGCTTTACGCGCATTACGTCCTGAAGCACGTTTTTTGGAACTTGTTCATAGGTTAGATCGCGAAACATCGGGTGTTTTACTGATAGCGAAAAAACTTTCGGCTCTTAGGCTATTACACCAACAGTTACGTCTGAAACAAATGCAAAAACAGTATGTTGCGTTAGTGAAAGGGCAATGGCCGTCGCATATTAAAGTTATTCAGGCACCTTTATTAAAAAATATTTTACAAAGTGGCGAACGGATAGTGAAAGTCAGCGTTGATGGTAAACATTCAGAAACCCATTTTAAAATTGAAGAGTGTTTTTCTAATGCTACGTTAGTCAATGCCAGTCCAATGACAGGGCGAACACATCAGATCAGAGTACATGCACAATATGCAAAGCATCCTATAGCATTTGATAACCGTTATGGTGATCGCAATTTTGATCAACAGTTAACGATTACCGGTTTGAAACGACTTTTTTTACATGCTAGCGCATTGATGTTTATCCATCCGGCGAGTGGGGAAAAATTAACTTTCAATGCCCCTTTAGATCAAAAACTTAAAAGCTGTTTGGCAATATTACGTAAAAAATAATGCATCGCTAATCAAATTAGCAAACCAGCTTGCATTATAAACTGGTTTGCTTTTTGTATGCTGTAAGATAGTTAATTGAGAGGGTTGATGCCGTGAGCACGTAACATATTGATTAAACTAATTAAAGGTAATCCGATTAAAGTATTAGGATCCCGTCCAACGAGTTTTTCTAATAATGTGATGCCTAATCCTTCTGACATAAAAGCCCCTGCGCATTGATAAGGCTGTTCTTTTGTAAGATAGTTTTCAATTTGTGTATCTGTTAAATGGCGAAAAGAAACAGTGAAAAGTTCACATCTAGCATTGTATTTTTTGGTTTCGCTATCAAATAAACAGAGTCCGGTATAAAAGATAATTTTTTTGCCGGAGGCTTGCTTCAGTTGCCTGGTTGCTTTGCTATGAGTTAGTGGCTTTCCTATTATTTGATTTTCCAGGATACAGACTTGATCCGCACCTATTATTAAATGTGTAGGATATTTAGTTACTAATGATTTTGCTTTTTCAATGGCTAAGCGAGTGACGAGAAAAGTTGCCGATTCATTGATTAATGGGGTTTCATCTATATTAGGCGCATCCGCAATAAAAGGTAAGTCTAACTTTTGTAGTAGATGATAACGTGAAGATGACATTGACGCCAATACAATTGATTTCATAAAATATCTAAAATCCATAGCCAAATGAGGTGAGACATTTTAAATTAAATAGAGCTTAAATAGCGAATATTTGGTGGAAAAATAAGCAAAAGCAGCCTTTTCCTTTGACTATGTCTCATTACAAAGATAATATGCGCCCCTTATGTAAAAGGTAAAATTACCCTTAACGATTGATGCGCATCGCGCAGCACAAAAAAATTGGATTATTCAGGATTATTATTCACCTGAACAGGTTTTGCGTGTCGTAGAATCAGTAGTAAGTATAGATAGCGATGTAACTAGTGAGCTATCGTTTGCAATAGATAATCAACATTTAGTTGTCATAAAAGGCGATTCTGATGTTGATGTTACGTTAAAATGTGAACGTTGTGGTAAAAATTTTAACCACCATGTTCATGTAACTTATTGTTTTAGTCCTGTGATTGATGATGAGAGGATTGAGTTATTACCTGAAGAGTATGAGCCAATCATTATTGATCAATTGGGTCAAATAGATTTGCTAGCAATGATTGAAGATGAAATAATCCTCTCTTTGCCGGTGATCCCGGTTCATAACTCTGAACGCTGTGAAGTGTCCGAAGCGGATATGGTTTTTGGTGAGTTGCCTAACGAGGCAGAAAAGCCAAATCCCTTCGCCGTATTAGCTAGTCAAAAAAAGTACTTAAGGAGTAAGGTCAATGGCCGTACAACAAAATAAACCCACTCGTTCTAAACGTGGTATGCGTCGCTCACATGATGCATTGACAACTGCCGAAGTGTCGGTAGATAAAACTTCTGGTGAAACCCATTTGCGTCATCATGTGACTGCTGATGGCTATTACCGTGGTTGCAAGGTTATTAATAAATAGTTGCTGTGTTAATTATTAAACGATTAATGCCTTGGCTAATTTAACCTTAGCATTAGATGCGATGTGTGGGGATAATGGTCCTCGCATTACTGTTCCTGCTGCATTGCAGGCACTCGTTTCTAACCCACAGTTAAGATTATTACTGGTTGGTATTCCCGAAATTTTAAACCCATTGCTTGCAGATCAGCGTGCTGAGCTGCGTGAGCGTTTGCAAATTATTCCTGCTGAATATGCTATTGCTAATGATATTAAGCCATTACAAGCAATCAGGCAAAGTAAAGGCTCGTCAATGCGGATTGCTTTAGAATTAGTGAAGTTTGGCCAGGCGCAAGCGTGTATTAGTGCTGGAAATACTGGTGTACTTATGGGATTAGCAAAACTCATATTGAAGGCAATAAATGGTATTGAAAGGCCAGCGTTGACAACGATTTTGCCAAATCAAGAACATGGTAAAACCGTTGTACTTGATTTAGGCGCTAATGTTAACTGCGATAGTCAAATGTTAGTACAATTTGCCGTGATGGGAGCAGTAATGGCTGAAGAGGTTGCTAATATAAGTAATCCACGAGTAGCATTATTAAATATTGGTGAAGAAGAAAATAAGGGTTTAGATAATATCCGCGAAGCCGCCTCAATATTAAAAGCAACGCCTTCTATTAATTATATTGGTTATCTAGAAGGTAATGAGTTATTGACGGGTAAAGCTGATGTATTCGTTTGTGACGGCTTCGCAGGTAATGTAACGTTGAAAACAATGGAAGGTGTGATACGCGTTATTTTATCTTTAGTAAAATCTTCAACTACAGAAAATAAGATCTCATCGTGGTTGATGCAGTTGATTAAACCGTGGTTACAGAAACGTATCTCAAAACGTTTTGGGAACCTGGCTCCTGATCAATATAATGGTGCTTCACTTTTAGGATTACACGGCATTGTAATTAAAAGTCATGGAGCGGCAAACCAAAAAGCATTTAAAGCTGCAATTGAACAGGCGATTCAGGCGGTAGAAAAGCAAATTCCTGATAGAATTACGACTCGCTTGAATACCTTACTACCCAAGAGTGATTAAAGCAAAATGTATACAAAAATCTTAGGTACTGGTAGTTATTTGCCTGTACAGATGCGTACGAATGCTGATTTAGAAAAAATGGTAGATACTTCTGATGAATGGATAACTACCCGAACAGGAATTAAAGAACGCCGGATCGCAACAGAAGAAGATAATGTATCTACAATGGGTGCTAATGCTGCGCAAAAAGCATTAGAAATGGCTGGCATCGCAGCTAATGAGATTGATTTAATCATTGTAGCAACGACTTCTTCGACCCATGCTTTTCCAAGTGCGGCATGTCAAATCCAACAAATATTAGACATTAAAAACTGTGCCGCATTTGATATTGCTGCTGCATGTGCTGGCTTCACTTATGCACTGAGTATTAGCGATCAGTTCATTAGAACAGGGATGGCGAAGAAGGCATTAGTTATTGGTTCTGATGTATTATCAAGAGTATTAGATCCTAATAATCGTAGTACACTTATTTTATTTGGTGATGCAGCAGGTGCAATCGTTGTCGGCGGTTCACCAGAACCAGGAATTTTGTCGACCCATTTACATGCCGATGGTAATTATGGTGATTTATTAACTTTACGCCATCAAGAGCATAGTAAATGTTCAGAACCAACTTATGTCACAATGGCGGGTAATGAGGTTTTTAAGATCGCGGTGAGTGAGTTAGCTAATGTAGTGGGTGAAACATTGGAAAAAAATGCACTAGATAAATCAAAATTGGATTGGTTAGTCCCGCATCAAGCTAATTTACGGATTATTCAAGCAACAGCAAAAAAGCTGGCTATGCCAATGGATAAAGTCGTTATTACGCTGGATAAACACGGTAATACTTCAGCAGCATCAGTACCGACAGCGTTTGATGAAGCAGTCAGAGATGGCCGCATACAGCGAGGGCAGATGGTATTGCTTGAAGCATTTGGTGGAGGTTTTACTTGGGGCTCAGCGCTGATCCGTTTTTAAATTATACAGGAAAATAAAAATGTCTAATTTTGCAATGATCTTTCCTGGCCAAGGTTCTCAATATCTTGGCATGTTAGCTGATCTAGCAAAAGAGTTTGCAGTAGTAGAGGAAACGTTTGCTGAGTCTTCTAATGTCTTAGGATATGATTTATGGGATTTGGTCCAAAGTGGCTCAGAAGAAGAATTAAATAAAACTTGGAAAACACAGCCAGCACTTTTATCCGCATCTGTGGCAATTTTTCGAGTATGGCAGGGAAAAAAAGGGAAAATGCCTACACTAATGGCAGGCCATAGTTTAGGTGAATATTCTGCATTAGTCTGCGCCGATGTCATCGATTTTAAATCCGCTGTCAAATTGGTAGAACTACGCGGGCAATTGATGCAAGAGTCTGTGCCGGCAGGGATGGGGGCTATGTATGCAATTATTGGTTTGGATAATGAATCAGTATTAGCATCGTGTCAGCAAGCTGAACAAGGCCAAGTGGTTTCTACAGTTAATTTTAATTCGCAAGGTCAGGTTGTTATTGCCGGTGAAAAAAGTGCTGTTGAGAGAGCGGCAGCCTTATGTAAAGCTGCTGGTGCAAAACGTACTTTACCGTTGGCTGTCAGTGTACCTTCACATTGCGCATTGATGCAGCCTGCTGCAAAAAAATTAGCGCAAGCATTAGAAGAAGTTGTATTTAATAAGTCTAATATCGCTGTTGTAAATAATGTTGATGTTAAAATCGAAAATTCGGTAGAGGGTATTCGACAGGCTTTAGTCAGGCAGCTGTATAATCCTGTACGCTGGGTTGAAACCATCGAATTCATGGCTGAGCAAGGGATCGTGCAACTATTAGAAATAGGGCCAGGTAAAGTATTGACTGGTTTAACTAAGCGTATTGTGAGTACGATTAATTCGGTAGCGATTAATGATACGGCATCATTAAACGCTGCGTTGATAAATAATTGAGGAAAACATGAGTTTTGATGGAAAAATAGCCTTGGTAACTGGGGCAAGTCGTGGTATCGGGCGATCAATAGCTGAACTACTGGCTGAACGTGGTGCGAAAGTAGTTGGTACTGCTACAAGCAATGAAGGTGCCGAGGCGATTAGTAGCTATTTTGGTGATAAAGTTAAAGGTTATGTCTTGAATGTGACAAACACTGAATCTATTGATAGTACTCTATCTAAAATTCGTGCAGAATTTGGTGAAATTAATATTTTAGTTAATAATGCAGGTATTACCAGTGATAATCTATTGCTGCGAATGAAAAAAGAAGAGTGGGACAGAGTTATTGATACAAACTTAACTTCGATCTTTAGTCTATCCAAAGCTATAATGCGTTCAATGATGAAAAAACGTTATGGTCGCATTATCTCTGTCGGCTCAGTAATTGGCACATTGGGTAATATTGGACAGGCAAATTATGCAGCGGCTAAAGCAGGTGTTATCGCTTTTAGTAAATCATTAGCACGTGAAGTAGCTACCTGCGGTATTACGGTGAATGTTGTTTCACCTGGTTTCATCGAAACCGATATGACTCGAGCATTGACAGATGAACAGCAAGCAGGCATTTTAGCTAATGTTCCTGTGGGGCGGCTTGGTGATGCAAAAGAAATTGCCAGCGCTGTAGCATTTTTAGCTTCTGATGCAGCAGCTTACATCACGGGTGAAACATTACATGTCAATGGTGGCATGTGTATGATTTAAAAACCAATGAATCATTTGCATGGTTAATGCTAAAATAGCATATAATAATGCGAAATCAGGTTCGAATAGCCAGGATTGGGTTGTGCCTTTCCTGTATCTAAACTACGAAAACCATCGTGAAAGCGAGTTTTAATAGGAATTTAAATAGTATGAGCACTAAAGACCAAGATGTTGCCAACAACAGTATTGAAAGCCGTGTTAAAAAAATAATTGCTGACCAGTTAGGTGTTAAAGAAGATGAAGTTGCAAATAATTCTTCATTTGTTGAGGATTTAGGTGCGGATTCTCTTGACACTGTCGAACTAGTCATGGCATTAGAAGAAGAGTTTGATACCGAAATTCCTGATGAAGAAGCGGAAAAAATCACGACAGTGCAAGCAGCTATTGATTATATTAATAGCCATAGCTCATAAGCCGTAAATTTAATTATAGAGAGCTTTTATGCACATATTCAGGCGGTCGATCGACCGCCTATATTTTCACCGAAACTTATTCCTTTTCCTGGAGGATATACGTGTCTAAACGTCGAGTAGTTGTGACTGGACTCGGCATGTTATCTCCTGTCGGCAACACAGTTGAGTCATCTTGGAATGCTGTATGTGCCGAACAGAGTGGCATCAGCCTTATCGAGCATTTTAACACTGAAAACCATACAACCAAGTTCGCCGGTCTAGTTAAAAATTTTAATCATGACGATTATGGTATTTCGGCTAAAGATGCGCGCAAGATGGATCTTTTTATTCAATATGGGCTTGCTGCTGGTAAACAAGCCATCAAAGATGCAGGTATAGAAATCACAGAAAAAAATGCGCATCGTATTGGCGCAGCAATTGGTTCTGGTATTGGCGGATTAGGACTAATCCAGGGAAACTGTGATATTTTACTGACTAATGGCCCGCGTAAAGTAAGTCCCTTTTTTGTTCCTTCAACTATTATCAATATGGTGGCTGGACACTTAAGTATTATTTATGGCTTTAAAGGCCCAACTATCTCTATTGCTACCGCTTGTACTTCTGGGGTGCATAACATTGGTCATGCAGCGCGGATTATTGCTTATGGTGATGCGGATATCATGCTGGCAGGTGGTGCAGAAAAAGCAAGTACATCCTTAGGTATTGCTGGATTTGGCTCTCTCAAAGCCTTATCAAGACGTAATGACGAACCTGAGCGAGCAAGCCGACCTTGGGATCAGGAACGAGATGGTTTTGTATTAGGCGATGGAGCGGGTATTTTGGCGCTGGAAGAGTATGAGCATGCTAAAGCTAGAGGCGCCAAAATCTATGCTGAATTTGCGGGTTTTGGTATGAGTAGTGATGCCTATCATATGACGTCACCACCAGAGAATGGTGAAGGTGCGGCACTGGCCATGACAAATGCGTTACAGGATGCAGGTATAAACGCAGAAAAAATAGGTTACATTAATGCTCATGGTACATCAACACCGGCAGGAGATATTGCTGAGGCGCGAGCAGTTGCATCAATTTACCCAGAGCAGAGTAAAATATTGGTTAGCTCGACTAAATCGATGACCGGTCATTTATTAGGTGCAGCAGGTGCAATTGAATCTATTTTTACGATTCTATCGTTAAGAGATCAACTTATTCCTCCGACAATTAACCTTGAAAATCTCGATAGTGAATTAGACGAATTAGTGAAGACAGGACGACTAGATTTTATACCGGATAAGAAACGTAAAGTTGAAGATATGCAGTATGCATTATGTAATTCTTTTGGTTTTGGCGGTATAAATGGTTCGATTATTTTTCGTAAAGTCAATTAATTGATATTTTCTTATAAAGAGGCCTCAATCTAACTTAAGTTGAGGCTTTTTTATTGATATAAATGATGGATTTCAAATAAACTGTAGCGATAAATAGCAGATATTCAGTTTGATTAAGAAATTAACGAAATGATATATTGGGTTAATGGTGAACAGAAAAATAATATTTCGGTAATGGATAGAGCTGTTCAATTTGGTGATGGCTGTTTTACAACAATTCGCGTGGTTGGACATCAACCAGCATTATTGTCACACCACATTTATCGATTACAAAAAGGGGTTACACAACTACTTTTACCTACACCTGATTGGCAAAAATTGGCTGCTGATATAAATAAGATAGCGCAATTGAATAAAAAGGATTTAGCGGTGATTAAAGTTATCATTAGTCGTGGTGAAGGTGGGCGAGGATATAGCATAGCAGGCCTCAATAAAGCAACAGTCATTATTTCGTTAACTGATTATCCAGCAGTTTATTTAAATCAACAGCAATCAGGTATTAATTTAGCATTGAGTAAAATACCCGTAAATAGTAACTGTTATTTGGCCGGCATTAAACATTTAAATCGATTAGAACAAATATTAATAAAACAGCAAATTGAATTATTAAATGTTGATGAAGCTATTGTGACGGATACTAATGGCATATTGATTGGATGTTGCGCAGCAAATATTTTTTTACGGAAAGGAAAACAAATTTACACGCCCAATTTAAATCACGCTGGTGTTGAAGGTGTAATGCGCAAACAGGTTATTGCGAGTTTATCTGATACAGATTATGAACTTTTCTATATCAGCGACTATCCTAATATATTGGCACAGAGCGATGAGGTAATCATTACTAATGCTTTAATGCCCATATTATCGGTTAAACGTATTATAACGCAGCCAAAGCAACCCGCATGGCACTATTATTCTCGTGAATTATTTAATTTTCTTATGCCATATTGTTTGAGGTTAACTTAATTTTGTGATTAATATTAGATTAATTTTTATAGTGTAATCTTAGGAAATGAATGTTAAATGAAGTATGCAAGCAGAATATTGTGGTTGATTATTTTTTTATTAATACTGAGTGGCTGTATTCTTTATACATTTTACCGTCAGATACAAAATTACGCTGATACAGCGATTAATATTCATGAAACAACTATTTTTACTTTGCCAGCAGGTACAGGGCGAGCAGGATTAGAATCATTGTTAGCAGAGCAGAAAATAATAAATTCGGCTAATAATTTTCAATGGTTACTAAGATTAGAGCCACAATTGGCGCAATTTAAAGCGGGAACCTATCGATTAAATCCTGGCATGTCTTTGCGGGCAATGTTAGCAATGTTTTATGCTGGTAAAGAAGCGCAATTTAGCTTGCTGTTTATTGAAGGCTCTCGTTTTGAAGACTGGAAAAAAGCATTACATCAAGCGCCTTATTTAAAACAGACTATTGAAAATCAGTCTGCTGATAAACTAGCGCAGCAATTAGGGTTGCCGCCAGGTCAATCACTAGAGGGATGGTTTTATCCAGATACTTATTATTACACCGCAGAAATGAATGATATTGATATATTAAAGCGTGCGCATCAGAGAATGTTAACGGCTGTTGAATATGAATGGCAAGGACGAGCGTCAAATTTGCCGTATAAAACGCCATATCAAATATTAATTATGGCTTCAATTATTGAAAAAGAAACCGGCATTGATATAGAGAAAACTAAAGTGGCATCGGTATTTATTAATCGATTAAAGAAAAAAATGCGGTTGCAAACGGATCCTACTGTTATATATGGTTTAGGCGATAAATACCGTGGGGTGCTTTATCGTAGTGACTTAGATAAGCCGAGTCCTTATAACACTTATTTGATTGTTGGGTTGCCTCCTTCGCCAATTGCTATGCCAGGTAGAGCTTCAATTAAAGCAGCGGCTCATCCTGATGAAACCGATTATTTTTATTTTGTTGCCACAGGTAATGGTGGGCATATTTTTACTACCAATATTAATGATCATAATCAGGCAGTTAAACATTATCGTCAGACAAAAGATAAAAATGAATGAAAAGTCGTTATATAGTTATTGAAGGCCTCGAAGGTGCAGGAAAAACTACCGCGATAAAAACAGTTGTAGAAACTCTCGCTAAGGTAGGAATAACTGAGATTGATTTTACCCGTGAGCCGGGAGGAACGCCGTTAGCAGAAAAATTGCGACAATTAATTAAGCATGGTATTGCCGAGGAAAAAGTCACCGATAAAGCGGAGTTACTAATGCTTTATGCCGCACGTATACAATTAATTGAAAATGTTATCAAACCTGCTCTTGCAAAGGGAAGGTGGGTGATTGGTGATCGCCATGATCTCTCATCACAAGCATATCAAGGTGGAGGACGTGGGCTTTCTGCCGAATTAATGCAAGTATTGCGCAATACTGTATTGGATAATTTTCGACCTGATCTAACACTATATCTTGATATAGACCCCATTCTTGGCTTGCAGCGAGCGCGGGATCGTGGTGAACTAGATCGGATAGAAAAAGAGTCATTGGACTTTTTTAAACGAACCCGTCAGCGCTATCTTGAATTAGCTGCGGAAGATGACACAATCATCACAATTGATGCTAACAAATCACTAGATGAGGTGCAAAAAACCATTCGCCAGACATTATCGAATTGGTTGACAGCGCAAGGCAAGTAGAATGAACTGGTATCCATGGTTAAATCATGCATATAGACAGATAATTGCTTTCCATCAGAAGAAGCAAGGACATCATGCATTGCTATTACATGCTAATGCTGGAATCGGAAGTGATTCACTCATTTATGCTATTAGTCGCTGGCTGATGTGCCAACAACCAGCGGGCATGAAAAGCTGTGGTAGTTGTCAGAGCTGTCAACTGATGTTAGCAGGGACACATCCTGACTGGCATAAAATTACCGCTGACAAAGGTAAAAATACGATAGGTATTGAAAGTATTCGTTGTTTAACTGACTTTTTAGTTAGCCATGCACAACAAGGTGGTGCGAAAGTTATTTGGTTTCCTGCGGTGGAAGCACTAACAGAAGCGGCTAGCAACGCATTATTGAAAACTTTAGAAGAGCCGACAGACAATACCTATTTTTTTTTAGAGTGTCGAGATCCAGCTTCATTGCTAGCCACGTTACGTAGTCGATGTTTTTATTATTACCTTTCAGTACCTGAGTGTAAAACCGCGATTTCTTGGCTACAAAAACAAACAATATCGTTAGCGCAAGTTGATATTGAAACAGCAATAAAACTGAATGCGGGTGCGCCTCTTGCAGCTTTAACACTGTTACAGCCGGATAATTGGTTGAAAAGAAAGCAATTTTGCCAATCATTAATGCAACATTTATCAACAAAGACACTTTTAAACTGGTTACCTGAATTGGATCAGCCAGACGCTGCTTGTCGGATCAGCTGGCTGATAAGCCTATTGTTGGATGCAGTAAAATATCAACAGCAAGCGGGTAATTATTGTGTCAATCAAGATCAGTCATCATTAATTACTAAATTGGCTGACATCAACTCTGTAGACATCTTATTGAAGAGCGCTACTGAATGGCAAAATTGTCGCTATCAATTAATGTCAGTGATGGGATTGAATCAGGAACTACGATTGACATCTCAGTTAATCAACTGGCAAAACACACTTCATCACCATAATTAAAAGAGTTTATTATGTTTTTAGTGGATTCACACTGTCATCTCGATTGTTTAGATTATAAGAATAAACATAAAGATATCGATGATGTTATCGTAAAAGCAGCGGCTAATGAGGTAAAATATATTTTGGCTGTTGCAACAACCCTGCCAGGTTTTATTAGCATGAAAAAGCAGATTGGTCAGCGTAACAATGTGGCCTTTTCTTGTGGTATACATCCGCTAGATCTCAATCAAGGTAATGATTTTGATGAGCTGGCAGGTTTAGCGTCAGGCGATGAAGTTGTTGCGTTAGGTGAAACAGGTTTGGATTATCACTACCAAAGTGAAAATGCTAAATTGCAACAAACATCTTTTCGTCAACATATTCGTATAGGTTGTCAATTAAACAAACCTGTTATTGTCCATACACGAGCAGCCCAGCAAGACACATTAGCGATATTGAAAGAAGAACAGGTGGGTAATTGCGGTGGGGTTTTACACTGTTTCACGGAAGATGAGCAGATGGCTAAAGCATTATTAGATTTAGGGCTTTATATCTCACTTTCCGGTATAGTGACATTTCGTAATGCCGAACAGATCCGCCAGGCTGCGCGTATGGTGCCTTTAGATCGTATTTTAATTGAAACTGATGCTCCTTACCTGGCGCCTGTTCCCCATCGCGGCCAAGAAAATCAACCCGCATATGTAAGAGATGTAGCACAGTTTTTAGCCCAATTAAAAGGTATAGATATTGAAGAAATTGCGCGAGCTACGACACAAAATTTTTGTGATCTTTTTCATTTAACCATTAAACGTGATTAAAACACTGGCATCTTCATAAAAATTTAAAGGATGAAATTATGGCAGCAGAAACGATTTTTAGTAAAATTATTCGCCGCGAAATCCCCGCTGATATTGTTTATCAAGATGATTTAGTGACGGCGTTTAGGGATATTGAACCACAGGCTCCGGCCCATATTTTAATTATTCCTAATATTTTTATCGCCACTATCAATGATGTAAAACCTGAGCATGAACAAACGTTAGGCCACATGATTACGGTTGCGGCAAAGATTGCTAAGCAGGAAAACATTGCTGATGATGGTTACCGTTTAATTATGAATTGTAACCAACATTCCGGCCAGGAAGTTTTCCATATTCATATGCATTTAGTGGGAGGTCATCCTTTAGGACCGTTATTAACAAAAAAGATAGATAGATAAATTTTGTACCGTTATTTTGTTGATTTGTTATTAGAAAGACAAAAGTAATTTTTTGGTTAATATTTAATTATAAAGCAATTTAAATTGGTATTTTGGCGCAGGCTTTGTTATTCAGTTTACCTCGCAATTAAAGGTACACAGGAGAAGAGTAAATGAGACGTATTTTTCAACTTATGGTTGTGACATTCATATTAGTTGGTTGTTCATCGATAACGAGTAAAAAACCAGCACCTGTTATTACAATCGAACCGACTGAGCCTACCGAACAACCAACAACACCAACGTCTCCAGATACTGTACCGCAGCTACCAAAGGTAAAAACAGCAGATTGGGCAACAGCAGTGATTCCTTTAGCCCATCAATTGGTACAAGCTCAAGGGGTTGAGTCAGGCAAGGTGTTATTAATTGATTCAATAAAAAATAATACCAATATGTCAATTCAATCAATGCAAGCAACCGATGCGATTATTGATGCCGTTAATAACCAAAATGTATTCAAATTAGTTCCACAAGATGTGGTGGCAAATGCACGTAAAGCACTGGGCTTATCTCAGGAAGACAGTTTAGTTACGCGGAGTAAGGCCATCGGCCTAGCGCGTTATGTGCAAGCTGACTATGTGCTTTATTCGGTCATTTCGGGCAATCAACAGCAAAGTGAAATTGAAATGCAGCTAATGGCAGCACAAACGGGTGAGATCCTCTGGTCGGGATCAAATCGCATTGAATAAAAAGAAAACACTTATTAACTTGTTATTACAAAAATATCCGGCAATAACCAGTGATAAGTGGCGAATTAAGGCATTATCAGGAGCGAACGGTGGAAGTTTTTACGCTGAAGCAACTGCCAATATTAAATTGATTGCGCGTTTTGCCGGAAAAGATCAGCGCTTATTAGGTATGAACCGGCAAAAAGAGCGTAAAATATTACACCAGCATACTCAATTTATTGCTGCTCCGAGGGTACTCGGAGCTAATAATGACTGGTTACTATTAGAATGGATGGAAGGAAAGGCAGTTACTGATACCACCTATTCGATACCATTCCTGATCATTTATCTGAAATCAAAAATCAAAAAAAATCGCCTTATTTAATCAAAAAAGTCGATGATTTTATTTTTGTCGAACATGGCAACACAAACGACCCAAATAGTCATGTAGCAGTTGACAGTCAATTATTATCTGATTCAGCGTTAAGTCGACAATATACTATTATCATCCAAATTTAAAATGATGCTATTGTAGCTGATGCGGTTGAAAAATTAAAAAAATAAACATGCCTCTCAAACAACGATTATTTATTATGATATGGAAAGTAATCAGTATCGAATTAAATATAATTCAGCTGAGTTGGGAAAATGAGATAATGTACGTTGGCTGGTTGTTGCCCATGGTTCTTATTTTAACCGTATGGAGCCAGCTGCTTTTGCCGAGAGTTTAAAAAATTAAAACAAACTGTATTTGAGCACCATGAGCCTAAAAAATCATTTTTGTCGGCTGTAAGCTTGCAAGTGATAATATTATAGAAGATAACGGGCTTAAGCTAAGCCGCGCATTGTGGGATTGGCAATTTGATGCAACAACTTCTGCGTATACAAAAAATGTTTATATTTCTGATTCAGGTCATAGAGTGATAAAAGTTGGGTTTTTAGCAAGTAATATCCAGCATATAGCATTATATAACAAAAAATATCAATATCATCGTTTATCAAACACTATTTATATTAATGAATAGGATTATATTTTTTCAATTTTAGATTACTTAGGAAATAATAATGACTTGGTAAATTCTATATTATCAGAAAATGAGTTTTATTTAAAAAAATATTTTTCAGATAACGAAGGTAATTTAAATATTGATTTAATAAAATTAGTTAGTTATGAGAATGAAGCTTATAATATTTTTAAAGCCTATCATTATGAAGTTGTCAGTAATAATTTTATTTTTAATAGTCAAGTTTTATTAGATAAAATAATTGCAAAGCAGATAAATGAAGTTCCTGTCTGGCGCAAAGTTAATGTAAATTTTATCGTTGAAAGTAACAGCCATGTACCAATAGTGACGATAAAAAATATTATATTTAGGTTTTCTGGTGATGATAAGGCTCGTCAGCAAGCTGAATTGATTGCGACGTTAGATCCAAATAATACTTTAATTATTCAGGTTGATGCTAAAAGAAAACAATATTTTATTGAACATGGAAAATTAGCTGGCATTTCAACAGCAAAATGAGCAAGATTGGTTTTTATTAGGACATGTTTCACTAACAGGAGAAAAATTTAGTGGTTTGGATTCACATTTGTTGGCAAAAGCTTTATTAACCTTAAAAGAAAAATTTGTGCTGGATAACCCACAGGAAGTCTGCATTTTTAGCACTACCACTACGGGTCAAAATACTAGTCCTGATAATGCTAATTGGATTGCATCGGGGGTTGCAAAACAGCTTTCTGCTACCGCTATTGATACAATAATAACATTTTATACCCAGCGTAAAGGTTTTTTGGTTAATGAGAATTTATTAAATCACAATGCTAGTTTTATTAACTGTCGTTATGACTCTGCCACAAAACAAATTTTGTTAAATGGTATTCCTATTACTCAATCCTTATTAATGAGTATTGCACTGAAAGAGGTGCCTGTTTGGCAGGCAGCGTCAGAATATTCTTTTTATTTACAAAACTATTTTGCTAATGAACGAAACGGTATTGATATTAATAAACTAAAACAAGTGTTTTATGATCCTATTATTAGTAAAAAAGTGAATAATTATTTTGGACAAAATCAGCATATTTTCACCAACGCAATGGCTAATTGGCAGCTAATTTTTATTAAAGATACACAATTATCCTTATGGCAACAAGCGCATGAATTATCCTCATTACCGGATGCAATAAATTGCGATCAAAGTGTGTTGCATAATTTAAGTGATCAGTCACGTTGGATATTAAAACAATATTTTCCTTTAGGCTAAAATCACGTGCCTGAGGGCGAAATCCTGTCTTTAGTGGCTAATTTTCCAGAATATATACGTTTACAAATCTCATTAGGTGATCTGATAGGACTTTCTGCAGAAAGTGGGCTTGAAGGATTATCTTTACGCCTGCATTAGAGAAAAGTGATCACTGGCATCGTCGTTTATTTATCAATTTCAGCCAATTAAAACAGAAAATCAGTCGTAGTGCTGATATTGATGGACAAATGAGATTGTTTTCACATGATTTTTTTATTACATGACAGTAATATTTTTGCCGCTAATATCGAGGCGACTTTAGGTATAATGTACAGCAGCTTTCCGCTTGATGCTAATGATAATATTCATCAATTACTGGTATATCATCGTAAATTACATAAACAACGTTTGATAAATTCACTTTCTACCGAAGAAGGCTATTTTCTGCAACAATACGAGCAGGTTTTCCAATATATTAAACGACAAGATGTGGCTGGTAATATAACTCAATTGATGACTACGCCATCCTTTGAACACTGGTTACCGGTGGCAGAAATAGGTACTTACCAACTAAAAGGGGGTAATTCTGTATTCACTTTAGTCATCACTCAGCAAAATAACGGTTATCAATATGCGTTATTTGATGCAAAAGGTGGCGAAATTGTATTTAGTGGACAAAATAAGCTGGATCTTTCAGCTGCAATATATAGAGGATTAACTGATTATTTAACGGTAGATTTGCCGAAAAATTTTATTGTAAAAAATAAAACCACCAGAGCTGCTGAAATCGGCATAGAAAAAAACCGCTGAAGGTCAATTTAAATTTGATATTTATCGTCTTGAAGTTACTCAGGAGATAAAAACTAAAATTAGTTCACTAATTACCCAATTGCCTGATAAATCCCCGGTTGTTGAGTAACCATCAATAGTAAAAACGGGTGCCACCCATATTCAATTAGCAACCTTACAACAAGCTGGCGCACAGATTGATAATCAGCCAGTGACAGAGCAATCAACCAGGCTATTAGCTAACAATAGCGATAAATTGACATTCGATGTTCAGCAACTTAATGATTATTTAACTTTTGCGAATGGTTCGAAGGAGAATTTAAAGCTGGTGAGCGAATTAACCAACAATTAAATCGAGTCGCATCAAAGAGTCAATTGTTAACTAATGAACAGGATCTGGCTTCATCAGCACTATTATTAGAAAGATTATCCGCTATTGAACATAACCCAGATAAGACTCTTTGGCCAGGTTTACGATAAAATAGTGTCAAATTGCCTCGTTATGCTCGCATGATGAATAAAATTGGTTATGGTACTCAGGCTATTGGTCTGTTTCAATTGATTAACTCTACCCACACGATGTTAGCAGAGCAACAGTCTACAGAATTTAATGATCAGCAGCGGCCTGAAATAAGTAAAAATATCGCCATTGCTTGGAGTGCTGAAGCAGCTAATTTTAGCACTGATATTTTGCAACCTCTGTTATTAAAAAGCGCTTATAAAATAACTGGCTCTTATCGAGAGGCAGGTACTTTTACTGGCCGGGCGGTCATTTTTTTAAATGCGATGGCGGCGGGATTTGATATTTATTATGCTTATGATAGTTTTAGCCAATTAAAGACCGAACGAGATCCTGTTATACGTCAAGATCTGATTATCAATGGCATGTTATCTGTACTGGGAGCGGGTGTCGGACTTGGTACCGCGTTGGCTATTTTTGCTGGTTCAGCAGCAGGCCCGATTGGTATTGCGTTTGGTGCCAGTTTAATGTTGGAGGGAATGACCTATAATTCGGTACGAACAGTAGCAAAAATTAAAAAAAATTGAATTAACTTCAAGGGAAGAATTTGAAACTGGTCTAAGAGCGGCTTTGGGACTGAATCTAACTTATGCGATACAAAATAAATTACAGTAATATCAGGTAGCAGATAGTTTTAAACAAGCATTATTTGAAAAACAGCGCAATCAATTTCAATTACAACCATTTGATTATACTTTATATTTTTATATTGACGAAATACAGCAAACAGAAGAGTTACCTTATTTTCATTTAAAAGATAAACAGACAAATAAATATCTGGCCTATCAAGATATTGAACATCATATGATAGCAAAACATCTCAATATATTTTCAAATTCAGCCATTACTTTATGGATAAATGAGGCTATTGATCATGAGATAGAGCAGAATAAAAGGCGTTTTGCCGAACAGGAAGTCAGATTAATTTTGCAGCAATTTCCAGACCGTTATGATATTGAGCCTGTCAAAATTAAAGAATATATTCCACATTCACAAATCGCGACTAATGATACGATCTTATTAGAGGAAAATACAGATAATATATTTTTAGATTTTGCTGACACTTATTCTAATAGGCATAAATTGTTTACATCGAATAGTCAAAAATTAATGGTCATTTATACAACATCATTGTGGCCTAGATTAACACACTCCTATGATTATGCTGTAAGTTTTTTTAGAAATACCTATAACAAGGCTTATATTTCTGGCATAAGTTTTAATACAAGTAATGGCGATGATATTTTTATCTTTAATAATAAGCAATTTGAAATTAATAAAATAAAATATCTTTACGGTAAAGATGGTAATGATAGTATTGTTAATACATTAGCTATTCAACAAAATGTTGGTCTTATAGAGCCAGATTTTTCTATTTATAATAATACCAGTTTTCGTGGTTGTTATATTGATTTAGAAAATAGTACCGTAAAATATTTAACGCGACCTTTTCGCACTTTTGACTATTCTTGTCATAGAATAACAAGTTTTGTTAGTAGTAGTAACAATACTTCGCAACTTGTTGCATCTATTAATAACTTAGAAAATGCCAGTGGGCCGAATAAAGTACATAATATTATCATTGGTAATGCCAAAGATAATATTTTAGCAGGTGGTAATGGGTATGTAATTTTATATGGCAAGGACGGTAATGATACCCTTTTATTAACAAAGGGCTATGCTAACGGCGTTGATTGGTATGTTATTCAACGTTATAACTGGACCGATCATATAAAAATTTTACCTGACTATCGCTTTTATAATCAATGGCACCCAGAACAGCAAATTTTATCAATCCTAGCTCACAAAAGCAGCGATTTAAATTTAATCGTCTGTTTAATTATAATTCATATGTAGTAATAGATGAAATGAGTAACAGTTATGAATCTATTATCGGACTGGAGTATCAGTTAGATGAAATAAAATCACTTGAATTAATTAATAGTGATATTATTTTGAAAATTGAAATAGATGCTTCATCTGAGCTGAATAAAACAGCAAAAAGTGTTATTCAAATAAAACTAAAAAATGCCTATAATTATCATAGTGATGGTAAACGTTTTTTAACTCATCAATATAATATACTTACTCAGGATGGGTTTTTATTAACCCCTTATTTATCTCAATTGTTGGATTCCACCTCTTATCAAGATGTTTTATTTGAGATTATGTATGTTAGAAGTTTGAACGTCATGTCAGGCGGCCAGATCTTATTATGTTGGTATTGATTTGCGAGAAAATACCCTTGAGAAATATAAAAAAATATATTACTTACCAAATAATATTAGACCAATGAAAACCGCATTAGAGGCAGTGGAAACAAAGTTTTCTGGAGATCAATTTGATAACCACTTTTATAATATAAAAAGTAATAGCTATTTCCATCTGACAAAAGGTATAGAGCATTATTATATTAATGATATGTCAATTCCTAATTTAGTGGCTATTTATATTACTTTTGATTATGGCACAGTAAGTGAGTTTTATACTGAAAATGATAGATTAATTAATTTAGCTGAATATAGTGGGTATGACTTTTTTTTGAAAATAATGAGCTGGTACATAAAGATAAAAAAAATGATATAGCTAGAATAAAATTTGTAAGTTGGCAGCAGTTAGCATCAATAAATATTCTAATTCAGGATAAAAATCAGCAAAAATTTAATATAATTTTGTCTGAACAGGGCAACTTTATTAAGCCATTGGATCCTATTCAAATGGCAACAGAACAAGATGATATTATTGTGTTGCCATTAGATTATCGTCTGAATGAAAAATTACTTGATGCCGGTGATGGTAATGATATTGTCACCGATATTAGTCAAAGGGGGCATATTATTAAGGGAGAAAAAGGTAACAATATTATTTTCATTAATCAGCTTAATGGCCATATTAAAATTATTAACAGTGGTGGCAAAGATACCATTATTTTGCAGGATAAAAAGATCTCTGATTATCAGATTGTTGATCACAACGGCAATCGCTCATATCTCTCTTCAGATAGCTTATCTGGCATATTGATTGAAGATTATGAGTACCAAAATATTACTGTTAAAGCTGGAATTGGACGTAATGAACCGCTTAATAATGAACAAATTAATGGTTTAATTGATTTCATGGCTGCGTTTGATAATAAAAGCGAAAATAGCAGTATCGATTTAATCACTTATCTATCTAGCTTTAATGTTGAGGCAGATTTTAGTGTTGCGACAACCATATAAACACTATTATTGATAAATAGAAATTAGATAGCGAGTATTGATTATTGTAAATAATCGCAGTATTTTGTTTCACTTATTATTAATAGTAATGATGTAAAAATAACCAGCTAAATTGATTTTAATTAATTTAGGTATGACCAAATAATCAACTATGTTATTCTGTTGAAAAAAATTATGCTATTTGAAGCTAATTGTTAAATTTATTTAAATAACAAAAAATTATTTTAGGATAGGTTAGTTATGATGACGCCAAAAACCAAGATTATTATTGTCGGTGGTGGGGCGGGAGGATTAGAACTCGCAACCAAGTTGGGGCATAAATTAGGACGTAAGAATAAAGCTGAGATTATATTAGTTGATTGCAATCAAAGCCATTTATGGAAACCTTTACTGCATGAAGTTGCGACCGGCTCTTTAGATGATGGAGTAGATGCTCTGAGTTATTTGGCGCATGCCCGTAATCACTATTTTCATTTTCAATTAGGTTGCTTGACAAATATTAATCGTGAAAATAAAACTATTACGCTTGCAGAGATACATAATAAGGAAGGCCAATTATTAGTTCCTGAGCGGCAATTAGATTTTGATATTTTAGTGATGGCGTTAGGCAGTGTGTCTAATGATTTTGGTACCGCCGGAGTAAAAGATCATTGTATTTTCCTGGATAACCCACAGCAAGCACATCGTTTTCATGACGAAATGTTAAATTTATTTCTCAGTTATTCGGTGCGACATAAACCGGATGATAAGATTAATATCGCCATTGTTGGTGGTGGCGCAACTGGGGTGGAACTTTCTGCTGAACTCTATAATGCTATTGAGCAATTAACCAGTTATGGTTTTGAAGGCTTGGATAAGGAAGCGCTTAATGTAACCCTGGTTGAGGCGGGAGAACGTATTTTACCGGCATTACCGGTACGGATCTCAACAGCTGCACATCATGAATTAACCAAATGGGGTGTTCGTGTTTTAACACAGACCATGGTAACTAGTGCGGATAGAGATGGCCTTAACACTAAATCGGGAGAAAAAATTAACGCCGATCTTATGGTTTGGGCTGCGGGTATTAAAGCACTTGATTTTATGCACCAAATTGGTGGCTTGGAAACCAATCGAATTAACCAATTAGTCGTTAAACCAACACTACAAACGACGTTCGATAATGCTATTTTTGCCATTGGTGATTGTGCATCTTGTCCTAAAAAAGAGGGTGGATTTGTGCCTCCTCGCGCTCAAGCTGCACATCAAATGGCCACTTTGTGTTATAAAAATATCCTAGCATTACTCGATCATAAAGCATTGCAAGAGTATGTCTATAAAGATCATGGTTCTTTAGTCTCATTGTCTCGTTTTAGTACAGTTGGCAGCCTAATGGGAAATTTAGTGTGCGGTGATATGATGGTTGAAGGGAAAATCGCTCGTATCGTCTATATTTCACTTTATCGTATGCATCAAATAGCGTTACATGGTTATATTAAAACCGGATTGATGATGTTAGTGGGTGGTATTAATCGTATTATTCGACCTAGATTAAAATTACATTAATTTATGCCGATCACCATTAATAATAGCAAATTTGATATTAACTCATCGCTTCTTACTGTAATCATAATAAGAAGCGATGAGTTAATTTATACTTGGTGTGACTGAAAATCAGTTATTAATTGTCTGACGAAAGTAAGCCTTTCAGTATAATTGATTAGTAGTTTAACAAATTTCAATTTATTAGGCCCATCCAGCCGATAAATATCAGCTGAGTTTTGCAGTAACGCGATAAGAAAAGTTGCGTTTACTTTATTTTGTTCACTAAATTCAATGAATCCGCCTTTTTCATGAGCTTCTATTCGCTTAATGCCTAATGCTTGTGCATGGATCCGGATGGCAGTAGATTGCAGTAACTGCTTGCCTGCATCAGGCAGGCTACCAAAACGATCAATAAGTTCAATTTTTAACTCATCCAGCTCATTGTCATTTTTGGCGCTGGCAATCCTTTTATAAAACGATAATCGGAGATTTACGTCGGGAATATAGTCATCCGGCAGTAGTACCGCCATTCTTAACTCAATTTCAGTCTGTTGGCTGGTAAGTTCTTCTAAAGAAGGCTCCTTACCTTGCTTTAAAGCCTCAACGGCGTTTTCTAGCAGTTCCATATAAAGTGTAAATCCGATGGTGGTCATCTGTCCGCTTTGTTCTTCACCAAGCAACTCGCCAGCACCACGAATTTCTAGATCATGAGTAGCCAATGCAAAGCCAGCGCCAAGATCTTCTAGCGCTGCGATCGCTTCAAGCCGTTTTTGCGCATCAGCCGTCATAGCTTTCGGGTGTGGTGTTAAAAGATAAGCATAAGCTTGATGATAAGAGCGGCCAACTCTGCCACGCAATTGATGTAATTGCGTTAAACCAAAATGATCCGCCCGTTCAATAATAATAGTATTAGCGGTAGGAATATCGATTCCGGTTTCAATAATGGTGGTGCAAATTAATACATTGAACCGTTGTCGATGGAAATCGGTCATTACCCGCTCCAGATCTCTTTCGCGCATTTGACCATGACCAATTACAAAACGCGCTTCAGGTACCAGCGACTCCAAACGCTCTTTGGCTTTCTCAATATATTTTACATCATTAAACAGATAGTAAACTTGTTCACCCCGTAATATTTCACGCAAAATAGCTTCCCGCACAATTAAATCATCATATTGACGAACAAAAGTTTTAACCGATAATCGACGAGAAGGCGGAGTGGCAATAATCGACAGATCACGCATGCCACTCATTGCCATATTAAGGGTTCGAGGAATAGGTGTTGCCGTTAATGTTAGAATATCAACATTAGCTCGCATCGATTTAATTAATTCTTTATGGCGAACACCGAAGCGATGCTCTTCATCAACAATTAATAACCCAAGTGTTTTCCAACGGATATCATTTTGCAGTAATTTATGGGTACCAATTAAGATATCCACTTTTCCTTCAGCCGCTGCGTTGATAATCTGTTGCTGCTCTTTGTTACTACGAAAGCGTGACAGCATTTCAATCCGTACTGGCCAGTTTGCAAAACGGTCGCGAAAATTATCGAAGTGTTGTTGCGCCAATAGCGTTGTAGGTACCAACACGGCAACTTGTTGATTATTGGTTATTGCCAGGAATGCTGCTCGCATTGCTACTTCAGTTTTACCAAAGCCGACATCACCACAAACTAAGCGATCCATGGCAATGGGTTGACACATATCGTTTAAAACGGCATTAATTGCCTGTTCTTGATCAACGGTTGTTTCGAAGGGAAAACCTTGGCAAAAAAGCTGATACTGCATTTTATCGTGCTTGAAAGCAAAACCTGGCTTTATGCTACGCTGAGCATGAAAATCTAACAGTTCTGCCGCCACATCACGAATTTTTTCAGCTGCTTTTTGTTTCGCTTTAGTCCAAACATCAGCACCTAATTTATGTAGTGGTGCACTTTCATCACCGCCGCCACTATAACGGCTAATTAAATTTAGCGATGAAACCGGAACATAAAGTTTATCATTGCCTGCATAAGTCAGCATTAAGTACTCAGCTTGAATACCGCCTGCGGCTAAAGTGGTTAAACCTTGATAACGTCCAACCCCATGTTCAAGGTGAACAACCGGTTGTCCGGGGCGTAACTCTGCCAGATTACGGATCAATAAATCGGTATTAATCGGTTTACGTTGTTCAGTATGACGTTGAATAACCCGTTTACTTAAAATATCGCTTTCACAAATAAGAGCTATTTGTTGATCCTGATTAGTAAAACCCTGTTCAGCTGCCCCCATGGTGATATAAAAGCCTGGCTTATTGGCTTCACGTAGCATTTTAATCTTAAAAGGGTTGATTTTTATCCGTGTTAATAGCTCTAGTAATGTTTCACGCCGTCCGGCACTTTCTGCAGAAAAAATAATTCGACCAGCAAAATTTTTGCTGAACTGCTCCAGTTTGTCAAGTGGGGCTTTATTTTGCTGGCTGATACTTAAATTAGGTAAAGCTAAGTAGTGCAGGTTAGTGTTGCCTTCTTTTTGACTGACCGGTTCAACTGAAATTTTGATTCGTGGCCAAGTTTTAAGCGCGTGATTAAGTTGTTCGCTATTTAGCCAAAGTGTATCAGGCGGTAGTAGCGGACGCATGGGATCAACATTTCGGCTCTCATAGCGCTGATAAGTGTCAGCCCAAAATCTATTAGCCGCCGAGGCTAAATCTTGCGTGATCAATAAAGTATTAGCAGGGAAGTAGTCAAATAAAGAAGATAGTGGTTGATTGAAAAAAAGAGGCTGCCAATATTCAATTCCCGCTGGCATTATTTTTTTACTAATTTGTTGATAGATATGCTCAGGATCACGCCGTGCGTCGAAATGTTCACGCCATTGTCTACGGAATAACTCAATAGCTTTATCATCTGTTGGGAATTCGTGAGAGGGCAGTAGATTTATCTGCTCAACTTCGCTGATAGTCAGTTGCCTATCAATATCAAATGTTCTTAAACTATCAATTTCATCATCAAAAAAGTCAATCCGATATGGATTATCGCTGCCCATTGGAAAGAGATCAATTAACGCTCCACGAGTAGCATATTCACCATGTTCGAGTACTTGTTCAACATGTCGGTAACCGACTTTATCAAGATTGTTACGCAAATTTTCACGTGAGAGTTTGTCGCCTTTATGCATGACCAGTGCATTGCTGATTAGGAAATCAGCAGGGCAAACTTTTTGCATTAATGTATTAACCGGAACAATTAACAAACCTTTTGTTAAGGTTGGTAGTCGATAAAGATTGACTAAGCGCGCAGAAATAATTTCTTGATGTGGTGAAAAACTATCATAAGGTAGTGTTTCCCAATCCGAAAGCATTGTCACTGAATTTTGCGAAAATTGTTGTATTTCATCACATAATTTTAAGGCATTATGCGTATCTTGAGTGATCAAAACGACAAGACCCTGATGGCGTTCGACAATATCAGCACACTCAACAGCGGCTGCCGCGCCAATTAGACACCCCAAATGGCGTGTATCACCTTGCTTTTTGGGTAGTTGGTAATAATATTTTGCCGGCATAAGGATTAATTAATTCTCATTGATAGAAATTGTAATACTTGTTTTGTTGACACTAAAACAAACGAAAAATAGTCTAATCTGTTAAGTTAGATATAAAAAATCGTAAAACTTTGGCTTAGGGTGCTTCCATTCAGTGACGCTACCCTTTATTATCGCCAAACACTTTGCTTTGGCAACAGAGGTATATCGGATTTCATGTCTCAGTCTGTTATCTTTTATATTGGTCTACGTTACATGCGTGGACGAACAGGCGACCGATTTGGTCGGTTCGTATCGAGTTTATCTACGATTGGCATTGCATTAGGCGTTATGGCATTAATTACCGTCACTGCTGTTATGAATGGTTTTGAACGTTCATTGCAGCAGAGCATTTTAGCATATATACCACAGGCTATTTTAACGACACCTAAAGGTAATCTCAATCCCAATCAATATCCAGCAAAAAATGTAATCTATCTAGAAGGAATCGAAAGCATTGCCCCAATTGTAGAAAGTGATGTTGTATTGCAAAGCAGCCAAAATGTGGGGGTTGCGGTCATGATTAGCGTTAATGAAAAGTCAATCGAGCCTTTGTTAAATCATCTGCAAGATGTTGATTCTTCAGTATTAAATTCCGGTAGTTACCACGTTATTTTAGGCGTAAAATTGGCTGAACAGCTTGAGCTAAAGAGGGGGGATGAATTGAGATTAATTGTCCCAGGTGTTAGTCAACTTACGCCGATAGGCAGAATACCCAGTCAGCGTTTATTCACAGTAGCCGGCTTTTTTGCTACCGAAGGTGAAGCCGATAATAGCGAATTGTTGGTTAATCAACAGGACGCGGCAAGATTAATGCGTTATCCGATCGGTAATATTACGGGTTGGCGTCTTTATCTTAACGCACCTTTATCCGTTGATAGCTTGAGTCAACAGACGTTACCAGTAGGTATGGTATGGCAGGATTGGCGCGAACGAAAGGGTGAGTTTTTTCAGGCAGTGAGAATGGAAAAAAATATGATGGGATTATTGTTGAGTCTCATTATTGCAGTAGCAGCCTTTAATATTGTTACTTCACTTTCATTATTGGTTATGGAAAAACAGTCTGAAGTGGCAATTTTGCAAACATTAGGTTTAAAGCGAGGCCATATTATGGCTATTTTTATGTTACAGGGAGCAGGAGCAGGCATAATTGGTACCATCATTGGAACATTATTAGGTTTATTTATTGCAAGTCAGCTTAATATAATAATGCCTATGTTAGGTTTGTTGGCTAAAGGAATCGAATTACCGATATTTATTGATTCTGCTCGTATTATATTAATCGCTTTCTCTTCAATCGCTATCTCATTATTGGCTACCCTTTATCCATCTTGGCGTGCAGCCACCGTTCAACCTGCAGAGGCTTTACGTTATGAATAATTCTCCGCTATTAGTTTGCCAGGACCTCTGTAAATGTTATCAAGATGGAAAAATTTCGACTAATGTACTTAAAAATATCTCCTTTTCAATCAAAAAAAGTGAAATGATGGCAATTCTGGGTAGTTCAGGCTCTGGCAAGAGTACGCTACTGCATTTATTGGGTGGATTAGATACGCCAACTAGCGGTGATGTCATTTTTGATGGTAAAAAAATTAGCTCACTTTCTACCAATGGGAGAGCTGAACTACGCAATCAGAAGTTGGGGTTTATTTATCAATTTCATCATCTATTACCAGATTTTACTGCGTTGGAAAATGTAATGATGCCATTGTTAATTGGCGGAATTACACGTGTGAAAGCGCAGCAAAAAGCGAGTGAGATGTTAGCAGCAGTAGGTTTATCGCATCGAGTTAATCATCGCTCCGCTGAATTATCTGGCGGTGAGCGGCAGCGAGTTGCAATTGCTCGGGCAATTGTTAATGAACCTGCTTTAGTACTGGCGGATGAACCGACCGGTAATTTGGACTTACACAATGCAGATGTCATTTTTGATTTATTAATGGATCTTAATCGCCAAAAAGGGACGGCATTTTTAGTTGTGACTCATGATTTGCGACTTGCCGGTTGTTTAACTCGTCAGCTGGAAATGAGGGATGGTTATTTACAGGATGATCCGAGCTTAATGGGAGTGCAATGATCATGGCGGAATTACCCGGGCGTTAAAAATTGCACTTCGTTTTAGTCGAGGTAAAAAAAGAGCTGGTTTGGTTTCATTGATCTCGATTATTTCTACACTGGGTATTGTGCTTGGTGTTGCAGTGTTGATTATTGGCTTAAGTGCAATGAATGGTTTTGAACGTGAATTAAAAAATCGCATACTTTCAGTTGTCTCTCATGGACAAATTGCGGCAGTCAATCAGCCTTATTTAAATTGGCAAGCTGATTTAGCTAAGGTTCGACAAACACCAGGGGTTGTTGGTGTATCACCTTATATTAATTTTACTGGGTTGCTTGAAAAGGGGAGCGCATTGAAGGCGATCCAGGTAGCCGGTGTTGATTTATCGTCAGAGCGATCAGTTAGTTCGTTACCTGATTTTATCTTGAATGATGCCTGGCAAAAATTAAAACCAGGTAATAACGAAATTATTTTAGGTCAAGGTGTGGCAGAAACATTAAAAGTTTCGCCTGGGGATCATATTACCATCATGATCCCTAATCATGATGATAAATTACGTATTCAGCAACCGAATCGAATTAGTGTCACGGTTATTGGCGTATTCAAATTAAATGGTATGTTAGATCATCAGCTGGCAATTGTGCCATTGCAAGATGCGCAGCAATATTTAGCCTATGGTGATGGTGTTACTGGTTTTCAGATCAGTGCGAATGATGTTTTTGCTGCCAATAAAGTGGTTTACGATGCTGGAATAAATACTGGCCATTATGTCACTATTAAAAGTTGGATAGCGGATTATGGTTACATGTATAACGATATTCAAATGGTGCGTGGCATCATGTATCTGGCCATGATTTTGGTAATTGGTGTTGCCTGTTTTAATATTGTCTCTACGCTGGTAATGGCAGTGAAAGATAAAAGCACCGATATTGCGGTGTTGAGAACACTCGGTGCTAAAGATAGTTTTATTCGTGCTATTTTTTTATGGTATGGATTAATAACGGGAATGGTTGGTTGTTTTATTGGTATGTTAGTCGGGATTTTTATATCACTAAATTTAACGACTATCATTAAATGTATAGAAAGTATTGTTGGTCATCCTATTTTATCAGGTGATGTTTATTTTATCGATTTTTTACCCTCTGAGCTCCATATTACCGATGTATTTTATGTCATGTTAACAACATTAATTTTAAGTTTACTCGCAAGTTGGTATCCAGCTAAACGGGCAACAAAAATAGATCCGGCGCGAATTTTAAGTGGGCAATAACCGTTGTTGTTTTTGCTGTCATTATCTAAAAGAGGCGATGGTTTGATTGAAAGTAATGGGTCGTTTAGCATGAAAAAGGATACTGTCCAATGATTCGGTTTTATTGCCGACTTAGAAAGTTACGTAAAAAGAAAAACTTACATCGACAAAGATTTCGTTGTTGCCTTTTTTATCGAGACAAACAGTTGATTGATAAGATGAAAATAAAAAAAGTTGTCGTGTTAACCGGCGCCGGGATTTCAGCTGAGTCTGGAATTCGTACTTTTCGCGCAACGTATGGTTTATGGGAAGAACATCGGGTTGAAGATGTTGCAACACCTGAAGGTTTTGTTAGAGATCCAGAATTAGTACAACGTTTTTACAATCAGCGTCGTTATCAATTACAGCAAGCGGATATAAAACCCAACGCAGCCCATCATGCTTTAGCAAAATTCAGAACATTTCCTGGGTGATAATTTTTTATTAGTTACGCAAAATATCGATAACTTACATGAAAAAGCGGGTAATAGACGCATTGTTCATATGCATGGTGAATTATTAAAAGCTCGCTGCTGTCAATCAGGTCAGGTTATTGAATGGAAAGGAGATCTAACAACCGATGATCGTTGTCACTGTTGCCAATTTCCTCAACCTTTGCGTCCCCATATTGTCTGGTTTGGTGAAATGCCACTAGGTATGGAGGTGATTTATCAGGCTTTATCATCAGCGGATATTTTTGTCGCAATTGGTACATCGGGACATGTTTATCCTCCCGCTGGGTTTGTACATGAAGCTAAACTTGCTGGTGCACATACCGTTGAATTGAATCTTGAACCCAGTCAGGTTGAAAGCCAGTTTGATGAAAAACATTATGGTGCTGCTACAAAAATTGTTGAAAAATATATTAGCGGGCTACTTGCAGAGATCAAAGTATGATTAAGTAATAATGCATTTTATTAATATATCTGCTAAAACTGATTGACGCAATAATTGTCATTAATTCCTTTCGCATAATGCGGTAATAGCTCATTGGGGGAAGAGAAATGGATAGGCTTTTAGAGCGTTTTTGGGGAATATAGTGCGATTAATACTCAATCAAAGAGCTACACTAAATCTAAGCCCAGCAGTATAGACCAGGCAAAATTAGCAAAGTTATTATTGACCGAACTGACAGAGCTAGGAGTTTCTACTAGCGAGTTGCTAGAAAACGGCTGTTTAATGGCGAAGCTGCCTGCCAATATTGAACATTCGGTTCCTGCGATTTGCTTTATTTCCCATCTTGATACTTCACCCGATTTTGTTGGTAAAAATGTTAAGCCACAACTGATTGAAAATTATCGTGGCGGTGATATCGCATTGGGTATTGGCAATGCGATGTTATCGCCAGTAATGTTTCCCATTTTGCATGAAATGATAGGTAAAACGATAATTACTAGTGATGATAAAACGTTATTAGGGGCAGAAAATAAGGCAGTATTACTGAAATTATGACGGCGATAACTCATCTAATACAGCAAAATATTCCCCATGGTGACATTTATATTGTGTTTACACCTGATGCCAAAATAGGCCGCGGAGCAAATAACATCGATTTAAAAAAATTTAATGCTCAGTGGGCTTATAATTTGGTTGGTAGGGGGATTGATGGGCTTGAATATGAAAATTTTAATATCGCGAATGTGAGGATAAAAATTATCGGTAAAGGGATGCTAAAGGAGAGCTCCAAGGAGGGTATGGTAAATGCTTTAACATTGGCTACCCGCATTCATAATCAGATCCCAAGCCAAGAAATAGCAACGTATTCAATAATGGATCAAGGTTTTTATCATCTGAGTTGTATTAAAGGCACAGTAGAAAAGACTGAAATGAATTATATTATTTGTGATTTTGATGAACAAAACTTTGCCAAACGTAAGCGAGCTATGTTTTAAATTGCAGAAGAACAGGGAAAAGATCTGCATCTTGATTGTTACATTGAATTGTCGGTTGATGACATTTGTTACAACATGAATTAAAGTGGTTTGCAAGTATCCACATGTTATTGATATTGCCAAGCAAGCAATGATTGACTGCTATATAAAACCTAATGAGCAACTGAATCGAGATATTACCCATGGGGAATTGTTAGCTGATTATGGCATACCCTGTCCTAATATTTTTACTGGCGGATATAATTTTCATAGTAAATATGAATTTATCTGTTTAAAAGGTATGCAGCAGGCAGTTGATGCGATTGTTCGCATTGTGGAATTAACGGCGCAATATGTTAAATTTGATCGAGTTGCTACGAACCAATGATGATTAACCTGCAAAATAAAATTATCAACTAGTTAAGCCAACATGTTTTATTATATACAGGTTAAACAATTTTAATCGTTAAAATACCAATATCCATCATTAATTAGTTTAGTGACTAATTTCATGAAATCCTTGTAATTCAATGCGTTGCCTAGCATATCAGCGTGAATTTCCTATTTTTCACAAAGTATATTGATAGCTGTTATGTTTAATTTAGGCGATATTAATTGTTCACCATTAACAAAGTATTGATCCGCAACATTCAGGGTACGTAAGCCATTAAGTTTGTAAAGGGTATTTCCTTGACAAAGAAGCTGGATAACTTGCTCAACAGTATAGGATGGCTCGGGCGGCGCGATATCTAACTCATGACGAGATTGAGAAATAAATGTGCCAAACCAATGATTAAAAGTATGTGGTTGAGCAAGCAATTGTTGCATTATATGTTGTATTTCAGTTAATTCTGTTGGCAAGATCATAGCAGGATTGTCACGTGTCGCTATATCTGGATCGCTATAATGATCATTACCTAAGTCATTAGCTATAAGATAATCGGCAAAACTACTAAATAATTCACGGCTAGTCGGTGATCTAAAACCGACTGAGTAATTAAGTGAAGTCTCAATGGAGTAGCCTTCATGGGGGAAGCCTGGCGGGATATAAAGGATATCGCCAGGCTCAAGTTGTTCATCAATAATGGCGCAAAAGGCTCTACCTAGAGTAGATCTGGATGTGGACAATGCTGTTTTAGTTCAATTTTTTCACCTACTCGCCAATGACGGCGGCCAAGACCTTGAATAATAAAAACATCATATTGGTTAATATGGGGGCCAACGCCACCTGCTGGAACAGAATAAGAAACCATTAAATCATCAATTCGCCAATCAGATAAAACACGAAAGGGCGCTATTAAAGCAGTCGATGGATAATGCCAATGGTTAACGGCTTGTACTAGCAGTGACCATCCTGTTTTACCCAATTGATCATAGCTATCAAAAGGGCCATGAGTGACATTCCACCTTCCATCCTGATAGCTAACTAATCGACTATCCACTTCATCTTCCATTGCTAATCCACCTAAATCATTAGCTGAAATAGGATCAATAAAATTAGTAAATCCTTGTTTAATTAATAATGGCCTTTTTTGCCAATAATTTTTGATGAAATCTGGCCAATTGATGTTAAGTTGATAGTTAATTATTTTATTTTGCATATTTATTTTGTCAGATTAAAAATAAGAAAATGGTGTTAGTGCTATTAGCTATCTGTCATGGGCGATTGTTGTCTAAAAGTCACAATCACGCGTGCTCCACCTAATGGATTATGAGTAATAGCAATATTTCCGTCATATTGTTCAATAATTTCAGCTGCAATAGAGAGCCCTAAACCTTGTCCTGGCCGTAGAGTATCAACACGTTGACCGCGTAAAAAAATCAAATCTCGCTTATCTTCAGCAACACCAGGACCATCATCATCGACGATAATGGTTAATGAATTTTCAGTGCTACTAGCGCTAACTTCGACAAATTCAAGGCAATATTTACAAGCATTTTCAATAATATTACCCATAATCTCCATAAAATCTATCGGTTGACCTATCCAAGTGATTTCAGGCGAGACATCGAGGATCAAATTGACGCCTTTTTGTTGATATACTTTGGTTAAGGCGCTGCATAGATTATCTAATAAGGCAGAAACTGAAGAAATTTCTCGTATTGCGAAATGATCTTCACTATGTATGCTTGCACGATGCAAATAATAGCCTATTTGTTGTGAAATTCGGCCAATTTGTTCCAGCATGATAGGCTCGGCTTGTTCAATGGCCATTTGTTTGCTTGAGCGCAGAGAATGGAGGGTTGATTGTAATACCGCTAATGGGGTTTTTAGGCTGTGGCTTAAATTAGCAAGCGTAGTTCTATATTTGGTATAGCGTTTTTGTTCATTTACTAGTAAATTATTCAAGTTACGCACTAATCCGTTGAGCTCTAATGGCGGATTTTGATCCAGCGCTTCTCGTTCACCTTTTTCGATGCCACTTATTTGTGAACTTAATGATTCTATTGGGTATAAACTCCAGGAAGTTACTAGCCAAAGCATCGGAATAACCAGAATAAAATTGGCTAATATAACATAGCCAAACCATTCCCAAACTAATCCAGTTTTCTGTAGATCTAAAGGTAAAGTATCTATTATAACAATAGTAAGTTGCGGCAGATTTTTAGTTGCCTGATAGTGGTTGACAGAAACTGAGTGAGTTAAAGAGGAATATTTATCTTTAATATCAGTGACTTTTTGCGCAGGTTTACTGCCGTTAGGTGAGACTTTAATTAATTCACGAGTAGTATTTAAACCGGTATCTAATTCGTACAATCCATCCTTTTTTAACCACTCTTTTTCGATGGCGTTTTCAATCGCAGGAATATGGCGTTGTCGCCACAAAATTTCACCTTGTTGATTATAAATTAAAATAAAGGCTGGTGCATTTAAGGTAAAATCAGTTGGGACATGGATATCTAACTTATTATTACGCCATTGCGCCAGGCTATAAAATAGATTACTTTGACTACGTAGTAAGGTATAGGTTCTTTTATCAAAACTAACTAAATAGCCAACGATTGCAACGGCACCATATGAGAGTGTCAATGCTAATATTATCCCTGAAGTTGCGAGTAAAAAGCGTGTTCGCAACGAAAAGGGTTTTTTGCGTTTTAAAAAATTAAATAGCATCATCTGAATGTTCTGCGTCAAAGCGATAACCTTGCCCACGAACGGTCACAATGACATCATTAGGCCACGCTTGCATAATTTTTTTTCTTAATCGTCCCATTAAAACATCAATAGTATGACTTTCGCGTAATTCTGCATCCGGATAGAGCTGGCGCATTAATGACTCTTTACTCACTACTTTACTATTATTACGCATTAAGGTTTCTAAAATAGTATATTCAAATGCGGTGAGTTTGATATTTTTATCTTTAATAGTAAATTCTTTACGTGACATATCAATAATAAAATCACCTAGTTGAAGTATTTGCGAAGCAAGTCCGCTGTTACGGCGGATTAATGCTTGAACCCGTGCTAAAATCTCCTCCAGATGAAAAGGTTTTGTCACATAATCATCGGCACCACTATTTAAGGCAACCACTTTTTCTTGCCAGCGTTCACGAGCGGTTAATATTAGAATAGGCAATTTAATGTTGTCCTGCCGCCAACGCCTGATCATACTTAATCCATCTTCACCCGGTAATCCTAAGTCAACAATTGCAATATCGGGATTACCCTCTTGTAAAAAATAATCGGCTTCTTTAGCATCTGCTGCTGCATCAACTTGATGACCGGTCTCTTTTAACTGGACAGTTAGATGGTGACGTAAAAGCGCATTATCTTCTACAATTAATATCCGCATAACAACCTCAATTTCTGAATAAATCTACTAGAAAAAGTAGTAATAAATCCTATGTTAGAAGGATAGCTGGATGACGGCAAGATATTACTGAATGAAAAGAAAATAATTATGTGGTTTGATTGGCTAATTAAACTAAAAAGTAGGGTGAGCAATCAATATTGCTCACCTATTAATGTTATTTTAAATGGTCCACCAGATTGACTGAATAACCAATATAGTTGGTTGGTGTCATTGTTTTTAAACGATTTTTTTCTACTTGTGGTAAATCTAAGCTATCAATAAATGCTTTGATGTCGTCTGCTGTAGTGCGTTTGTCGCGGGTTAAAGCTTTTAGTTTTTCATAAGGCTTTTCAATTCCATAACGGCGCATAACAGTTTGAATAGCTTCAGCCAGAACTTCCCAAGTAGCATCCAATTCAGTTTGTAAATTCTGCTCATTGACTTCTAATTTACTCAAGCCTTTCAATGTCGCTTGATAGGCTACCAATGCATAACCAATACCGACCCCTAAATTACGTAATACCGTTGAATCAGTGAGATCACGTTGCCAACGTGAAATCGGTAACTTGTTCGCCAGGTGATTTAATAAGGCATTGGCTAGTCCAAGATTACCTTCAGAATTTTCAAAATCAATCGGGTTAACTTTATGAGGCATGGTTGATGAACCAATTTCACCAGCGACAGTTTTTTGTCTGAAATGATTAAGGGCAATATAACCCCAGATATCCCGATCAAAATCGATCAAAATGGTATTAAAACGAGCAATACAATTAAAGAGTTCAGCAATATAGTCGTGGGGTTCAATTTGGGTTGTTAACGGATTCCATTTGATACCTAACGAAGTAACAAACTGTTCGCTAAACAGATGCCAGTTTATATCAGGATAAGCGGATAAATGGGCATTATAATTACCCACCGCACCATTAATTTTGCCTAAAATTTCGATTTGCTCAAGTTGCTGATATTGCCGCTCCATACGATAAGCCACATTAGCAAACTCTTTACCTATCGTCGTCGGCGTCGCGGGTTGACCATGGGTTCTTGATAGTAGCGGCAATGCGCGATAAAGACGCGCCATCTCTTTTAGGCTATTAATGATTTTTCGCCATTGAGGGAGAACCACTTGGTCACGGGCGATTTTTAGCATTAAGGCATGGGAAAGATTATTAATATCTTCAGAGGTACAGGCAAAATGAATAAATTCAGCCACTTTTTCAAGTTCAGGCATGGCTGCCATTTTTTCTTTCAGAAAATATTCAACCGCTTTTACATCATGGTTAGTTGTTTGTTCAATTTGTTTGATCTGAATTGCGTCATTTTCATTGAAGTTAGCGACAATTTGTTCAAGATAAGCCGTTATTTCGGCACTAAATGCGGGTACTTCTTTAATGTCAGCACATGCTGCTAATTTTTGTAGCCAGCGTACCTCTACTTGTATACGATATTTCAGTAAACCAAATTCACTGAAAATTGGACGTAATAGACTGACTTTATCACTGTAGCGGCCATCAATTGGCGATACAGCAGTCAGTGAAGATAATTCCATTGGTAGTGACTCCCCAAATTATTAACAATGAGCAAGAATTTCTTTTGCTTGAGTGATCAAGCGTTGTCGCGAAAACATTAATTGTAGGCGGCTTCCACCGACTTGTTGCCAGAGAACGGCGCTACGAATGCCAGTAAAAAGTAATACGCGTACTTTAGCTTGTATCGAGCTATTTTGCAGCATGTCAGGAGAACCTATTACCTGAATACGTGGGCCAATAGGGCTAATAACATCTACATAAATCCCTGCCAGCGCATTAAAAATGCCGCTGGACATAGGTTCAAAATAATTTTTTTGCTGTTGAAGTAATTCAATACGTCGTTTAAGTTCATCACTAGCCGATAGATTTTTTCTTAGTCGGCGTTCTAAGCCAATGAGACTTAATAAGTAGCGGGTTAAATCGGAGGAAAGCGTATTACTTGAAGAGGTAAATATAGCAAGTAAAGTATTTAAACCAACACGAAGATTTGCCTCGCTATTGCCATAAACCGCTAATGTGGATGTTGGATTAATATTTAGGGTGCTATTAATCATCACTTTTGCCGTATTATCGTCAATTTTACCTTCATGAGCCAATTGTTGAACCAGGCGGCATGCTTGGCAAATACCGGCAAATGCAAGAGTAATATCATAAAAATTTTTGCTCACATTGACTCCTGAATACGTGTTTCAATAACGCCACCGCCTAAACAAACTTCACCTTGATAAAAAACTGCTGATTGGCCGGGTGTAACGGCTGCAATAGGGTAGTCAAATTGCACGGCGATTTTATTGTCACTAAGTGGCTTCATTGTGCAGGGGATATTTGATTGTCGATAACGCGTTTTAACTGTACATTGATTGGTTTGGTATAACGCTGGTGGATTAATCCAATGGATTTGTTGGACGATAAGTCCTGTGGACATCAAACGTGGGTGAGCATGGCCTTGGGCAACAATTAGCTGATTATTTTTAATATCTTTATCGACAACATACCACGGATAGTCGTTTGCTTCTTTTACACCACCAATACCTAATCCTTTACGTTGGCCTAAAGTATGATACATTAAACCTGTATGTTTACCTAAAATTTTGCCATCAACTGTTATAATTGCACCTGGTTTAGCCGGCAGATAGCGAGCGAGGAAGTCGCGAAACTTACGTTCACCAATAAAACAAATTCCTGTTGAGTCTTTCTTTTTGGCGGTAATTAAACCAACGTCCTCAGCGATACGGCGAACGGCTGATTTTTCCAGTTCACCGATTGGAAAAAGACTTTGTGCTAGTTGAGCTTGATCCAACGCATAAAGAAAATAGCTCTGATCTTTGTTGTTATCCAAACCACGCAATAATTGATGGCGACCATCAACGGTTTTGCGTCGAGCATAGTGGCCGGTGGCAATATAGTCTGCTGCCAGATCTTGCGCCGCAAATTCTAGAAATGCTTTAAATTTAATTTCTTTATTACATAGAATATCAGGATTTGGTGTGCGGCCAGCTTTATACTCAGCAAGAAAATCGGCAAAAACATTGTCCCAATATTCGGCGGAAAAATTAACGGTATGCAGTTCTATATCGAGTTTATCGCATACCGATTGCGCGTCGGCAAGATCGGTAGCCGCTGAGCAATACTCATCATTATCGTCTTCTTCCCAGTTTTTCATGAATAAACCGGCAACCTGATAACCTTGTTGTTTCAATAGGTAAGCGGATACGGATGAGTCAACGCCACCGGACATACCAACGATGACTTTTTTTAACTGGCTATCTGACATGAATAAATCTCATTGCGGGTAAACATAAATATTTTAACATGCAGTGGCAAGTTGCACCATAGTAGCATAAGGATTAATCTCTATTAGCCGGTATGAAATTGATAAGGGTCGATTAATGTTAATGGGAAAAATTCTCGACTGATAAAGCAGCGGATGCTTTCTGCTACTAAAGGCGATCGGAGGCATGGACTGGATACTATTTCATCAGCAGTAAGCCATAAACATTGGTGGATATCATTATCTTGTGGGGAGGTTTTGGGCATCTGATCCGATCCAGTTCAATCAAAAAAGAGACCGCAGGAAAGCACAGCCATCAGGGGCTATCCATTGATGAATTTTTATTAATTGCTGGGGAAATGCATTAATACCGGTTTCCTCATATAGCTCGCGGCTCGCGGCGGCAAAAATAGTTTCGTTAGCTTCTAAATGTCCAGCTGGTTGATTCCAGACTGATTTATTATTAATAATTTCTTCTACAATTAAAAACTTACCTTTAACGTGAACGACGTTAGCAACCGTAACGTGTGGTTTAAACAAGATCGACCTCATTCCACTCACCAGGCTGTAAGCTACCTAATTGAAAATTAGCCATACTATAGCGAATCAATCGTAAGGTTGGAAATCCTATGTTGGCGGTCATACGACGTATTTGTCGATTGCGGCCTTCTGATAAGGTAAGTTTTAGCCAACAGGTTGGAATATTTTTTCTTATGCGTATAGGAGGATGACGTGGCCAAAGCCAGTCGGGTTCAGCCACAAGTTCAGCTTTTGCCGGCTTGGTCATACCATCTTTTAATAGTAAACCGTGACAAAATTTTTGTAATGCGGTTGATTCCGGTATACCTTCAACTTGCACATAGTAAATTTTTTTCATTTTATCGTTTGGTTGGGTCAATTTGGCTTGTAATTTGCCATCATTAGTGAGTATTAACAGACCCTCACTATCGCGATCTAAACGTCCTGCAGCGTAGACATTGGTGATAGGAATATAATTTTTTAATGTCTGGCGACCAATTTGGTCAGTAAATTGTGACAATACATCGAACGGTTTATTAAAGAGTAATATTTTGCGTGAACTAATCGTATGTTTGACAAAATTTGCGCTATTTTTGTTATGATATTGTTTTGATTTAGTCTTTTTATGCTGCAGATTTATCATAGCAATGATTAATAAAAAATGAGATCCCTATTATACCTTAAATTAGCAAACATACGCGTAGAAAAATTATTCAAGTATCAGGCAATATTCTTACCATAAGTTAACAGGTATTGCGCTAAGATAATAAAAGGAGAGATTGATGGAAAGCAAAGTAGTTGTTCCTCAACAAGGTGAAAAAATTACACTTGCAGCAGGTAAGCTTAATGTCCCTAATAATCCAATAATTCCTTATATTGAAGGGGATGGTATTGGTGCTGATATTACTCCAGTGATGTTAAAAGTGGTTGATGCAGCAGTAAAAAAAACCTACCACGGTGATAAAAAGATTTCTTGGATGGAGATTTATACTGGTGAAAAATCAACTCAAATTTATGGTAAGGATGTATGGTTACCCGCTGAAACACTCGATTTGATCCAACAATATCATGTGTCTATTAAAGGGCCATTAACGACACCTGTTGGTGGCGGGATACGTTCCTTAAATGTTGCTTTACGACAGCAACTCGATCTCTATATTTGTTTACGACCAGTGCGCTATTATCAAGGAACTCCTAGCCCAGTAAAACAGCCAGAATTGGCTGATATGGTGATTTTTCGCGAAAATTCTGAAGATATTTATGCAGGTATTGAATGGAAAGCAGGCAGCTCTGAGGCAGATAAAGTAATTAAATTTCTGCAAGATGAGATGGGAGTAAATAAAATTCGTTTTCCAACCAATTGTGGTATCGGTATAAAGCCCTGTTCAGAAGAAGGAACTAAGCGGCTAGTACGAGCCGCAATTGAGTATGCTATCCAAAATAATCGTAAATCGGTCACTTTAGTGCATAAAGGCAATATAATGAAATTCACTGAAGGTGCCTTTAAAGATTGGGGATACCAGTTAGCACAACAAGAATTTGGTGGTGAATTACTTGATGGTGGCCCATGGATGAAAATTAAACATCCAGAGACAGGTAAAGATATAATTATCAAAGACGTGATTGCTGATGCGTTTTTGCAGCAAATTTTGTTGCGTCCAGCTGAATATGACGTTATTGCTTGTATGAACCTCAATGGCGATTATATTTCTGACGCATTAGCGGCCCAAGTTGGCGGCATCGGTATCGCCCCAGGCGCCAATATAGGCGATAGTTGTGCACTATTTGAAGCAACCCATGGAACAGCACCGAAATACGCAGGTCAAGATAAAGTCAATCCAGGCTCGATTATCCTTTCCGCTGAAATGATGTTACACCATATGGGTTGGACAGAAGCCGCTGACTTAATCATTAAAGGCATGCAAGGGGCGATTGCCGCCAAAACCGTCACCTATGATTTTGAGCGTTTAATGCCAGGTGCTAAACTATTGAAATGCAGTGAGTTTGGTGATGCAGTGATCAATCATATGTAATTTTATGCTTTGCTGAATTAATCACGGGAGCTTAACGGTTCCCGTTTAATGTGTGAGCTATTGTTTTGTTCCCTAAAACTGAACAATTAAACGGCAATGATTTGCCATTCTTTTCCACGATATTCTTGCTTATTCCTTCGGTAAAAAAATAATAGCTAATCTACCATTATCAGATTTTTGCAATGGCGCGCAAAAAAATGATTGATTTTTCTTGAGCAGCACACACTCTTATTGTTGAATTTTTAATCATTAGCTATTAACAATTTTTCCAAGATGCCAAATTTTAATTTTGAATTAATATTACTTATGTAATTTAAATTTTGTCGATAAATAGGAAGAATGTTCAATGACATCTAATTCAGACAATAAACATAATGTTAGCAATGTGACCTTGTTAGGTAGAGGAATAACAAACGACATAATTTGAACCAGTTTGAAGAACTGGGTTTACAAGATGCTCATTGTTGTTAGGCACTGGGTTTCTTTGTGAGGTAACGTCAGCTATAGTAGCGGTAGAATTAAGTCCGATTAGTATTGTGATAATAGTAGATGTTTTAATAATGATTTCATAGCTTATATACTCGAGAATGTAAATCATTATCAAGTATAGTTTATTTTTAACAATTAATTAGCATTTGGCTGATTTTAGAAATTTAATCTGCATCTCACCATTAAAATAGAGTGATTATTTTTTTACTAATATGGTTAATAATAATTAACAAAATGAGACTGGCAATAAATGAAAAAATTAATGGTCAAGTCAATCATTTAATATAATATTATGTGTATTACCTTCAACATCATGTGTTAAGAAATGGCGTTTGCCATCTTCAACTCCCACGACAATTTTCTCGCAAGCATATATGGCAGTAGGACTGGTCATCGCATGGCAAATATTAACTAGATTAAATTTTAAAACGGATATAATAGTCAAAATTTTAAATAAATATTTCATGGTTATTTTTAGTAGATATAAAACCGAAATTTTAAATTAACCAAATGATATTAAAATATATTTTATGAAATAATGACCAATTTATTTATTGAGTTGTCTTGTTAGAATTTTATATCATTTTTTACTATATATGATTGTCAAAATACTTAAAGTTTATCTAATTTAAATCGCATAGTGAGTATTCTGTAATGCTAAATATGATAATGTCTTTGGCAGATAAAAAAACATGGCTAATTTTGAAGTAGCTAACGTGTACAAGGTTGATGTTTAAGCTGTAAAACTGTTTACGATAGCTGGAGTTGATTTATTGCAGCAAATAATATCGCCACAATTAAGCTTAATGATAAATCCTCCCATGACAAAAAATACACCTACTGGCTCAGGTAATTTATTGGTTATGCATAGTAAAAATATAAGATAAGATAATTTTTAATATAAATTTAGTAAATAGAGATATAATAAGATTTTTAACATAAAAATTTTGATTATTAGCTAATTATGACGAGAATAAATGTAATCCCGCCTAGTGAATTATGCGATCAGCACTTGTTAGCTGAACATAGAGAATTAACTCGTATACCAAATTATATTGTTAAAAAAGAAGGCAATGTTACATTGTCTACGTTAACTTTATATACCTTAGGAAAGGGACATGTCATTTTTTTTAGGGATAAATTGCTATTTTTGCATTTGCGATATACATCACTACATCAGGAATGTCTTAAGCGGGGATTTTCTGTTATCAATAAATGGCCTGAAGAGGTGAAAAATTATTCTCATTTATGGAAAAATTATCAAATCACTGAGCTAGATATTATGATTAATAAGGTTCGGATAGATGAAAGAATGCCATTAAAACCACGATTCACGCCTTATAAAAAATGATATTATTAACAAAAAATTGAATTAGGCTTGATATTAAATTTTTTCGTTTTAACAAAGAATTTGGTGGTACAAAATTTCAGAGTCACCCTCTTTATGTGATTAATTAGATACTTTTAGTGATAAATACTGTTTATTCCTGTTATCGAAGTAATGTCAGGTTGTGTGTGGGGGGTAACTAAATTAAATTTCGCTAGAAATAATAGTTACAATAGATAAAACTAGTTCATAAAAGATTACCAAAAGGTTTATATCTTTTCCTGATATTCTATGAATTTATTACTAATACTAAAATAATAAATATTTAACGGTTTTTCTATGAAAAAATAAATTAATAATTTAATAAAGTAATTATAATAAATTTAAATATATGATTAATGGTTTTATACAGCTAAATATAAAAATACATTTAAAAAATAAAAGTATAAAAATAAACTTGAAGCAGAAGTTGCGGAAAGTGAAATTTATATTAGAGTTAAGTATTATATTTATTTTAGCTAACATATCAAGTTATATTAGTAATTATAATTAGTTAATTATTCTATATGATTTTTCTTGAGCTGAAACTTAGGGTAAATGATTTCTACAGTTATAAAGTTAATATTAAATATAACTACTAATAATCAAAATATAAAGATAATTTGATTATTAGTAGTTATTATCGTTAAGATTTACTGGATACTGACATAATTGATCATGTGCATTAAAATTCAGCGAATTGACAATATCTTTTTATCTCTTTGCTATATTGCAGTTTGTAGCTAATCATAATTCTCACTTTTAAAATAAAAAGGTTACCTAAACAGGATGTTTATGTTACATTTTAAGGAGTTTTGCTGCTTAGTAATGTTATTATTTTTTAGTAAAAGAGTGAAATTTATACAAATAAAAGGGTTGTTTTTAAAAAAGGTTTAGTATTATTTATTAGTGTATTTGATTTATTGGACAGTTTTTATTAATACAGATAAGGGGAAATGTTTTGACGGAACTGATAGACAATTTTAATAATATTCTCTGGAGTGGTGTATTAATCTATTTATTGCTTGGAGTAGGTATCTATTTTACGTTAGGCACTGGTCTTATTCAATTCCGCCATTTTGGACATATGTTTACTATACTGAAGAATAGTAATAAATCAGATAGTTCAGGTATATCTTCTTTTCAAGCTTTATGTATAAGTCTAGCAGCCAGAGTTGGAACTGGAAATCTAACGGGTGTTGCTATTGCATTAACTGCTGGAGGACCAGGTGCTATTTTTTGGATGTGGCTTGTTGCTTTAATTGGTATGGCAACCTCTTTTGCTGAGAGCATCTTGGCACAATTATATAAGACAAAAGATGATCAAGGGAATTATCGTGGTGGCCCCGCCTACTATATGGAAAAGGGCCTTAAAATGCGTTGGATGGGGGTACTTTTTTCTATCTTTCTTATTATCGCTTTTGGCCTAGTATTCAATTCTGTTCAAGCTAATTCAATTGCACAGGCAACAGCAGTAGCTTTTGGTTTTAACCCTCTTTACGTAGGAATTGTGCTTGCAATAATTTGTGGCATTATTATTTTTGGTGGTCTACGTTCAATTGCTCGAGTGGCAGAATTCATTGTTCCTATAATGGCAATCGCTTATTTGATATTAGCATTTTGGGTAATGAGCAATAATATTGAACGTTTACCAGATGTTTTTTTACTAATTATTAAACATGCTTTTGGTTTACAGGAAGCAGTTGGCGGCGTAGTTGGTTATGGGGTTGCGCAAGCGATGACACAAGGGATACAGCGGGGCCTATTTTCAAATGAGGCAGGTATGGGCTCAGCGCCGAATGCTGCAGCTGCTGCTTCACCTTATCCACCTCATCCGGCATCGCAAGGATATGTACAGATGCTAGGTGTTTTTATGGACACTTTAGTGATCTGTAGCGCAACAGCAATTATTATTATTATCTCTTCTGGTGCATTAGATAGCGCTGATGCCACTATTAGTGGAATTGAATTAACACAGCGTGCTCTTTCTTCAGCTGTTGGCGATTGGGGTGCAATTTTCATTGCAATAGCTATTTTTTTCTTTGCTTTTACTTCAATTATTGCAAATTATGCATATGCAGAAAGTAATATGGTATTTTTAGAAAATAACCATACTGCTGGATTGTATATTCTTAGACTTGCTACTTTGGGAATGGTTATTTTTGGCTCAATGGCAGAAATGCCCTTAGTTTGGAAATTAGCTGATCTCTCGATGGGCTTGATGGCGTTAACAAATCTAATTGCAATATTGATGCTCTCAGGTATCGCGTTTAAACTTACTAAAGATTACAATCAACAACGCAAAGCTGGCAAATTACCCACATTTGATATAGATGCTTATCCTGAGATTAAAAAACAGGCAGAAGATGGTATTTGGGAAAAGGACAATTTAAAGCAATGGAATGAACGAGAAATTAACAGTTAGTTAATATAATAAAAACCTTCGTATAAGAAGGTTTTTATCGTTATATCCATCTAAACCTGTATTTACTTTTTTTATTAATAAATCTATTTGAGTGAAAATTAAAATGGAATGCATCTAATGCAGTAGTTTGATATAATAAAATAGTATATTTTTTATAAATCATTATCTGTCAAATGCTGGTTTATTCCGCATTGTATTATAGTTAATTTTATAATATTAGTGTCGATTTATTATTGTCCAAGGATTGGTATATTTTTTATATTTATAGTTTATTACATATTTATTATTATAAATAGTATGGTAATTATTTTTACTTAAGACAGAGCGCATATTGAGCATTAATAAAAGATGCTAAATTAAATTAAAATAAATTAGCTGTAGATTTATGTCATTTTACCTTAGAATCTAAAATTACCCTCCTTTTTAATGGATTATTGATTACAGTTTTGGTTAGTTATCACTAGTTTGATTAACATATTATTTCCACTGGTTAACTATTTGATGACTTTTGGTAAATTAAATGTAGTGGTTCTTTTATTTCTAATTTAATATTAGGGTTTTGCCGAAAATCGTAAGGTGTGATACCAAATTCTTTACGAAACATATGGGTGAAATGAGATTGCGAGCCAAAGCCAAAATCCAACGCAATATCAAAAATGGCTTTGGAACTATTTCTCAGAAGATTAACAGCCTTGGCAAGTCGACGTTGCCGAATGTATTTACCAAGTGAAATTTCGGTGATCTCTTTAAAAATTTTTTGCATATGCCAAAGAGAATAACCTGAGTAGGCGGCAAGCTCTTCCAGGTAGATTATTCTTCCTATGTGTTCTTCAATCCATTTACTTAATTCGTAAACAAGTGCTAAGTGGGTATCTTGTAGCATTGTGATATCATACTAGTTATTGGTTAAAGAAGTATACACAACTTTTTTTAGGGATGACAAAGTCCTAAAGCTTAATGTTTAAATAATTTATATGAAAATTTATGTTAATCTTTAAAAAAGATTAGTTGATCTCTTTATAAGTGGGTGTTTAAGCCATTTTTTATCTATAATAATTTTTTTTAACTTTTACAGCTAACTGACAAACAGCATTTACCATAAATTAATAAAAAGATTTTATTGATTTCAGCAATGACGCTATGGTTACTTTAGTAAGTAACTTGATTTTTATACAGTGACATATTAATTGTTTTTTATCATGTGGTATTAAAAATATGAAAAGGGTTAGATGTTGAAAATAAAAAAAATAGTAATTGCGACGCTGATCGTTTTACTCTGCTTATTTTTATATTTAGTCGCATTAGACAGTTTTTGTGACCAGGATCAAAATGGTGGGAATTTCACCATCGGCATCTGTAAAATAACTGGTTATTTGCCATTTTAACTAAAATTAATAGGGTTTTAATCTTATTTAATATAGACTTAAAGAAAAATTAATGTTTTAATTAACAGTTTTGACATGCGCTTTAGTTAAGGCTTGCATCGATAAAAATATTAGGAAATTAGAATAAAATGAAGGTTTAATTATGGCGGAAGAAGTTGGGCAAACGCTTAAGCGCGGGTTAAAAAACAGACATATTCAATTGATTGCACTTGGTGGGGCTGTTGGAACAGGCCTTTTTTTAGGAATTGCACAAACCATAAACATGGCAGGACCATCTGTTTTATTAGGTTATGCACTTGGTGGATTTATTGCTTTCCTGATTATGCGTCAATTAGGAGAGATGATTGTCGAAGAACCTGTTGCTGGTTCTTTTAGTCACTTTGCTTATAAATATTGGGGTTCTTTTGCTGGTTTTTTATCTGGCTGGAACTATTGGGTATTGTTTATCTTGGTTGGTATGGCTGAGCTGACTGCAGCAGGTATTTATGTGCAATATTGGTGGAATATCCCAACCTGGATTTCAGCTGCAATCTTTTTTATCGCTATCAATCTTATCAATTTGACCAATGTACGTTTATATGGTGAAACAGAATTTTGGTTTGCAATAATCAAGGTGTTCGCAATTATTGCGATGATTATTTTTGGCTGCTATCTGTTAATCAGTGGAAAAGGTGGCCCACAAGCATCGGTATCAAATCTTTGGCAATATGGAGGATTCTTTCCTAATGGGATTGCTGGATTGGTAATAGCGATGGCAGTTATTATGTTTTCTTTTGGTGGATTAGAGCTCGTTGGCATAACAGCGGCGGAAGCGGAAAATCCAACACAAAGTATTCCTAAAGCGACTAATCAAGTTGTTTATCGTATTTTAATTTTTTATATTGGTTCTTTATTTGTATTGCTCTCACTGTATCCTTGGATAAATGTAGTTAGTGGTGAAAGCCCGTTTGTGCTTATTTTTCATGAAATAGGCGATAAATTTGTTTCTAATTCTTTGAATATTGTCGTTTTAATTGCAGCATTATCAGTTTATAACAGTGGAGTATATAGTAATAGTCGTATGCTTTATGGTTTAGCAAAACAAGGTAACGCCCCACATTTTTTGAATATCGTGACTAAGCGTGGTGTGCCTATTGTCTCAATTGCTATTTCAGCTTTAGCAACATCAGGTGGTATTTTAATTAATTATTTATTAGATGGTAAAGCGCTAGAGTTACTAATGTCATTGGTTGTGACAACCTTAGTAATTAATTGGATTATGATTTGTATATCTAATTTAAAATTTAGAGCGGTAAAAATAAAAGAAGGTATTGAACCTAAATTCAAAGCATTATGGTATCCATTTGGTAATTATCTCTGTTTAATTTTTTTGTTTTTTATTTTGGTTATCATTTTAATGACTGATGGAATTCGTATTTCAGTTATTCTTATGCCATTTTGGGTTCTGTTTTTATGGATAGGTTTTTTACTCACAAAATTTAGAAAAAAAAATAGAGCAAATTGATAAAATAGTAACTAATTACCTAGTTTAAATCAGGAGGGTATAAGTATAAAACTTAAAAATTTATTGCCATTGCCAGCGTATCCAAGCAAAAAATACATACCGTTATTATATGTTCCAGGAACATATGTTGCTTGGATTGAGGATTGTTTATATTCAATAGAAGCAATCGGAAGTGGTAATGGGATCGGTATATACCTATTTCATTTCTGGCCGTAACGCTTAGTGTAAAGCCTGCCCCTATACGAAATTCATCAAGTTCACTTGGCCGCTAAATTTTTTGAAATCCATATCCGCCTATGGGTTGTGCTTTATTATGGGAATCAGCAAAAGCCATAGCATAGATAGAATGCCAATTTCTATTTTGATCAAAGCGGTATTTTCCAATACCTAATCCCCAAGGGGTTTCATTATATCCAGAAATTTTTTTATTATCATAAGTTAATCGATTATGCCAAATTAAAAAAGGTAGATAAATTTCGTACTGATTAGAATTCCAAGTTTTATTAATATTATAAGTGAATCTTTCGCTAAGAGAGAAAGGTTTATTACTTTTTTTATCAATGGGGTTAGAATATTTAGATATTTGCTATTGTATAAGCTGTAAATATGCAGCTGGAAACTAATATACTAACTTTGATAATATTAATAAATAGTTTTTGATTCATTCTAAAGTCCAAAATACAGTTATTGTGTGACAATATCCATATTCCTCTAATATGGTTAAAAATGTAGAATTGATTAGATATAATTAAATTTTTTATTTTAGTATTATAACTAATAATAAAGTAAAAATGAAAATAGTAAAGTAATTTACTCAATATTAAAAATAGAATTAATTATTTACCGATTGATATAGGAAGTTTATAAATATAATTTTATATAAAGCTATTTTAGGATGAATAATGTATCAGTTATTAAAAATATTGAATTAGTAATTGATATAGTTAAGAGGGTCTATATATTTTTTATTTTAATTTTTTATTTTCTTGATAGAAGATAGAAAAAAAGAGTTTTAGCTGTTAAATTTTTTAAACTGACTAATAGCACTAAAATATAAAATAGTTTATTATTGTTAGCAAAATGCAAAGTTTAATATAAATACTAGTCATGTTAAATAAAACAATTTAATCTTCATTCATTATTTAATACTCATTGATTTGAATTCATAATTTTCTATTTTTTCATCATGTTGTTTTTTTAGGACATGTTAAAAAAAGGAAATGTAAAGTTATAATTGGTAGAAAATAAGATAAAAAATTGTTATTATACAAAAAGTAAAGTAAAGTAAAGTAAAGTAAAGTAAAGTAAAGTTAATTTAATATCGAGTATTTACTATAACGTATATGATTAAAATGCACTTAAGTAAAAAATAACTAATATTTGTTAGTTAACTATAAAAATAGCACTAACGTTAAAAATAAATTGGAGTTTTATTTTATGAAAAAAATTTTATGGGTTTTAATTATGATGCAAGTTTTATTCTCCTCAGGGTGTTTTGATGAGAAATCTAAGATTGAAGCATACAAAAATAATTTTGTTAAGCATTGCATAAATTCTGCAAGTGGTACTGAAGATAAAAATAAATACTATTACTGATGTGTGTAATTGTGCCTTTGATAAAATAGTTAAAAAAATATGGTATGAATAAGTTTATACAATTAGGTAAACAATTAAAGGATAATGGTTATAGTCTCCAGAAGTTGAGCAAGATATGGTAAGTATTGTTAAGTTTTGCTTGTCAGAGTTAAAGGAAAGCACACATTAATTTTATATCTTGGCGCTGTTAATATCATTTTTATTAATCAGCGCTTTTATAAAAATTAAGTTAAATATAAAAATTAATGACATTAAATTTATTCTAGCTATTTTTAAAATCCCATATTATTTCCCATTGTTAATTTAAAATTATTGCAAATATGAATTAGAAAAATTTTTTCTGCTAGATTTAGATAAATATTTCATATTATATAGATTATTTTTGTTTTGTTAATATTAATTTAAAAAAATTACATCTATTTTTTGAAATAAAATTTTTAAAATTGAAATTTATAGCTTATGCTTATAATTAATAAATTAACTAAAGTGGATAATCATTGATAATGAAGCATAATCAAAATCTAGAATATACATTAGAGTCAATGGCTTATGATCTTGCTATTCAAATAGTTTCTAAAACATCTCATTCGTGGAATTCTAATGACTTATTGGCAGAATTGGCTGGAATATTGCCAATGTGTATAGAAATAATTAAATTTCAGCAAGAAAGCGTAAAGCAGAAAAGTGATAAAATTTTGCAATAACAATAAATTTATTTTTTCATAAAAATGGTATGATTATTTTTAAAATATAAATAAATTTAACGCTCTCTTCTTTGTAATAAAAATTTTTAACGCTAATAATTAATTCATATTTTTCGTGCTGGCATTACCTTATTTTATTATTAATGAATAGAATTTTTGTTACTAAAGTTTAAACTAATAATTTAACTTTAGATGGTATTTTTTTATCTAATTTATCACTTATTTGAAATTCTATTTTTTATAAAATATCCAATCATTAAAATTAACTCTAGTATTTTGATTGATTCATAACTCTTCTATACTTAGTCAGTAACACCTTTTTATAATTAATTTTCATATAATATTAAAAAATTACATAATGGGATTTTGGCCTAGAATTGAGTGGTTGGGTAAAATAAGGTTTAACAATTAAGTTTTGTTTTGAGAATAAGATATCCAATTTATACTGATTTATTTTTTTGAATCCGATATTTTCCATTCATTTTTATATTATCAAATGTTTATTATAAATTTTTAGTAATTGCATTATTGGCTTATAACTTGCTGGAAATAATTATGTTGATTTTTTTTGGTATTACATTCTAATTGATCAATGTGTTGTTTTAGATTAAATAACATTTTTAAAAAATATGAAGTTATTATTACATAATATAGATTTTTAACATTAAATTTTAATTTAAAATGGAAACTAAAATATCAGTTGATAGTCATATATCTTCTAAATTTTGCCTGTTGTTATACTTTACTACTAATTAATTCTTTATTTTTTTATGCATAAATGGCGTATATTGCTATATATGCTTCATTTAAAAAGTTAGATGTTGAAAACAGAATATGGAATGTATCTAAAAATCTTAACTTATTGAATATATTTGCTTATATTGGTTCTTTTCCAGCGTTGTTATAAGCATGAAAACAATGTGTTATAAATGATGGTGATCGCATGATTATGTCGTAATTGACAAACTAACCGTGATCATTAGTTGGGATTATTTAGTTTTTATTTGATATTTTAACTTATAACTATAAAGTAAACGGCAATGTTGCATGCATGTGCATATAAACGTATTAGCTGTATAGAGGTAACTTGTGTCCACAATGAATAATACCAAGAATATCAGTTTGAATGCTTTCAAACAACCACGTTCTTTTTATCTCATTTTTTCAATTGAACTATGGGAAAGATTTGGCTTCAGTGGTTTGCAGGGGATTTTGACAATCTATTTAACTCAAATGTTAGGAATGTCTGAAGCTCAATCTTTTATATTATTTTCTGCTTTTACTGCACTGGTCTATGGTTTTGTTGCAATTGGTGGATGGTTAGGTGATAAGGTATTAGGTACAAAAAGGGTTATTATACTAGGTGCTATCGTACTTATTTTTGGTTATGCTTTTATTGCTTATTCTAGTCACGATGTTTTATTAGTGTATCTTGGATTAGCAACCATTGCTGTTGGTAATGGTTTATTTAAGGCAAATCCTTTTTCGTTACTTTCCACTTGTTATGATAAAAATGATCAGCGTCTCGATGGTGCATTTACAATGTACTACATGGCTGTCAATATCGGTTCATTCTTTTCCATGTTGGCGCCCCCCTGGCTGGCAAAGCACTATGGCTGGGATATTGCATTTTCATTGAGTGTAATTGGCCTGATTATTACTTTAGTTAATTTTTTAGTATGCAGAAATTGGGTTAAAGACTATGGCTCTAAACCTGATTTTCGATCAATCGAATTGTCTAAATATTTATTTACTATTGTCGGTATAGTAGCACTTATTATACTGTCTAATTGGTTATTGCATAATATGGCTGTGGCAAGAGCCGCCCTGGCAATCATTTCATGTTTTATTGTAATTATTTTTTGTTAAGGAAACTATTGCATTAAAGGGTACCGCTCGCAGAAAAATGATTGTGGCTTTTATTTTAATGATAGAGGTAGTTGTATTTTTTGCACTATATAGTCAGATGCCAACATCATTAAATTTCTTTGCTATACACAATGTAGAACATAATATTTTGGGTATTAGTATTGAGCCCGCCAAATACCAAGCTTTGAACCCACTTTGGATCATGCTTGCTAGTCCGATACTTGCATCGATATATAATAAAATGGGTGATAATTTGCCTATGCCTTATAAATTTGCGATCGGAATGGTACTTTGTTCGAGTGCATTTCTTATATTACCATTAGGCGCAAAGTTTGCGAATGATGCAGGTATTGTTTCTGTTAAATGGTTAGTACTCTCTTATGGATTGCAAAGTATTGGTGAGTTGATGATTTCTGGCTTGGGACTAGCAATGGTTGCGCAGCTAGTACCTCAACGCTTGATGGGATTTATTATGGGTTCATGGTTTTTAACCAGCTCAGCTGCTGCTTTTATTGCTTTTATTGCTTTTATTGCTTTTATTGCTTTTATGGCGGCAACTCCTCAAGGTGAATCATTAAGTCCTTTCGTATCATTGGGCATATATAGTGATGCTTTCATGAAAATAGGCATAGTAACAGCGGTTATTGCATTAATTATGTTACTTACGGCGCCATTACTGAATCGTATGACTCAAGTATAAATTAGATATCTTATATATAAGAAGCTATTGAAGATATTTTCAATAGCTTTTTTATTATTATAATTTCAAATAATTGAGTGCTTTTACCTTTACGTATCAATTTAAACAGAAATTTTTGGAAAGTCAGCAGTGATTTGATTAAGCAATTTTTTGTTAAAAAATTATCGTTTTTGAGATAGCCAAATAGCATAATAACGAGCCGGCTCACATATATATTACTCAAACCTTTTGGTTAAAAAATAGTTATTGATTTTAAAAAATTGCTATGTTTTTATTTGTTTTTTAATAATAAAAGGGCATGTTTATGCAGTATGAGGATCAATCTTTATATCAGTCAGTTATATTAAAAACAGAACAACCTTGTTATGAAATCTCTGTCTGTAATTGTATGATATGTCAAAAATGGAATGGTTATCTATTAATGACCTTTATTGTTGAAAATGGTTTGTCCATCGAAGGTAAGTACTATGTTAGTTATTGCCGCTATTCTATATGGCTAATGCGAATATTTTTCCATAAATGTGGTACGCATCTTTTTTCTAAGATGTTTAAACCTGAAAGTTATTATGCCAATGCTGTTTTATTTGAAAAGAGTAAAATGGGTTTTCTAGTTACTCAATTTTATGTTGGTTGTAATCCTTTGCATTATAACCTTATTGAAAAAACAGCATTGTTTACAGAGCAACATATCCTTAATACTTAAAAATAAATTAAACCAGTTTTTGTTAGATTTATAATTCTATAATCATCAGTATCTTGGTAAAATTTTAGTTGATGGTATTGAGGAGATTCAATGAAAATAACTGAATATAATATCAATATATCAAGTTTTTTACAGCTCACTTTGTATTTTAGCTCGCTAAATCTTAGCAATATTACTGGTATTTTTTTAGCTAGTAAAGTTTATCCGTTAGCATTATTATTTAGCACAATCATCTTACTGTCTACTTGCAGCTATCTTTAGTTATTTTCTTTATTTTGTATTTATTTCGTTATACATTAAATATTTCCAATCAGATTATCATTTTTCTTTACATTATTTTATTTATATTGGCACTATATTTGTTGTCAGTTTGATTATTATTGTTCATAAATCTGTTGTCGATACTATTATTTATGATGGAGTGCTGTTGTTATTGTTTTTGGCTTTATGTTTTACAAATACTGAAAAAATAAAGTGCGAACAATAGTATAAATTGATATTTAAAATTATTTTATATTGATAATAAATAGTATCTTGAATAATTAATATTATTTTTATTTTATTAACTTTCTATTTTTAGTTATAAAATATAGTGATTGTCTAGCATAAATAAATTTATATATTAATGATAATGACATTTTCATTACTTATAAGAAGAGGGAGATTTCTTTGATCAGTGTGTTATTAGTGGAAGATAATGAGTTTATTAGATTGGGAATGCAGTCTATTTTTGATAAAACAAAAGGTATAAAAATAGCTGGGCATGTTGTATCTTTGAATCAAGCCATACAATGGTGCCGAAAACATAGGGCGGAAATTATTTTATTAAATGGGAGAACAAGCGACTATGAATTAATTAAAAAATTACAAAGTTTAATTAGGATGATCCCTGATATAGGCATAATTATGTATTCTACTGAAAAGAAAAATATCTATTTAATGAAGGCGCTAGAAGCTGGAGCACGAGGTTTACTGAGTGTGAAGGCGAAAGAAAGCGATTTACTGCATGCCATTCGTGTCGTCAAATTAAAGCAAAAATATCTGTCGCCGAATATTGCACAATGGCTGGTATTGCATCAATTAGATACAGAAATGAGCAATCCTTAAACCTTTTATCTGATCGTGAATTACAAATTATGCTTATGGTGACGCATGGTATACCGGTTGGCGAAATAGCAAAACAGCTCAACTTAAGCACAAAAACAATAAATAGCTATAGATATAGAATGTTTAGTAAACTAAAAGTGCGTAGTGATGTAGAATTAACTCATAAATGGATTGATTCAAACAGAGAGTTTTTATTATAGTGTCTGAACTATTTGAACCGAAAGTATTTTTGCAAACAGTAACCAATCAACCAGGTGTATATCGTATGTACGATACATCTGGGGTAGTTATTTATGTCGGCAAAGCGAAGGATTTAAAAAAACGGTTAGCGAGTTATTTTAGAGGACAAGTAACGAGCCGTAAAGCCGAACAACTTGTTAAAAATATTGCTCAGATTGATATTACTGTAACACATACAGAAACCGAGGCTTTATTACTTGAACATAACTATATTAAACTTTATCAGCCTCGTTATAATGTTCTGCTAAGGGATGATAGATCCTATCCTTATATTTTTTTAAGTGCGGATAAACATCCACGTTTGGTTATGCATCGTGGTGCTATGCAGGCAAAGGGTGACTATTTTGGCCCATTTCCAAGTGTTCATGCTGTCAGAGAAACGCTGGCTTTATTACAAAAGTTATTTCCATTGCGTCAGTGTGAAGACAGTGTCTATCGCAACCGATCCAGACCATGCCTCCAATATCAAATTAATCGCTGTCTTGGGCCCTGTGTTGAGGGGCTGGTTGCTGATGAAGAATATCATCAACAAGTAGAATATGTTCGTTTATTCTTATCGGGTAAGGATCAGCAAGTTCTTCATCAATTAATCCAAAATATGGAGCAGGCCAGTCAAGCTCTTAAATTTGAAAGTGCAGCGCGTTATCGCGATCAAATACAAGCCGTTAGAGCGGTTACAGAGCAACAATTTGTCATTGGTAATACGCAAGATCTAGATGTAATTAGCGTTGCTTATGACTTAGGTATTGCTTGTGTTCAGCTGCTCTTTATTCGCCAAGGGAAAGTACTTGGTAGCCGTAGTTATTATCCAAAGATCCCTGCAAACACGCAATTAAGTGAAGTTGTGCAAACATTTTTAGGTCAATTTTATTTACAGGGTAGTAAAATTCGCTCTTTACCGGCAGAAATATTATTGGATTTTTTATTACCGGAAAAAGCGCTATTTGCTAATTTATTGACTAAAATAGCGGGACGTAAAATTAACATTCAAGAGAAACCGCGAGGCATAAAAGCTAAATATTTAAAACTGGCTCGTACTAATGCAGCGACAGCATTGACAACAAAAGTTACACAACAATCAACTATTCACCAAAGAATAGAGGTATTAGCTGATTTGCTAGGACTAGAAAATATTTATCGCATGGAATGTTTTGACATTAGTCATACATCGGGGCAGCAAACTGTAGCATCATGTGTTGTTTTTGATAGTAATGGGCCCTTACGTTCTGAATATCGTCGTTATAATATAATTGATATTACGCCTGGTGATGACTATGCTGCTATGTATCAGGTTTTAACGAGACGTTATGGTAAACATGTAGATGAAAATAAAGTACCGGATGTTATTTTTATTGATGGTGGCAAGGGACAACTGGCTCAAGCAATCGGTGTATTCCAGGCATTAAATGTTGATTGGGACATTACGCGACCTAAATTGATAGGGGTAGCTAAAGGACATGATCGCAAAGCCGGCTTAGAAACATTGTTTTTTAAACCTGATGGAGAAGGTCTTTCATTACCGCCTGATTCACCAGCGCTACACTTAATACAAAATATTCGTGATGAATCACATAATCACGCGATTACAGGACATCGTCAGCGTAGGGCGAAAGTTAGAAAGACCAGCACTTTAGAGTCTATTGAAGGGGTAGGTCCTAAACGTCGGCAGATGCTACTTAAATATATGGGGGGCTTACAAGCTTTACGTAATGTGAGTCTTGATGAAATCGCAAAAGTGCCAACGATTTCATATGCACTAGCAGAAAAAATTTATAATGCGTTAAAGCAATAAGCGTGGTGGAATTGTATATATATTTTATTTTGGCCAGACAATTATAGACCATGATGCAATTAAATATTCCAACTTGGTTAACACTTTTTCGTATCATATTGATTCCGTTTTTTGTGTTATTTTTTTATCTTCCTTTTCACTGGGCGCCTTTTGTTTGTGCGTTTTTTTTTGTCATTGCTGCGTTAACTGATTGGTTTGATGGTTTTCTTGCCAGATTGTGGCAGCAAACAACCAGATTTGGTGCATTTTTAGATCCGGTCGCTGATAAAATTATGGTAGTAACGGCTTTAGTATTGGTGACCGAATATTATCATACTTGGTGGGTTACATTACCGACAGTGACTATGATAGCGCGTGAAATCATTATTTCCTCATTACGGGAATGGATGGCGGAGGTAGGAAAACGTAGTTGTGTAGCTGTTTCTTGGATTGGAAAATTTAAAACAGCCGCCCAGATGCTCTCATTAGTTGGATTACTGTGGCATCCTAATATTCAAATTGAGGTAATTGCTCTCATATTACTTTATTTTGCGGCTATTTTAACGTTTTGGTCTATGTTTCAATATTTATCTGGCGCCTGGAAGAATTTGAATGAAGCTTGATCGAAATGATTGAAAAATCAGCGAACGAACCGAATTAATTAATAATAGTATTGACTCAATACAGGAAACAAGTAGAATGCAGCGCATCAAACGATGCTGGGTTTAACAAACTAACTAAGTATTGTAAGAATGCGGGAATAGCTCAGTTGGTAGAGCACGACCTTGCCAAGGTCGGGGTCGCGAGTTCGAGTCTCGTTTCCCGCTCCAATATCAGCCCTACATATAAGCTAGATTGAGTAGGGCGCGTTGGCAGAGCGGTCATGCAGCGGATTGCAAATCCGTCTACCTCGGTTCGATTCCGGGACGCGCCTCCAGGATTTAGCCCAGGTGGTGAAATCGGTAGACACAAGGGATTTAAAATCCCTCGGCCTTAAGGCTGTGCGGGTTCAAGTCCCGCCCTGGGCACCATGATATTTCCCATTTTTTATCAATAAGTTAAGTGGTAAAAAACAGTTGCTTAACAGTGAGTTTTTGTGACTAAAATCACCTTTCAGAACATCTTCAGAAGATAAGTTGAATTGATTTGAATATTTATTCATTTCTTCTGATTACCTACGACCGGAACGACTTCTATTTTTCTGTCATATCTGGCAGTCTGACCAATATTTTTATGACCCGAAATGGCTTGCTTTTCTTGTAGTGTTCCTTCTAAATCAGAGATACCTTTTGCTTTTAAATCATGAAAGGTAAAATTGAAATCCAATTCAGGATATTTTTTAGTGGCTTCTTCTTTAGCTTTTAACCATCTACTATTAAAGCCATCTCTGGTATATAACTTTCCATTTGCTTGATGTAAAACGTATAAGCTATTAACACCTTCTTTTAACGGTAATTGTTTAGCTAATTTTATAGCTTTAGTTAATCTTTCAGACCAACCTTTTATCTGGCTTTTGCCTGTTTTCCCTTGTTTGATATAAATTCCTGCGTCCATGAGTTGATCTTTGCGTAATGCTAAAATATCTCCTTGCCGAGCACAGCAAAGATAGGCTAGTTCCATAGCGATCTGAACAATCAACGGTGAAATAGAATATAATGTTTGATACTCTGTATCTGTAACATAACGATCACGGGCTATTTCTTTGTATTGTTTAACGCCTTTACACGGATTATTTTTTACTAATCCTCGTTCATATCCCCATCGAAATACTCTGGACATAAAAGATTTTTCTCTGTTGGCTTGTGTTCTACTCTTCAATCCTCTTTTATCCATATATTTTCTAATATGTTCAGGTTTAATATTATCCGGATTCATTTTGCCAAAAACAGGAATAACTTTTTTGGAATATTTTTGATAATCATTCTGCGTGTCTTTTGATAATTTGATAAAATCTGCTGAACATAGAAACTGATTAATCAGCGATTCATAATTAAAAATACGTTTCTCGTCATTAACGTATTGTTCGTAATGACTCCAAACAACAGATTTATCTGCATTTAAAGCACATAAACGAATTGTACGACCATTTGGATGTTTAAACTCGTATGCAGATCTCCCACGAAATACGCGTGGAGGCATCCAATTATCAGCAGGGTTTTTTCGCTTTCCAGACATAACTACATAGCTCCAAAATTTGGTTTCTCAGCAAAATTAATACCCGTTGCTTTTGAAAGTCGTTTATTGAAATGTTCCCATGTCGTTTTGGGACGACCATCAGGCCGCTTAATGAAAAAGATTCCCGCTTCTTCTAAAACTTTGCATTGTTTGGATGGTTTTTGGTAACCTGTTAGTTCTTTCATCTGTTCATCTGTAATGAACATAGAATTATTATTCACGTTTATGTCCTCTTTAAAAACTCACACTATTCTCAGGCGCTTCATTGCTCCATAGAAACAGATAGCCTAAGCACGAATGGTTATATTCGTTCTTTGTTAGGTGAGGGGTATGATTTGGAGGGAGTGCTAGGATTTGCTGCGCCGTTTGATGCTTTGTTTTGGTATTGCCAGGGTGGGTCTGGGAGTATCAGGTCATACTTCACTTCATCTCCTAAACATACCAGCTTTTACTTTTATGCAAGTCGTCTATTTTTTCTAATACAGTGATTTTATTGCCGCCTTTTCCGGTTAATGTTTTACTTTCTCCATCGGTATCAAATTGATATATCAACCCCTTGTTTGTTAATTTTTTCTCCTTCAATCTAATTATTTTCATCATCTCACCATGATAAATAACCTGTATACCAGCTTTTACATGATGTAACGTTGTTCGGTATTGATGGACGTTATTCATAGGATTTCTCCGGTTGTTGATTACATGAATGTAAATTTGATTAAAAATTGATCATCTGTGAATTATTTGTGGTAATATTATTGCCGTTGTGTGTTGGTTAACAGCAACATTTTCCCCGGTGTTGGCCAGCCTTGCGCTGGTCTTTTTTGCTTGGCATTATTCACTAATAAGAACGGATAATTTTCCAAGTCCTTTTGGCGTAATTCTTACCTGTTCAGTCAACTTTTACGAACCGTCATTTCTAGCAACGACAGTCACTTTATGCTCGATTAAATCCTGCTTGATTTTATCCTGATAGCCAATCCAACTTTTTCCACCAACACGCCGATAAATCCAATCATGTCCTTGTAACCATGAAAAAAGTGCTTTGGGTTTCATTTGGAGTGATTTTGCCGCATCAGTAATATAAAGCGAACCTTCTGAATAGCTGATTCGTTTTAGTGCTTCGACTTGCGGTTTCATCTCATCGGCTTTATGTTCAAGTGTAATGACTTTTTCTGTGTAATTGAGTAGCAATCCTCGCATCGCTGATGGATTATTTAGTATCTCAACTGGATTGACAGCTTCTAATGCTTTTCTTTCACATTCAATAAAATACTGTCTGGCCTGTTTACCTTTTTCGTTTCGCTCAACCATGGATAACTCTTTCGCCATATCGAGGGAAATGTGATATTCCTTTGCTGGACGGCCGCCATTTGGGGTTTTTCCTAAAATTACGATAAAGTCCTGACTCTCAATAAAACCGTATTGTTGAATGCGATCTTTTATCCAGTCTGCAAACTTCTGTTTACTTTCCAAAAACGCATGTAAATCACGGGCATTAACCGTCTGGATTAATCCACCATTGATATTTTTTGTTTCGATGTTGATTAAATTTGACATAAGGATATCCCTCAAAGTTAATTGATGAATGAATATGGATGTTTGTTAAGCGATATTGATCAGGGGGGATATTGCCGGTGGTGTTGTATCAACATGGGCTAGATGTTCCACTATCAGCTCAAAGGCAAACGCTACACTAATAAACAATAATGTCGTGATTAATAGTTTGATGATGTTAAGTTTCATTGCTTAACCTCCGGTATAATTAGTGTCTAGAAAGGTATGTCTTCGTCTTCAAAATCAGTTTGATGAATAGCGTTACTGTTTGGCTGGTTAGTGGTTGGTATACCCGTTTTACCTTGGCTTTCCTGCGGTTTTCTTTCTTTCCGGTTGCCCAATATTTCAACGTCATTGACTAAAAATTCGGGGGATATCCTTTGCTGACCGGATTTGTCTGTCCATTTATTTTCCTTGTAGGAGGCAGTGACACGAACAAATGTGCCTTTTTGTGCATGCTTGTCAATATATTCGGCTATTTGCTTAAATGCCTTGCCATTTATCCATGTGGTCTCATCAATCCATTGGCCTCTGTCATCTTTCCTTGATTTACTGATTGCGAGAGAGAATACGGTGATGGGATTTTTATCCTGGGTATAGCGGATTTCTAATTTTCCGATGCGTCCGGTAAAGTGACACTGATTCTGGTTTGCCATGATGCCTCCACTTTTTGATTAATTCTGTTGATTTCTGATTTTAATTTTTCAATAAAAATTTGAACGGCCTGTTCAATCTCGTTAACTAAATCATCATCCTTGATAATTCGGGTTTTATAGTAAGCAAGGTTGGGGGAAGTCTGTCATCATAGCTGACAAAATCGCACCAGTTTCTGCCTGTGCACATCATTTGGCCGTGCATTTGTAACAGGTATTCGTATTTAGGTTTTCCTGTAATAATGGTTTCAATGTGGGTAGTGGTGTTGGGGCATTTAATTTCGATAAGTCCATCATCATTAACCAGGCCGTCAGGACTTGCGCCAAATAGCGCAATAGTCGGGTGGGGAATAAAGCCAACTTCGGTGACCGTGACATCAAACTCATTGAGGCAATATCGTGCTCTGGCTTGAGGTTCAAGGGCAATGCCTCGTTCAATCGCCTGACTGGTTTTAATTTCTTCTCGTCGCCCGGTCAGGGTTTCACAGACTAACTGCATGAGGTAGTTTCGTTGTGTTGTCCCCTTGCCTTTGGATAACACCTTGTGTAAATTGCTGGCGGTGACTTTCCCCAGTCTTGCCTGAAACCACTCGTCCGTTTTCTGCTTCATGATGAGCCTCATTTTTCATTGCAATATTGCGATAAATCGCCATTTTGTTTTCTTCGCCAATAATTCCTTTCTCTTCTAGTGTTAACTGTTGCCAATGCGTTTTCATCGACTCAACACCCCCTTTTGCTGCGGTTTTTAATTCCTTGATTAATTGCTCGTAACGGGCTTTTTGTTGTGCCTGTTCTTGTTGTATCACGACTTTTTCCTGCTCAGGTAAATCTTCACCGGCATAGATATAAAACCCTAATCCAAACATTGAAATGGCTTTAGTGAGGCAACGCATCAGCGCTTTGTTGATATTAATGGCGTTAGGGTTAGAAATCGCCTGATTCCGGTAATCCATAACGGGTAACCACATTTTGCGGGGAAATTCGTTATCACCCTGTTTAATGGTGAGGGTTAATGACACCATGGCACTGCCATCATCGTTATAGTTCATGGGTTCAATGACATAGTAAGATTCTGGGTAGTGTGCCATTAATACGCCCCACGCCCATGCCCATGAGAGATAAGAAAGTCCGTTTTTCTTTTCTATTTTTTCGTTAACATTAATGGCAGAAAGCGTTTCCCAAACTTGCTGTTGAAAACTTTTTTCTTTTTCGGTATGTTGTATTTCGCTCATAGATATTTCCTCTTAGGCGCTCGAATTGCTTTGTATCGATGAATGTGCTCATTTTTGAAATGGTCAAACAGCGCCTGCCAGATATCGTCAAAATCCTCATTACTGAGTTTTCTCATGACGGAGGAAGGTAGGCAGTCATAAACAGGCTGGACAAGTTCGCTGATTTCGTCGTCCAGTCTGTCTTCCCAATAAGCAATTTCTTGCTGTTGTTCGTACCCGTAATCTTGCATGGCGTAAGGGTTCATATCACTTCCTATCTTGCTAACAATAAAACGAGGCTTGCCAACGCGATGATTAGCAAGGTGGGGATGATTTTTATGGAATCTTTTTTAACGAAACTGTCACTATTTAAGACGTAGCGAAGCTCCTGCTGTTTAAGCTGGTTCATGTTTTTAACCCTTAATTGATATTCAGATGTGATTAATTTGTAGAATCCGGTCTTTATTCGTCCGTTTTCTTTGATTGATGCTTGAGTAGTGCCTGTGTTGCTCTGCGGTGGCGACGATGCGCGTTATAGAGTTCACGCTTTTTCTTCATTAACGCCCTATAGTGGCGATTTGTATATTTGATGACGCCTTCGTATTCCGGTTTTTCTGGGCTAAGTGAACCACAATGTGCTCTGGGGTCGCCATTTTTAATCAAATATTGACGTATGGCCGAATGATAAATATCTTTCAGCGTCACGATGGCTTTTTCACAGGCAAAAATATCTTTGGATGCGGCAATGATACGCGCGATAATAACGTCCTGATTCATCGTCATCTTAGGCCACCTGATGATATTTGTCGTGAGTGAATTCACCGTTCCAGTCTTTTTTCATGGGTAGCTTACCTTTGAGGTATTGGTGATATAGCCATGAAGCCCCCTTTTTTAGCAGAACGATTTTGTAACACTGACGTTGCCCGTAATCGTTTGTCATGATGAAGGGGGATTCGGTTAGATAGGTATCTCTCGCATAGGAATGCACACGCCAGACATGAGCCTTGCTGATATCCTTTTCTGCATCGTAGAGAAAATGGCGCGATTCGAGAAAAAGGTTGACCTGGTTAATGTTAACGCCATTAAGTTGTTTGCAAAACTGGACAGGTGACATGCCAACCTGGAATAGATTTTTTAGGCTATCGATTTCGGTTTGCTGTTCTTTATTAACTAACGATAAGTGTTGAACCTTTTCGGCCATTTCAGCGGCAAGCCTTAGCGCTTCAGGAAGTGTTTGTGGAATAACATGGGTAGCCGTTTTTGCCTGTCTTTCACATTCAATAAAATACTGTCTTGCCTGTTTCCCTTTTTCGTTACGCTCAACCATTGATAGCTCTTTGGCCATATCGAGGGAAATATGGTAGTCGCTCATCGGACGTTGGCGAGATTTTGCACTCCCCGATTTTGGGGAGCTCAAATTTTCTACAATTATGTAGTCCTGATTTTCAACAAATGCATATTGCTTTATTCTATCTTTTATCCATGTGGTAAAATCTTTACCGATTTCCAAAAACGCATGTAAATCACGGGCATTAACCGTCTGGATTAATGCGCCGTTGATGTTTTTTGTTTCGATATTAATTAAATTTTGCATAAGGGTATCCCTCAAAGTTAATTGATTAATGATTGCCCCTGTAAAAAGGGGCGTTAGGATTATTTAGTTACGTTGGAGGAAATGGGTGAGTTCAGCTTTATGCCAGTTTGAAAGGGCGCCATTTAGCATTAGCTGGTTATCCTGTGTAGCTTGAGATAACATAGTTTCTATTTCAGCAATAACTTTATCTACATTGTCATGCTTAATGGCTATTTTTCTCGTTCTGGTTGCCAGAGTTTATTTATTTCTTCGTTTATATATTGTTTGTTATCTTCTATTTTTTCTTTTAATATTTCTATTTCTTTCTCTTTTTTTTGAATTGAGTCGATGAATTTTAGCTGCTCCTTAATTGATAAATAAGGAATTTGGATTTTTGAAATTTGTTTTGATGATATATGTTTTACAGTCGTGAATGATGTGTTATTTTCAATATCTTTTAATGGTTTTTGTATAGTGTGAAACAAGTAATCTTTTAGAAATCCACTTTTAGGTGTTAACAAAGCAACTCTTTGGTTCAAAAGTGCCTTACCGCCATTCCATATAGTGGCGTTAAATTCTCCGTCCATACCTATTAAAATATCACCATCGTTAATAATATATTTTGGATCGTAATCATCACAATTATATTTTGTTCTTGTAAAACCCACTTTTATATCTCTAATTCTTATCAATGGAAAACCCTCTAATTCAGAAAAGAATTTAGATTTAAAAGCGTATCCAGTTAAAATGTTACAAACTTGTTCTAATTTAATTAATGGGATTTTGGAGATATTTACACTTTCTTCGTATTGACTACCTACTAAGTTTCAATTGTTGGACTTGACTTTATGCAAATTAATTGTCCTAAACCCTATTTCTAATATATTTTCTTTGAAATTTTTATCTTTTTCTATTTTTTTAAAGTCTGATTCAGCAACTTTGTGTAAATCGTTCTTTCCCTTAATTTGTTTTCTATGATTATCCAAGCTGTATCCATCATTTTTAACGTCAAAATACCAATAACTTTTTTGTGAATTATTTTGGTGAGCATTTGTTAGATACAAAATATCTGTTTTAACTCCTGTATAGGGAAAAAAAGAATCCAGATGGCAAAGATATTATACTTTGTAATTTTGCTTTACTACAGTAAAAATTCTCTTGCTTTTGCAGTATCTTTCCTAAATAAAAAACCTTCTGGAACGACTAAAGCCATTCTTCCACCTTCTTTTAAAGATTTTAGACAATGTAATACGCAAACGGCGTCTCCACTATTCTTTGAGATTCCGTTGTAATATAAATTGCTAAATTCGGAGGTTTTTTGAGAAAAAGGAATGTTACTAACTACAACGTCAAATTTATTATTAATAGGATTTTCTAAGCTATTAGTCTGCACAACACCGCTATGACCATCACCATGCAAAATCATATTCATCTTTGCAATCCGTGCTGTTGTTGTTATTTCTCCCCCATAAAGAGTTTCGCATCTTAATCTTTTTAAATCTTCTTTGTCTTCAATTATATTATTTTCTTTAATATAATTAAAAGTTTGCGTCAAAAATCCTCCCGTTCCGCAAAAAGGGTCATAGACTTTTTCTTTAAATTTAGGTGTGACCAAATTAATAATCGTCTTTATTATGTGTCTTGGTGTAAAATATTCCCCTAAGTCATTATTCGTTGATGTTGTTTGCTTTAGGAAGTATTCAAAAGCATCTCCTTTTATATCAGTATCAATAGTAGATAAAATCAGAGGATCAATTCTTTCAATTATCTTCTTTAATGTTTTAGGGTTTTGAATTGAAATAGGCGTAAAAACATTGCCTCCATATTTATTCTCAATTTCTTTAATAATTGAATCATTAATTGTTGTAATAAGCCTATTGTCAGGAAGTTTTTTAATAAATTCCCAGTAAGATTCTTTTTCATTTTCTCTTATTAGCTCTCTTACTTCTTCACCATTTAAAATTAACTCCTTGTTGTTTGGAATAAAACGAGTTTCACCATAAGCACCATTCATTGCAAAAACTAGAGGAACATCTAGTGCTTTTGCGTATTCAGCGCCTTGTTCTAAGGCTGATTCAAGATTTATTCCGCTCTTTTTAGCTTCTATGATTGCTATTGGTCTATTCGTGCCTGTTTGATAAAGTATGTAATCAGGTTTTTTACCATTTAGTTTCTTTTGTTGATCTGGATAAGGCGGTTTCTGAAAATATACATTTTTAAGCTTTGAGTCACCGTCTATATGCCAACCCTTATTGACTAAATTATTATTTATTATCCATTCTGTTTGTTGTTCTGCTAACATACAAATTATCCGAATTGAAATATTAAGCTTAAATCTATTTAATAAAAATCGTTACTTGTTGTAAAGAGATAACTATAGCTATTCTTAACCTTGTTCATTCACATATTTTATTATGCTGCTGCGATCCCGTTCATCATGACACCTAACAATCTAGGAAACTGGTTATCATAGAAATGGGGCTGCGTCTGACGGGGATGATTTGGGTCCGTGATATTTTTACCAAACTGTAATCCTTTTTCTGTCAGTGACCAGAACAGTTTTTCCTTCTCAGGATGTTTGCTGCTGGAGCGCGATTTACGTTCAACAATCCCCAGAAGTTGTAATCGTTTAAAGCCAGAATGTGGGCTGTAAGGTTTGCCATGCAATTGTAGAAGCTCCGTAAAAGAATGCGTTACTTCACTTGAACCTGTTAAACTCCCTTCTGGTGCATCAACAGCGTAAGCGGGTAGTATATCCAGCATACCTAGTGAAGACTGGAGTTTTTTCATTGCGCCGAGTAGACCAGAAGGGGCTATACGTAGCTCTTGCTTGTAAAAAGCGATCATGGCTAAACCTGCTTGTATTTTTTCTACCAGTACGCCGTTATTGCTTTTTACCGAATCCCTAAAGCGCTCGTAAACCTGAACTTCAAAAGCGGGGTCTATCCATGCTGCGTATCGGATGGCAACGAGTTCATCTGCCCAAGTTCCTGATTCAAGTCCACCTTTAATCACATTAACCGAAGCCCTTTTTTGGGCTTCGCTCGAAGATTGTACAAATGCAGCAATACCATCAGAGCGCATGAATTTTGATGGCCGCTGAGATTCAGTCGCTTTACCTTGCGCAACTGCCGCACGGTGTAAATCATTTAGACAATAACGCCTGAAAGCGTCTTGGCGTACAATGGTATTTTCAATAACTACTAATTTAGACATAAAAATATTTCTCCGTAATTAAACGAATTAAGGTGTTAACGTGAAAGATTTTGCAGATTGCAGCCTAAACCCGTTATACTTACCAAAAAGGAGGATTAAACTATGGGTCAGGTTGCATTTGATACACAAGAATTTGTCGAAACATTAGAAAATGCGGGTTTGCCAAAAGAGCAGGCGAAAGCAATTTCTATTGCTGTGCGTAAGTCACATGAGGTTGCTGATGTAGCGACTAAAGCGGATATTGTTGAAGTTAATCGCAATATTGCTGATGTCAGAAAAGAAATTGCTGATGTCCGTAAAGACTTATCGGCTGAGATTTCTAACGTCCGCAAAGACATGGAAATAGTCCGCAAAGACCTATCTACTAGATAGCACTAGTCAGGTATTCGATGCTGAACATAATTAATCCGCTGGACTGCTTTAAAACTTGGTGGTGTAATCGTTGTGACTATTAGTGCTGCAACAGCGATACTAAAATTCTTCTTGATGCCTGCACTATAATTACCATTGGGCTGTTAGCTTAATGGTATAGCATAGGGTTTAATTCTTCGGTTGCAGGTTCAAGTCCTGCACAGCCCGCCAATTTCACGGTATATCCTCATGAGCTTTGCGATTTTCTCTTTTTAAGACAATCATTTTCTTTTGTTAAGCACTGTATAATTTCTTTGAAAGTTCTTGTTTCCATGTCGTCGTCATTCACGATATATCAATGCTGCTTAAGTATATTCGCAGTCGCTCAAATTACGACTGCCATTAGTCACCCCAACCAGATTTCCCATATTTGGGTGCTTTGCCGTTACAATGCGTGGATTGTCCAATCTCATCATGTGTACTCCTTGTTTATTCTAATTATTTATTGCTTCATCAGTACCCAATCCCAATGGCACCCCTACAATTTGGTGGGTTACTGGTTAAATCGCGATTTTGTTTTTCACGAATACTCATATTTGCATATTGATTGACAGTTAAATTATGATTTTCTAAGGCTACAAATGCGCTTCTAATTTCGTGGCCTAGAGTATTAATATCAATTTCGTTTAACGATAAATAGCGTTTGTAATTAATTTCTAACAGATTAGCTAAAACCTCACGTGCTTTGTCTTGTGATTTCTCACTTAATTCTTCAAATTTCATACTTCCTCCTAAATATTAATAAGCTTAAGGATGCATGCCGCATTCACACATCCTTAAATTGATTTGATTGCCTGATTATTTTGCCACTTCAGGCGGCAGTGGTTCTGTTGCTCCCCAGCAACAGAACCTGTTATACTTTTGTGATCCCAGCAAACAGGAATGAGAATTTAACTTATGCCGTTAAGTACTGCATGGCAAATCACAAAAGATATTGCTTCTTTAGGTAAGAAGATATTTGATAAAAAAGTGAGTGATGAGGTCAGAAAAAAAATACAGGAAATGATCGAAAAATCCTCTGAATTATATGAGAAAATTGTTTTTCTCGAGGAGGAAAGACAAACGAATAGAAATTTTATCTCTAAACTTCAGGAAAAAATCAAGCACACCAAAAATTTTCATCGTGAGTTTAAAAAGTATAAACCATGCAAATTGGCTTCTGGTACGTTTATTTATATTTATGACAATGTTTCTGATAGTGATGATCTTCTTCACTATATATGTACAAAGTGTGTAAATGATGAGGTAATATCGATACTTCAACCAACGGGAGGCAAGACTAATTATAATGGAAAAATATTTTCTACCTCTATTTGTCATAGCTGTGATTCCAATTATTTAATGGATTATCTTGGTGATGATGATATTTGTGTTCCATCATATTCTGCGTTTTAATTACTTGCCGTTACATCAACAGATTTCAGAATAGGGCGACTTTTATTATTGGTTATCTTTTGATTCTTCATGTTGCTCCAGAATATATTCAGCTAGCCTTAGAAATTGTTCTTCAGGCATCCTGATATTTGCAATAGTTTCTCTTGATAGTTGCGTTTTTTCATTATCAACCCATTCAGTTATATGCTTAAAAAATGATATTGACCCTATTCTGTTTCCTGTATCTCCAAAAGACGAATAGCCAAAGTGATCAGCGTATTGGCTAATACAATCAGAATTTTGTTTGAATGTAATTCTTTCATCTTCGCAATTGGTGGTCATTGTTTATCCTCTTAAATTTCCCATTTGAACCTGTTATTGCAATGAAAGATTGCAAATATGATTAGTTGCCTGTCTTTTCACCACATCAGGCTCGGTGGTTTCATCGTTCCCCAACGAATGAAATCATGTATAATCAATTCACCTCAACGAATTGAGAAAGTGATTTGTTATGTTTGGTGAAATTCCTGCTGCGATTGCAGCAATCAAAGAAAGTTTGGCTCTATTTAAAGTAATTAATGATGCAAAGAATCAATCTGAAATTGATAATGCTATTTACGAAATAAATAGAAAACTCCACGATATACAATCGGAAAACACAAAGTTACTTGAGGCTCATTAACGAGAAACAAAAGTCTATACTTCTCCTTGAGCAATCTCTCGCTGAAGCACATAGCAAAAAATGCTGACAAAGAGAAATGGGCTTCTTAGTCTCTTGACTATGAAGCGTGGAGCCCGATGATTGGCACGATCTTCTATCGCAAGAAGCTTCCTTCCGATTCCGTTGGAAAATATTCCTATTTTTGTGCTCATTGTTATGAGTTTGGTAAGTCGTCGGTGCTTAGCATACATTCTGTCGAGACTAAGATTGGCATTGGTGCCCATATTGCAACACTTATTTGTCATATATGTAAGTCCTCTTATTTGGCACCCGCAAGTAAATTGAAACAGTAATGCTAAATCCTTGCCGTCATTTCGCCAGAAAGCAGAATAGGGTGACGACTCTTCGTCTTCACTGAATACAAAGCCACTTTAGGTAAACAGCAATTATCAAATGAGTCATAAACTTTAGTAGGACGAATTGATATTGCTTTTTCTACACGATTCATTACCTTTCTTTTCAGAGAAAGGAGAGGGCGCTTAGTGTTTGGTGTTGTTTGTTGCTGAGAGGGTTTGGTTGGATTTAACGCTGCTTTCAATGCCATATTAAGTGCTTTGTTATATTGATAGGCTACCTGTTTAGCTCTTCTCCGCTCCTGTCTCCGACGGCGAGCATTATCATAACCATGCAAGTTACACATATTACCTCCTACAATGGGTTTTGGTGGTGTGTGCCGGAGGTATCCGGATTATATTTACAGTCATATTGGTAGTTCCCTGGTGTTGGTTTTAACTTAATGACTGTATTTTGGTTATTTCACACACCCCAAAACCGACTGTTTGGGTGTTTTATGGTTCGCTTTTTCAGCGAAAGGGTGTTAAAGAGCGGTATTGCTTAACTGTCGTCACTCGCCTTCATGTTCATACGCCTCCGGCTGGCTACTTGGCAACGTCTGGCTAGGCTTAAGATAACTCGTGGTATTGTCTGGCGTTTGCCTGTTGCAGTGAGTTGATGGGATGATAATATCCTAAGTTATTTTAAAAGTAAATAGCTTTGAATATACTTTTTATACCAAAAGTTATATTTGTTGTTTTTTGAACAAATTTAATTATAAAAAATCCTCATGTTTTTATGAGAATTCTAAAGAAAAGTACAAATTATGAGGGTAATTAGCTGGTTAGCTGATGCAAAATATCTCGTCCAGCCATTAAATAAGCATTACAGATATATTAAATACACGCCCTACTATTTTCACCGTTTTTATATCCACTATTTCGTCAGGATAATCAGTAGAGTTATAGCTTTTGATAATAAGTTTACCACCAGGTTGCCGATGAAGGATCTTTATTCGAAGTAGATCATCCTGTTCAATAAAATAAATACCTCCATCAACAACATTATGATCACCCCTATTAACAAAAACAGTTGTTCCATCTGGAATTAATGGTTCCATGCTGTTTCCATGAACAGGAAACGCCTGAACATCTTTAGGCATGATACCGTATCTACGTAGTGTTGAGCGAGAAAACCTTAATTTATAATTATGGACGTCTATTCCACCATAGCAACCATCGCCTGCTGCTAATTCAATGTTTTTGTAGTAAGGGATTTCTACTTCATCATCATCTAATGGTGTTTTACTATCCCACTCAGTAATTTCACGTAGTTTAATATCTTTTAAGGGTAAACCGTCTTTTTTCGGTTCCTGAAAGATGAAATTAGGTTCAATTCCATCACCGGTTGCAAGCCAAACAGGATCGACAGACAGAGCATTAGCAATCTCAACAGTTTTTCTCGAGCTTTGAGCTTTGCCTGATGTTAATTTCCAAACGCTAGGTTGTGACATACCAACGGCATCAGCAAGCTGACCCTGAGTAAACCCACGTATTTTCATGGCTAGATTTAGCCGTTCGGTAAATGTTGTTTTTTTCATATTTCAATTATATAGCTGTGGTTATAATACGACAAACAGCTAAAGTTATTTACTTTTATAATATCTTTGGGTATTATTGGTTATATAACAACACTAAAGGTTATTTTATGAAGAATGAACTGATTAATAAGGCTATTAGTATAGTCGGTAATCAGCAGAAATTAGCTGATGCATGTAACGTAAAACAATCTACAGTTTGGGCTTGGTTACATGGATGAAAAAAAACCGTCTGCTACTAGCGCAAAACGTATCGAATTAGCAACAAACAAAGTCGTCTTAGCGAGTCAGTTGCGCCCAGATTTACATGAATTATTTGGTGAAATTTAACACCACCAATCTTTAACAACCTGGCCTCCCTGAAATTGGGAGATTTATAAATTCCCAGCCTATCGGGAGGGATAACTATTATCTGAAAGTTATGGATTAAGTGTAAGATAAGATTGCTGCAAAGACTATCAAATCGTCATGCAACTCTTAATTTTGTGGCTCTTGTCCGTGATACTGCAAAGATTGATGTGTGAGGAAGTAAAGCCGGATTTTTATGCTTCACTGGCTTATTCTGACCATAACACTTACGGCGTACATCACGAATGATAGCTAACTGATAGTCACTTGCTGTTGCGTGAAAATCCTTAATGTGTTCGTAAGATCTGTTGGGATTGAAACGTTTAGAACATACAGGACATATAGCGGATGTTTTTTTCATAATATTTTCCCTTAACAAATTAGATGAATAAATAATCGTGTTTGTAATGAAAAATGGGTTCTGCCACTTCGGTACATTGTCTCTTGTGAGATACGCCGTCCGCCTGTGCGTTAGAGTGCGCCGTTCACTTTTTTCAATCTCAGGCTGATTACCTTCGATGAAATAAGTTAATTAAAATATTAATTTTTTAGTTAATTAAAAATAGAACATTTTTTAATTAATGCTCTATGCGATTGATTTAAAGTATTTATTTTTTGGTTAAGGGAGGATAATTATTACGTTTTTCTAATAACTCAGCAAAAATAGAATCATAGTGAGCTTTTCTGGATTTCATTTCATTCAGAAATTGTTTTGCATCTTCTGAGGGGAGATTATCGAATAACTCTAATATTTCCATTTGTTGATTTGTAAGTTTTTTATATTTATTTTTGATTATATCATCAAAGGACTCCGAATCTAAATAGCCATTAGGCATGCCGTACGTACTTTCAATACGTCTTGCTGCTTTTTCTCCAAAAGAAGTCTTGCCGTTTATCAGTTGCGATAAATAACTTTTTTCTTTTTCTGGTAGGGTCTTATCTGAAAACCACTCTTTTAAACGTCGTTGACGAATTAATTTTATATCCATGGAAACATTTTGATTAGTAAATCCTAAACAATCAAACTGTTTACAAAATATTTATCGTTATATAAACTTGACTTAAATCCAAAGGATTAAAGGAGTTCATATGGAATTAAAAGAATACATAGATTCTCTTGAGCGTGGCGGTTCTAAGAATCTAGCAAGAAAATTAAATATATCTAAATCTTTTTTATCTCAAATGGCTTCTGGCTTATGTCCAATATCACCCAAACGATGCGTTGAAATTGAGCTAGCCACCTGTGGCAAAGTATCACGCAAAGATTTACGACCTGATGATTGGCATCAGATCTGGCCAGAGCTAATAGCAGCATAAATTAATCTACATTCCACCGAACGATGCGGTATACCATCGGGCGACCGGATAGCGTCCTGCTAAATGGCTGAAGCGGCAAAACCCACTTAATAACTCACAATCTCACTCTATCTATTATTTTTTTCACAAACCTCATAGAAATATCGAGGTAGGGAATTTTATTACTTAAGGATTATAACCATGGAATATTCAAATACTATCAAAATCACCTGCAAACCTGAGCATCTAGAATCTTACTTCTACCAGAAGATGGCATCAGAAGGGAGTAATAACGGGTTTGCCAAATCACTAGGGATACACCCTTCAACAGCGAGTCGGGATAAAACCAGAATATTTAAACTAGCTTGTCAGGTGGTCTCAGAATACGGCTTGCCTAGGCATGTGGTGAGTGTGTCTGATTCATCGACACAGGAGGTTGTTATTACGAATATATCAGGAGAAGAAATACGCAAGCTGATTGATATGCTGGAGCACTTAAGATGGCCAAAAAAGAAGCTTCAAGGTTAAAAAACGATGAAGCTTCAGAATGTCAGATTGAGTGTTGTATTTAATTACAGATTTTAGGAAGTTTAATGATAAGGGAAACGGCAAATTTCCCTTTTTTCTTTCAGTTTCAACGAGGTCATTATGCCAAAAAAACGCCGGTTTATCAATAAAAACCATCAAGAAAAAGCCCATCCAGATAGTCCTGATGGGTTATTGGTTGCTGCATCAAAAAATAAGCGTTTCGCACATCGATTTGTATCAGAGTTTAAGAAATTAAGGGAGAGCACTCAATGAGTATGACACTGATGGTTCAAGCCATGAAAATGAAAGTAGGCAGTACTGCCAGAAAACTAATACTCCTAAAATTAGCTGATAATGCGAATGACAAAGGTGAGTGCTTCCCTTCATACCAACACATTGCTGAACAATGCGAAATGAGTCGCAAAACTGCAATTGGACATATTGATGCGTTGTGTGAAATGGGGTTAGTGAAAAAAATTCATCGAGGCGGAGAAAAAGGGAATTCAAGCAATATTTATAAGTTAAATTTAGATGGTGTAGAAATTACACCCCCTAGTGTAAAAATTACACCAGAGGGAGTGAAAAAATTACACCACCCTAGTGTAACAGTTACACCACCCCCTGGTGTAAATATTACACCCAGAATCAGTCACTCTTTTGAACCAGTCATTGAACCTAAAAAAACAAACAAAAAAATATCGTCTGACGACTCGAAACCTGCAAAACAGGTTTCACGTAACCGGCAAAGTAAAATTCCCTATCAGGAGATTATTCAGGCATTCAATGAAGCTGTCGGTGATACGCTGCCTAATGCCGCAACTCTGAATGACAAACGAAAACGGGCAATATCCAAATTCTGGAAAGAACTCAAAAATCCTTCGGTTGATGCTGCTAGAAATTATTTTGAAGTATTTGTTGAAACCGCTAATCCTTGGTATTTCGGTGAAAATGACCGAGGCTGGAGAGCAAGTTTTGATTATCTGCTAAGACCTGACACGGTAACAAAAACTAGGGAGGGTGCGTTATGATAAACCAGGTCCCCAATAACCTTCCTGCTGAACAAAGTGTTATTGGTGGTTTGCTGATAGATCCGATGAGCGATAATGCTTTGAAGGTATTTTCACTGCTAAGCCCTGATGATTTTTACGCCGTTCACCACCGATTGATTTATGCAGAAATGCGCGCGATGAGCGGGAAACGTCAGGCAATTGATATTATCACGGTGGATGAAGCATTATCTAAATCAGGGATGGCTCAAAAGGCGGGTGGCTTTGCCTATCTTGCTGAGATAGCCAAAAATATCCCGAGTGCCGCAAACATGGTCAGTTACGCAAAAAGTATCAAAGAGTGCGCGGCAGGACGCTACACGGTTGAGAAAGCTATTGAAATTCAAAAACTGTTTATTCAGCCTAATGCGCTAGGATTTACTGATAAAATTGACGTGGCGCAACGTCTGATTGATGAAGCGGCAAAATTTAGCAAGGTTGGTCTCAAAACAGGGCTTCGCCGGATTGATGATGTACTGGATGATGTATTTACAGATATTTGTGACCGTGAGGACAACCCAGAGAAACACTGCGGACTCAAAACAGGGCTTATGGACTTTGACGATTTACTGAAGCCTAAGCAAATCGTTAATGGCTCGTTGTTTGTGGTTGGTGCACGCCCCAAGATGGGTAAAACCACTGTGCTTACTGAGATGGCGAAAAACGTTTCAAATCAAGGAAAAGCGGTGTTGTTATTTAGTATGGAAATGACGGATAGCCAGTTAGCCGAGCGAACGTTAAGCCAACAATCCAATCTCAACTCTAATCGGTTTTATGAGAAACTGGAAGAGCATGAATGGGATCAACTGCGTAATGCGATTGCGCGACTCAAGCAATACCCCAATATTTGGATTGATGATACGCCAGCCATGAGCTTACAGCACATTCAGTCAGAATGTCGTAAAATAAAACGTAAAATAAGGGATATTGGATTTATCGGTGTTGATTATTTAACACTGATGCAGACTGAAAAAGCGGATAGAAACGATTTAGCCTACGGAAATATCACCAAAGGGTTAAAAGTTTTGGCAAAAGAACTTAATACTGTTGTCGTGTTACTAACACAATTAAACCGAAGTTTAGAACAGCGCACCAACAAAAGACCCATGCCCAGTGACAGCCGTGATACGGGTCAGATTGAGCAGGATTGCGATTATTGGTTAGGGATTCATCGAGAATCGGTTTATGACCCTGACGCAGATAAAACGCTAACAGAACTCATATTACGGTTAAATCGACATGGTAAAACAGGCACGGTTTACGTTGACCAGAAAGGACTAAGTATTTTCCCTGTTGACCAGCATGTAGCCGCAGCAAAAATCCAACCTCAAAAAGAACCTAAGCGTTATTCAGACAAAAAGTTTTAATCAGGACACCCCCAATGAAATACCTCATCGAAGCCACCCTTGTTAAGGATGGTGGCGCACCAGTGTATTGGCTGCACTATAGCGACAAAGCACTATCAGAACAGGATTGCCTGAAAATGTTATCCTAGCCGCCCATGTTCAAAATGCAATTTAGCGATATAGGTTACTACTGGACTGTTGGCAGTGGCAAGGCTGGAAAGAGAACTCAAATTAGGTTGAAAAATTTTACCTGTGAGGAGGTTAAAAGTGAAAATTAGTACAAGTGAGCTGAAAGGCCGGCAATTAGATTATGCTGTCGCTATTTTTGAAGGTTTTTTTATGGATTGTCCTAATGAAGCGCCCAAATATTCTGAATACTGGGAGTATTGCGGTGAATTAATAACAAAATACGAAATTTATTTGTCAAATGAGGATGGTAGGTGGTTTGCGAGTATGCCGCCGCATATGAATGGTTTTATTCAGCAAGGGGAAACGCCGCAAATTGCGATTTGCCGAGCTGTTGTTATCAATTTTCTTGGCGATGAAATAGATATCCCTGATGAGTTGGTGGGTGACGATGAGTGAAATAATGATATTTCTCTTTAAAATCAGCATGAATCTATTTTGCTTTTTAGGTGTTGTGATGACGGTCATAATGTTAACTATCACAACTGACAACAGTACGTGGTTTATTGTTTCTTTGAGGTTTTTATCAGTAGTGGCTTAGTGGCTTAGTGGCTTAGTGGCTTAGTGGCTGTCATATCTTTGGCTATCTCAATGATATATCTCTTTATTGTCTTGTTTAATGATGTTTTTTTTGAAATCAAAATAACGGGAGGCGCATCTGGAAGAAAAACTACTCTTCCACGAATCAACGAAACAGTCAGTCTGGCAAACACTAAAAGTTGTTCTTGCAACAAAGCAACCGCATCAACTCATTATCAAGCCTTACCGGAAAACCCGCTCACTTTCACAAAATTCACTTTTCCACCTGTGGACAGGGGAGATAAGCAAATGTCTGTGTGCTAACAACGCTAACTATACCTCAGAGCAGGTGAAGGAGATGTTGAAGCATACATTCTTAGGCTATGAGGTGGTTGAGCGTATCGATGTGACCACACAGGAGCCAGAGCGCGTCAGAACGCTCAGGAGGACATCAAAGCAAATGCATGTCTTTATGCAAAAAGTGGAATGCTGGGCGATTGGCATCGGTTTTTTCGTGACAATACCGGAAAGCTCGGAGTATATGAAATTAAAACAGGAACAAGAGAATTAAATGGCACTAAAAAGGGATAAATACGATGCCGTGTTCTCTGAATTAGTCCGCGAAAGAACAAACTGGATATGCGATTATTGCGGACGATATTTTCAGCATGAACGCGCTAAATTACACTGCTCACACTTCAAATCAAGACGACATAAAGCCACCCGTTATCACCCCTGTAATAAATAGTTTTTCGCACTGCATAGGCTGTCATCGCAAGTTAGGCGAAGACCCTTATGAATTTACTGCGCATGCAGAAATAACTTATGGCGAGATGACCATTGCCAAAATAGCGATGCTGGCTAACACCAGTATCAGACTTAAGACGGGTGAGATGGATGAAATCTACTATCAGATGAAAAGCGAACTCAAACGAATGAAAACGATGCGACTTGATGGATTTACAGGGCGCATTGAGTTTTGCTTACCGGATTGGTATCAGGCAAGCATTACGTTTCGAATGGGCGAACAATAGCCCATACATATTAAACCACCATTAAACATTCAACGCAGGGCATCAAAAACATGTCCCTATTCCTATTTTTGCCGGAGGACAGATGAAGGCGGTTAAGTCATTGGAATTAACTAAAGCACAGTATGACTGGGTAAATGGTTGGCTTGAGTTATGGGGGGCGTGGGTATGCTCAGGAGAACTCGACAAATGGCAATTCAATATCATCTGGCGATTTATGCAAAAGGCGAAAGGGGAAGTGATACCTTCGAGGCCAATGTGTAACGATGATGAAGGATTGCTCATTTCTCAAGTGGTTGATGCTGTTATGCGTATTGATGAGAAAGCCTACCAGATTCTATTAAGTTATTATGTTTACGGAAAGTCAAAATTAAGCATAGCCACCTATTATCACAAAATAGCAAAACCGAGAAGGATGATGACCAGGGCGGGGGGAAGGTGGAAAAGGCCATCACCTAGAACATGCAGAAGGGAGATTGATGATATTTTGAATGCTAGCTTGTATGTTGTTTATAAAATGCTGTCAAATGTCATGAAAAACTAAAATTTTGCAGCCAATATAGTTAATATCGCATAATTATTGCTTGACTTTAATGGACAAATGGCTAATAATTTTAAGGTAAGCTGTTATAGTTACATAAAAATCATAGAACCTCGCATTTGGCGGGGTTTTCTTTATTGGTTGTGTTGTTAACCCAAATAGTTATATCATTGTTAACGCACTACTTTTTATAAGCTCGTATGGTATACATAAGGTAAATAAGGCAGTAGTGCATAGCCCCATGTGAAAGCGTGGGGTTTTTCATTTACGCCACCGCAATACTCACAAATTAACTAACTAAAACGGGAAAGGCGGTTGGCTAACCTTATTGTCACTTTTCCTGACCTGATGATGAGATTGAGAAAAACCTACGAAAGCGGATCTCAATATACCGAATCACAGTTAATTGATGACTTGTGTGGTGTTGATTTGCTCGTCTTTGATGATGTTGGCGTTCAGAGAAACAATCTCAATGAAGAACTGGTGATTTTTCAAATCGTCGATCGGAGAACATCAAACAAAAAACCAACGGGAATTTTGACCAATTTACCGCAACAACAATTAACGGAGATATTGGGGGAGCGAATCGTCGAATCGCTTAAGGATGGGAAAACCCACCGTAGTCAATTTCAACTGGTCAAGATACCGCCGGAAAGTTTCATGAAAAAAATAAGTTACTCAAAAATTCACTCATCAGCACCTCGAAAACCTCTTTAGGGCGGAGAGGATGTCAAACAATCAAAAAAGGATCACTAAATGAAAAAATCAATTTTTCTGATGCGTTAGAGAGGTTGAATATGGCTACAAGTATACGTTTAGATGATGACTTTGTAAGCGAAGTGAAGAGTCATGCACTCACTTTTAGTAGAAGCGTGCCAAAGCAGATTGAACACTGGCTAAGATTGGTCAATGGCTAACAATGGCGTTCTACCGTACCGCTCAGGCGGCCTTTTTGTTTTTCTCAATAATATAAAGGATATTATGGTGCTCATGAAATTTTGTTGTGGTTGTCTGCCTGATTCAGTGGATGTCGAAGATCCGATTTACTGTCCCGATGTTAGAATATTCATGCCTTCGCGGATTGATATTACGCCAGATTTTCCTGCTTATGCACAAGGCAGAATTGGTTCATGTACGGCAAGTGTATTAGCAGCTGCGGTTTGTTTTGTACGTAAAAAGCATTATCAATCGCCGGATTTTTCTCCCTCAAGATTATTTATTCAATATAACGCGCGTCTTTTGAACAAGAAAGTTGAATACGACGCAGTAGTCTCTTTTCGGGCAGGACTGAACAGTTTAAAACAATATGGCGTTTGCCCTGAAAATTTATGGCCTTATGACGACACACCGCCAGATGAAAATAAAAAATTTCCGCCTCATTCAAGAGCTGGACAGAGTCCATTCAAGGGATGTTATTCCTCGGCAAAACGATTTAAAGTAACTCAATGTTATCGTCTTAATCCACAATTAGACCATTTGAAGAATGTGTTGGCACGTGGTTTTCCTTTTGTATTTGGTTTTAATATTTATAATAGTTGGATAATGCAAAATCCCTTGCCAAAGAAAGTCTCTTTTCCCTCTGTAGAAGAAAAAAAATTAGCCAGCCACGGCGCACTGTGTATAGGTTATGATGATGAAACAGGACTGTTTAAAATTCGTAATTCATGGGGTAGTGATGTGGGTGAAGACGGAAATTTCTATTTACCGTATAAGTATATGCTAAATAAAAAACTGGTTTCTGATTTCTGGGTAATTACTGGGGTTAAGAACTAAGGGTATTGGAAAGTATTAACGAAGGCAGTTTGTTGGACTGCTTTTTTATGGCTTAAAAAGGGGCATACATGCACTGGAAAGAGAGACGGGAAAGTGAGCAGGTAGAAGACCGGCGGAATACCGCCGAAGCACAGGAAGAGTATACCAGTCTGGAAGAAGCCTTGAAGCGCCGGAAGAAAAAGGCAAAGAAAAAGAAAAGAAAACTTAAATATAAACCGCTGTTAGCAGAAGGTTTTGTGTTTTCACACTGGCGTGGATGGGCCTGGCTGGCTGTTATCCTGGTGTTGTTACTGGGTGGCTATCGTTGGGCTTTTGCGGCATCTGAACAGGTGAGCGCGCCGTCATCGGTCAATCGTTTTGTGGATGAGAACGAGGCCGCTAAGTTCACCTCTGTCATTCTGGCATCAACTGAAGATGCCTGGCGGAAGATTTTTGCTGAGGGAGGCGGTCATTACCGATTGCCGAAACTGGTGATATATCGGGGAGAGACAGAGACAGGCTGCGGCACGGGCTATACCCTGATAGGGCCCTTTTATTGCCCTGCTGACCGCACTATCTATATCGACCTGTCATTTTATGACGAGATGAAAAACAGACTGGGGGCAGACGGTAAATTTGCCTTTGGTTATGTGATAGCCCATGAAGTGGGGCATCATATCCAACACCTGCGGGATGTCTTGAAAAAAGTAGACCTGGCACAGGCGAATATGTCAAGAAAATCGGCCAATAAGTTATCGGTAAAGCTGGAATTGCAGGCGGACTGCTACGCGGGGGTATGGGGGCATTTTGTGCAGCAGGCAGGCTGGCTGGAGATGGGCGATTTGGATGACGCGCTCAATGCGGCCAAAGCGATTGGGGATGACCGGCTACAGAGGGAAGGTCATGGACGGGTGGTTCCCGAGACGTTCACGCACGGGACATCGGCACAGCGTCATGACTGGTTTAAGCGGGGTTTTGATAGCGGTGACCCAAAACAATGTAATACCTTCAAGGAGATACGATGATTATCAGACAACATTGGGTAATCGGTATCCTGTGCTTGTTGAGTGTGTTAAGCACACCCGCTCAGGCGACTAAGCCGGTTAATACCCCGAAGAGTTTCAGTGAAGCGAAATGGGTTTCCCGTCAGGCCGTTTACCACGACCTCAATCAGGGTGCAGGTGGCACCCTCTATTGTGGCTGTGACTGGCAGTGGACAGGAAAAAACGGGGGTCGAATTGACCTTGAAAGTTGTGGTCAGGCGGTCAGACGGGAAGTTCACCGTCATCGTGCACAGCGGATTGAGTGGGAGCATATCGTGCCGGCGTCGGTATTCGGTCAGGCGTTTGGCTGTAAAGAAAAAGGCGGCCGAAAAGGCTGCCGTCAAGAAGACCCGGAATTTCGAAAAGCGGAAGGCGATTTGCACAATCTGGCACCGGAGTCAGGTGAAGTGAATAACGACCGGGGTAATATGCCCTATGGCGAAGCCGGGCAGGTCCCTTTTGTTTACGGGCAGTGTCAGAGCCGTCCGGATTTTAAACAGCGGGTTTTTGAACCGCGCGATGACGTCAAGGGACTCGTCGCCCGGGTCTGGTTTTATATGTCAGACCGGTATGGTTTTGTGATACCCCCTGAGCAGCAAGCAATTTTAATGCAGTGGGACAGGCAATATCCCCCCGATGCGCGTGAACGCGAACGTGACCGGCGTATTGCGGCGATTACCGGTGTGCACAATCCGTTTGTGACGGGTGAAAAGGCATGGAAAAAACGATAATGGAAAAGTTCACTGGGGCATGGGAGAGCGTTTGCGCTTTCCTGGCGTCGATTAAAGAGCAGGGCGTGGGCGCAACGCTGGCGTTTCTGATGGCGTGGCTGCGCGGGCGATATCAGGAGAAGAAATGGCGCAAGACCCTGATTGATGCCACGATATGCGCGATTATTGCGTGGTTTGCGCGTGACCTGCTGGCGCTTTTCGGGTTAAGTGCGGGTCTGGTCTATCTGGCCAGTGTCTTCATCGGTTACCTTGGCACTGATTTTCTGGGGGAGGCATTAACGGACTCACTGCCTTTTCGGGGGTTGAGGTTGTCGGTCAAAAAACCGGACACAAGGAAAAAAAATGACAACCAGCGACGCAGGGGTAAGTCGGATTAAACAGTTTGAGGGGTGTCGCCTTCGGGCTTATCGCTGTCCGGCCGGACGCTGGACGATTGGCTATGGGCATACGCAGGGGGTGACGGAACGGATGACAATTTCACCGTCACAGGCGGAACGCTTTTTAACCGATGACCTCGAGCAGACAGAGGACGTGATTAACCGGTGTGTGTGGGTCACGCTGACCCAACTCCAGTTTGATGCGCTGGTATCACTGGTCTTTAACATCGGTGAGGAAGCATTCGCGACCTCGACCCTGTTAACAAAACTCAATGCGGGCGATGTTGCGGGCGCGGCGAATGAATTTAACCGCTGGGTCTATGCGGGCGGGGAAAAACGCCCGGGTCTGGTCAGGCGCCGAGCGATTGAACGGTCGGTGTTTTTGTCATGATGCGGGGAACAGTGATGGCGTTGCTGGTTGTGATAACGGTGCTGTCTGTTGGCCTGATGCATTATCGCGCAGAGGCCAAGCTCTGGGAAATGAAAGCCGGGCAGGCGCGCCAGCAGGTGGAAAAGACCGAACAGCAGTTACAGACACAAAAAATCCAGTTTGACCAACTGGCTGAGATGGACAGACAGCATTATCAGAGGTTAACCGATGCGAAACAGACGATTGAGGCACTCAGGCTGGATGTTGTTCGGGGTTTTAAGCGGTTGCGGGTCAACGCCACCTGCCCCAAAGTGTCCG
>NZ_JBUIOB010000016.1:0-48167 GCF_056113345.1 Candidatus Arsenophonus phytopathogenicus
AGTGATTGATATTTGTTGTTTTTATTTTATATGATCCACAATTGACGCGATTGTTAACGGTATTGCATGGAAAAAAGGATATTTTTACCTATAACTTCGATACATTGATTAAAACGATAGAAAAAACGACCAATACGCTACAGTTATTTTTAACATTAGTGGGGTTATTTCCTTGCTAGTCGGTGGTATCGGTGTGATGAATATCATGCTGGTTTCAGTTACCGAACGGACGAAAGAAATTGGTATTCGCATAGCAATCGGTGCTCGAAATAGCGATATTATGCAACAATTTTTGATAGAGGCAATTTTTATTTGTTTGTTTGGTGGTTTTTTAGGGATCTTACTCTCTTATATCGTGGCGCTTATTGCGTGCTTACTATTACCGGATTGGCAGTTTGCTTTTAGCCTGATGCCACTGCTTGGCGCTTTAGTTTGCTCAACCATCATTGGCCTCATTTTTGGTTTTTTACCCGCCCGCAACGCGGCAAAGTTGAAACCGGTAGATGCTTTGGCAAGGGAATGAGTAATAAATATTTATATGCTCCCAAAAGAAGCTTGGGAGCAATAATTAAAATAGCAAATGATTAAGGCAATGAAAACCAACCTATCTATTTTCTACAGGAATAATAAGGCTGGCATGGTTGCCCTTAAGCCCTTTAGTTGAACTAAAATTGACCTTTTGTCCAGCTTTCAATGTACGGTACCCTTCCATCTGGATACTGGAATAGTGTGCGAAGATATCTTCGCCACCATTTTCGGGGCAGATGAAGCCAAAACCTTTAGCATTATTAAACCACTTAACTGTACCTGTCTCCATACATCATCCTTCATAATGGGGTTTTATCAAACAAGTGCCTGTGAACAGCTCATTTCATATTGCAGCTAACTAAAAATTGCTTGTTCATAAAATATACTGTATTAAAAAGATATATGGCGTCAAGTGTACTCTATTCCTAGAAACTGGTTCAGTTACTAAAATTTGATTTAGATAACGCTATAGGTCACTGTTTTTTTATTATTTACTTTTTTAAGGATGATTGGTCACAAATGGGATCAAAGTGATAAACTAAGAATAATTAAGAAAAATGTATAATTAAAATATTTAACTGGATTTTTACATAATGAGTGAGTGCCAATCAGATTATCAGACGGATGTCAGGCTCAAGGAACAAGTGGAACATGCTTTACAACCACCTTCAATGTATAAGGTGATTTTGAATAATGATGATTTCACACCAATGGATTTTGTAATGCAAGCGTTAAAAAAATACTTTTTTTTTGATGAAGAGCAAGCCACACAAATCATGTTGGATGTTCATTTTCACGGGAAAGGGATCTGTGGGGTTTATACTGCTGAGGTTGCAGAAACAAAGGCCGCGCAAGTTAATATTTATGCAAGAGAACATGAATATCCATTACTTTGCACGATAGAAGAAGTCTGATTAGACTAATTTATAGGGAGGTGATTATGCTTAACCAAGAACTTGAACTTAGTCTTAATGTAGCTTTTGCCAAGGCAAGAGATAACAGGCATGAATTTATGACGGTTGAGCATCTATTGCTGGCGTTACTCAGTAATACATCGGCCAGGGAAGCCTTAGAAGCTTGCAAAGTTGACCTTGTGGTATTGCGACAGGAATTGGAGCATTTTATTTCACAAACAACGCCATTATTGCCTGAGGATGATAGTCGGGATACTCAACCTACGTTAAGTTTTCAGCGAGTATTGCAGCGTGCAGTGTTTCATGTTCAGTCATCTGGGCGTAATGAAGTTACTGGTGCTAATGTGCTGGTTGCTATATTTAGCGAACAAGAGTCTCAAGCTGCTTATCTATTGCGTAAACACGATGTAAGTCGGCTTGATGTTGTTAATTTTATTTCTCATGGCATGGTCAAAGGTAGTGAGGCTGATAATAGCCATTCCGATTCTATTAATGCCGCTTATCAGAATGAAGAAGCGATTGGCGTTGAAGAACGGATGGATAGCTTTACTACCAACCTTAACCAATTATCAAAAGCCGGCAAAGTTGATCCTTTAATTGGGCGTCAGCTGGAACTGGAGAGAACGATCCAGGTTCTTTGTCGGCGGCGAAAGAATAATCCGCTATTAGTGGGTGAATCCGGGGTAGGTAAAACAGCGATTGCGGAAGGGCTAGCATGGCGTATCATACAAAATGATATCCCGAAAGTAATGAAAGATTGCACTATTTATGCCCTGGATATCGGTTCACTACTGGCGGGTACTAAGTATCGTGGTGATTTCGAAAAGCGCTTTAAAGCATTATTAAATGTGTTAGAAAAAGATGAAAAAAGTATTCTCTTTATTGATGAAATCCATACGATTATTGGTGCTGGTGCGGCATCTGGCGGACAAGTTGATGCGGCTAATCTGATTAAGCCATTACTATCGAGTGGACGGATCCGGGTGATGGGTTCAACTACCTACCAAGAATTTAGTCATATATTTGAGAAAGATCGCGCGCTGGCAAGACGATTCCAAAAAATTGATATCGTCGAGCCTTCTGCTGACGAAACGGTACAGATTATTAATGGATTACGAGCTAAGTATGAAGCTCACCATAATGTTCGTTATAGTCCCAAAGCGATTAAAGCTGCGGTTGATTTATCAGTAAAATATATTACAGATCGCCATTTACCGGATAAAGCAATCGATGTTATTGATGAAGCGGGTGCAAGAACGCGTTTGATGCCACAAAACCGACGTAAAAAAACAATTGGGGTACAGGAGATAGAATCAGTTGTTTCCCTCATTGCCCGGATTCCTGAAAAAACAGTTTCTTCTAGCGATAAAGAGCGATTGAAAAATTTAGATAATAGATTGAAATTACTAGTATTTGGCCAAGAGCAAGCTATTCAAACCCTCAGCGAAGCGATTAAAATGAATCGAGCGGGGTTAGGTAGTAGCCACAGACCTATTGGTGCATTTTTATTTGCTGGGCCAACGGGTGTCGGTAAGACAGAAGTCACTGTGCAACTGGCAAAGGCATTAGATATTAAATTGTTGCGTTTTGACATGTCAGAATATATGGAACGTCATACAGTTAGCCGGCTAATTGGTGCCCCACCAGGATATGTAGGCTTTGATCAAGGTGGTTTATTGACAGATGCGGTTATAAAACATCCTTATTCGGTCGTTTTATTAGATGAAATAGAAAAGGCACATTCTGATGTATTCAATCTTTTATTACAAGTTATGGATAATGGTACTTTAACTGATAATAATGGCCGTAAGGCTGATTTTCGTAATGTTGTCTTGGTGATGACCACTAATGCGGGTGTGCAAGAAACACAACGTAAATCGATTGGTTTTACTGAGCAGGATAATAGTACCGATGCATTATCAGAGATAAAACGAATTTTCCCGCCTGAGTTTCGTAATAGATTGGATGGCATAATTTGGTTTAATGGTTTAACACCAGAAATTATTGCCCAAGTTGTTGATAAGTTTATTGTTGAGTTACAAGCGCAACTTGATGAAAAAGGTGTGTCAATTGAAATCAGTAATGCGGCACGTCAATGGCTTTGTGCTAAAGGCTATGATAAGGCGATGGGAGCCAGGCCGATGGCAAGAGTGATCCAGGATAATCTAAAGAAACCTTTAGCTAATGAACTTTTATTTGGTCAGTTGAGTCACGGTGGTGCTGTTAAGATCGATCTTAATAAGAAGACGCAAAAATTAATTTATCATTTTGAAGGTATGCATAAAACTACACCAGAGAATGCAATAATTTAATTACAGATGGTTTATAACCATAGACGATATTCCAATCGTCTATGGCAAGAGCCTGAGAGAAGAGGCGATCAACGGCTACGAAAGATGATTCTGCCTTTACTCAGATCATAAGGTGTTAACTCGACAGTCACTTTGTCGCTCGTCAGAATACGGATATAATTTTTACGCATTTTGCCAGAAATATGCGCAGTAACTACGTGTCCATTTTCTAGTTCAACACGGAACATGGTATTGGGCAGAGTATCTAGTACTGTACCTTGCATTTCAATATTGTCTTCTTTGGCCATCTAATCCTCTGAGTTAATCACCAAGTTTTTTACGGGCAAGATAATGCCGAAAAACCCTCCTTATGTAAAGGAGTGTCGAGTTTAAAGGCACTTTTTTTTTATCAAGATACGAAAATTACAGCATTAAAGCTTAATAGTGCAAAAATATACAACAAGTATACGGTTTGAACAACGCGAACGATAAAAAAATAAAATGTAATAATATCATAGCAAACCATCTAACTTAGTTTGCAATAGGATGAATGATTCTGTCACTTATATCTTCAAATTGATGCTAAATCAGCTATCTGTTGCCTTTGTTTAGGTAGAAAAATATTTTCCAGTTAATCATTCAAAATGATTAATTTCTGCTGCACTGGGTAAACTTATGGTTTGCTTTATCCAACATGCTTTATCGATAGGTTGATCGCGATATTGATAGAGATAATTTAAAAATTGTACTCGAGGGATCTCTTTCACACCTAAAGAGGCGGTATATGCATTAATTATTTGACAATCAAACAGTTTTCCACCGAAACGCAGGAAATGGTGATAAAAAGCAATAAGCGCATATTTAGAACCGTCACTAACACGGCTAAACATCGATTCACCACAAAAAATTTTACCAATATTAACGCCATATAGTCCACCAATTAATTTTGTGTTGTACCAAATTTCAACGGAATGAGCAACGCCCAGTTGATGCAAAGCAGTATAGGCTCCTATTATTTGGTGGGTGATCCAGGTTCCTTCTTGCCGTTGTGCACAGGCGGCGATGACCTGTTCAAAGTCATGATTTAGCGTAATGGCATAAGCGGTTTTTCTCATTCTTTTTTTAGTTGTTCGGCTAATGTGTATTTCTGCTGGCAAGAGAACTGCACGTGGATCTGGCGACCACCATAATGGGATTTCCGTTGGATTAAACCAAGGAAAAATCCCTTCATAATAGGCAGATTGTAATCTACCAACAGCCAGATCACCGCCGATGGCTAGTAAACCATTGGGTTCATGTAGAGCATATTCGGGCGCTGGAAAGATATAAGATCCATCATTAAGCTGAAACATATAACCGTCCTATTAACTAATTTTATAATTATGTTAGTACTATTTGAGCTTGATAATATTGGAAATAGCGCCCTTTCAATTGTAATAATTCTGCATGGGTCGCTTGCTCAATAATTTTTCCATCATCCATCACATATATTTGATCCATTTTTTCCAGACCCTGTAAACGATGTGTAATAACTAACAAGGTTTTGTCGTGGCAGTGCTGTTGCAACTGAATTAGTATCTGTTTTTCGGTTTTTACATCTAATCCTTCAGTCGGCTCATCTAATAAAATTATTGGCGCATCATAAAGTAGGGCTCTTGCGATACCTAATCGCCGTTGTTCGCCACCTGAAAGTTGTCGGCCACCTTCACCGATCCAATTATCGAGCCCTTGATTTTTAATCAGGCTGTCTAAACCGACTTGTTTTATTACTTTTGTCAGTAAGGTATCATTTGCATCATCTTTCGCTATTAGCAGATTATTGCGTAAAGTATCACTAAAAATATGTGTTCTCTGTGGAACTACCGCCATTAATTTACGTAATATTTTCTCATTATAGTGATTAATTGGGTGGTCATTTATCAAGATCTGGCCTGAGCTGACATCCCATGCACGGGTTAATAATTGTAACAGCGTAGATTTACCACAACCAGTTTTACCTAGTAGCGCAACATGTTCACCTGTATTGAGTGTTAAAGAGATATTTTTTAATGTCGGTTGCCGTTGTTGGGGATAACTGAAGTGCACTTTTTGCAATTTAATGTCAACCTGATTATTCGTCGTTATATCTGAAGCGGGAAATGTCACAGCCGGCTTCTGATTAATTAACTCCATTAAGCGATTTGCTGAAAGTAACCACTTGTCCTAAATATTGAAATGCAACCGCCACCGGCCCAAGAACTTCAAACGCAGCTAAGGTACAAAAGACGAACAGAGCAATAAGCGCACCGGGTTTATGCTGTTCACCAACACCAGTTGCTGCCATCCACATTAATAGGGTTGCGGTAAGGCCGGAGATAAAAATCATAATAGATTGTGATAGCGCGGTTAAGTTAGATTGCTGTTGTTGGCGTTTTAGCCAGTTGGTTTCTAGATCGTTCAATACTTGCCGAAAACGAGGTAATGCCCCAAAAACAGTTAGTTCCGCTTGTGCCTGAATAATATTGATTAAACAAGCGCGATATTGGCTGCGAAATATAGTGAGATCGTGTCCAATGGATTTTCCCGCCTGATAAAAAAACCAGGGTAAGGTAATCAGCAAACACAGCATAATTGTGCCCAGAGTAAGGGCAAGAAATGAGTCTAATGTGCTTAATGCTAAAGTGAGTAAAATAGTAATAACCAAAGCAGCAAAAATGGGAGAAAGCACCCGTAGATACAAATGATCAAGGCTTTCGACATCAGCTACCAGACGATTAAGGATATCTCCTTGGCGATAGTGTGCGATACCGCCAGGTGAAAGCGGGAATAGTTTTTGAAATGTAAATATCCTTAAATGTGCTAAGACACGAAAAGTTGCATCATGGTTAACCAACCGTTCGGTGTAACGGCTGGCAGTACGAATAATTGCTGAGCCACGAACGCCTGCTGAGGGTAGCATATAATTAAAGGTATACAGTCCGGCAGCGGCTGCAAGTGCCGTTCCGGCTAAAAACCAACCTGATAGAGTCAGTAGACTAATACTCGCCAGTACCGCAATAATGGTTAATATAATGCCAAGATTAAGTAGTAACCAATGACGACGATATAGAGCAAGAAAAGGGAGTAGTACACGCATATTATATCTCCTCTGCGCGGTAAGTTAGCAGGCGGCTAAAAGTTCCTTTAGTCTGGCTTAGCTTGCTGTATGTGCCTTGTTCAATAATTAAACCATTTTCCATCACCCATATTTGATCATATGTGGCAGCTTCTGCTAATAAATGTGTAACCAGCAAGGTTGTTTGTTTAGTCGAGGCCGCATTGAGTGCTGTCATCACCCGTTGCTCACTTTGCATATCAAGACTTGCTGCTGGCTCATCCAATAAAAGCAAATGACAGGGGTTTAATAACGCGCGGGCGACAGCAATTCGTTGTGCTTGTCCAACGGATAAGCGAGCGCCATTTTCGCCAATTTGGGTATCAACCCCAGCTGGTAGATGCTTAATAAACTCGGTTACATAAGCATTTTCCATTGCAATATTGACTGCGGCTGCAGAAGCTTCGGCTGAATAGAGACGTATATTGTCAATGATGGTTTGTGCGGGTAAATGGGGATTTTGGCCAACCCAGCTAAGTTGTTTGCGCCAATCAGCCATATCGAGATCCCTAAGTTCGATTCCATTAACCGTTAGCGATCCACGATAGGGTAGAAAACCCAGTAATGCATTTAATAATGAACTTTTGCCAGCTCCGCTTTGGCCGACTAACGCGATGCGTTGGTTTGGCAATAGGGTGAAATTTAACGGGCCAGCCAGGCGTACATTGTCATGAGAAAAAATTTCTAGTTGCTGTGCTGTAATAGTTAATGGCAGAGCCGGCGTCGTTAGCTGATTATTTTGCGATAGTGGCGATGGTTGTTCTATGCTGGCTAATAATGTAAATAGAGATTCTGCGGCGCCTACTGCTTGTGCTTTAGCATGGTAATAAGTGCCTAAATCACGTAGTGGCTGAAAAAATTCCGGGGCGAGTATCAAAGCCAAAAAACCAGCAAAAAGGGTAACCGGTATGCCATAATTACCAAAATGCAATTCGCCTAAATAAGAGAAACCAAAATAAACCGCGACAATGGCGATGGAGATTGACGCGAAGAATTCTAACACTGCCGAAGAGAGAAATGCCATCCGTAAGACTTCCATGGTTCTTTTACGAAACTCTTCGGTTGCTTGTTCAATATCTTTTATTTCTTTGTTGGCACGAAAAAAAAGTCGTAAGGTATCCAATCCACGTAAACGATCGAGAAATCTATCGCTTAATCGGGCTAAAGCAACAAAATTTCGTCGATTAACATCAGCGGCGCCCATCCCAACTAATATCATAAATAAGGGGATTAAAGGTGCGGTGATAAATAAAATTAAGCCAGCGGCCCAGTTAAGCGGGAAAATTGCAATCAGAATGATAATCGGGATCATAGCGGCTAAATATATTTGAGGTAAATAGCGAGCGTAATAATCCTGTATGTTTTCAATTTGTTCTAAGATGATAGTAGCCCAACTACCAGCGGGTTTATTTTTAACCCAAATAGGTCCTAATTGGTTAATTTTATTTAGTACCATGCTACGGATTTGCTGGCGAACAATTTTGCCACAAACAAATCCAACACTTTCTCGTATAAAATTAATTATTGCTCTTACAATAAATACACAAATGAGTAATGAAAATTGAACAAGTAGTTGTTCTCTCGGTAGATTGTCTATAATTAATGCTTGTAAAATGGTGGCTAAAAGCCAGGCTTGGGTAACGATAAGTAGGCCACTAATTATTCCCAGCAACATGGATAAGCGTAGCCAGTGTTTTGCTGGTGCTGATTGTTGTTTCAACCATTTGACCAGTTCAGTTTGTTTTTGTTTATCCATAGTGATGATTTTATATACCGGCGTTAAGTTAATTATTACAACGGGTTGATGTTAATTTTATCTAATATCAACTTTAGAGGTATGTTACAGCTAAAAAGGCGCTATTTCGACAGCGCCTGCTAAAGAACTTTATTAAATTATTATAATTTGTAACATTTATTTGCGGTATAACGCATCTAAATAACGTTCGGCGTCAAGGGCAGCCATACAACCAGTACCTGCTGAGGTAATCGCTTGACGATAGATATGATCCATAACATCACCGGCAGCGAAAACACCTTCAACTGAGGTTTGGGTCGCATTGCCTTTAGTCCCAGATTGCACTTGAATATAGCCATGTTCTAACACTAACTGATCGGCAAAGATACTTGTATTGGGCGTATGGCCAATAGCGATAAATACGCCAGTCACGGAAAGCATCTCTATGTTGTCATTTTGGGTTGAACGTAAATTGATCCCAGTGACACCACTATTGTCACCTAATACTTCATCGAGAGTAAAATTGGTATGTAATACAATATTGCCAGTTTTTACTTTTTCCATCATCCGCTGAATAAGGATTTTTTCGGCTCGAAATGTTTCACGTCGATGAATAACATGGACTTCTGAAGCGATATTTGATAGGTAAAGAGCTTCTTCAATAGCGGTATTTCCCCCCCCCACAACAGCAACTTTTTGTTTGCGATAGAAAAAACCATCACAGGTGGCACAGGCTGAAACACCACGACCTTTAAAGGCTTCTTCAGAAGGTAAACCCAGATAGCGAGCTGAGGCGCCGGTAGCAATAATAAGTGCATCGCAGCTATATATTCCGTTATCGCCAGTCAGTTGGAACGGCCGTTGCTGCAGATCAACCTTATGAATGTGATCATTAATAATGTTTTCTTCTGCCGTAAATTTTTTAGTATGTTGCAGCATGCGTTCCATCAACACCGGCCCCATTAATTCGGAATGATCCCCAGGCCAATTTTCAACTTCGGTGGTTGTGGTTAATTGCCCGCCTGGTTGAACGCCGGTGATTAATACCGGACTTAAGTTTGCTCGGGCGGCATAAATTGTTGCTGTATAGCCAGCTGGGCCAGATCCTAGAATAACAACTTTATTATGATTGGTGGTGTTCATAGATGCTCCATTTTTTAAGAATATTTATTCAATGTGGCGATTGCGATTGTAGGAGATTAGAAAAATTAAAAAAAGTAAATTGAATTAAAAGATGATAAGGAATAGTCATTTTTATTAGCTTGTCTTTAATTATTTTATTAAGGAAGAAAGTCATGAAAAAAGATTATTTTTCGTGAAATAACGTTTTAAATTGAGAATTTTCCTTATGTCTTATTGACAATTAGTTAATAATACATTCGTTTCCATATGATGTTCTGATTTTTATTCATAATCTTTGACAATCGGTTGTGTATTTGAGAAAACATCTTGTAGGATTAATTACCTCATTTGATTAATTGAAATTGAACATCATTTAAACAAATAGATAAATATCCTACTTTTCATTATCAAATTGAAAACTAACCAGATGATTTATCTACAAGATGAATTATACTACTAAATACTAATGGTCAAGCGGAGTTTAACCTTATTGCATCTTTTCCAATTCAATAATAAGAAAAGAAAATAGGGAATGTAATGGGTATAAAAAAAATAGATAAAAGAGAGATAACGAAATGATTGATAACAAAAAGCGTCCAGGAAAAGATCTTGATCGTATAGATAGGAACATACTGAATGAATTACAAAAGGATGGTCGTATTTCTAATGTAAAGCTTTCTAAGAGAGTAGGGTTATCACCAACACCTTGTTTGGAACGCGTGCGCCGGTTGGAACGTCAAGGTTTTATTTCAGGTTATACTGCTTTATTAAATCCACACTATCTCGATGCATCTTTGTTGGTTTTTGTTGAGATTACCTTGAACCGTGGTGCTGCGGATGTTTTTGAACAGTTTAATGACGTTGTGCAAAAACTGGAGGGAATTCAGGAATGTCATTTAGTCTCTGGGGATTTTGATTATTTACTTAAAACACGTGTTCCTGATATGTCTGCTTATCGTAAATTGTTAGGAGAGACTTTACTTCGTCTTCCAGGTGTCAATGACACCCGTACTTATGTAGTAATGGAAGAGGTAAAACAGAGTAATAGTTTGGTCATCAAGACACGCTAATCAAATAGATGCAAAACTGGAAAAAGTTAGGTACACTCCTGTTTATGCATACAGTTTCAACGCTGATCATTACTCAGCGTTGTTCCTTTCAATCAACAGGGAAAACCTGGAGAGTTAGTTTTGGGCCAGGAATATAAAGAAGACAAAAATATTAAGTTAAAAAAGAATCAGTAATGGCAAGATACTGACAGAGATTATTTTACTTATAATTACTATCTGGGCGATTTTTTTAGTGGTGGCCCTGATAAGTTTTCATCCCTCCGATCCTAGCTGGTCGCAGACCACCTGGAATGAACCGATTAAAAATTTAGCTGGCGGTATTGGTGCTTGGTCAGCGGATATTCTTTTCTCTGTTTTTGGCATTTTAGCCTATGCTATACCATTAGTTATGTTGTTAGGATGTTGGAATGTATTTAAAGATATTGATAACCAGAATTGTCTGGATTTTTTTGTCCTTTCCTTACGTCTGATCGGTGGATTGGCGCTAATAATTACATCGTGTGCTCTTGCATCACTTAATATTGATGATTTGCCTAATTTTTTCTCTGGCGGAATTATTGGTAGTGTTTTTAGTAATGCCATCTTACCTTGGTTTAATATTTTAGGAACAACCTTAGCGTTACTTTGTATATGGGCAGTTAGTTTCACCTTATTTACCGGTTGGTCATGGTTGACGATTGCGGAAAAGATTGGCGCACTAGTTTTAGCAATCTTATCACTAATCACTAATCGTACTCGTAGAAATAACAAGCGTCAGACAACAGAAGCTTATGTTTCACCTCATCCGGCTAAATTGTACGATGGCACCAATGTAGATTATATCGATCCCGATGATGTACTTTTTTCAGCTTCGCCAATTAGTCAGCTAGTGAAAGAGGAATTGAGCAATAATAAAAACCATGAATTGCATGGTGAAAAGGCATCCACTCTGATGCCTGATGAAACTGAAGTTGGTTTTGATATTCAATCAGCAACGCTGGACAAATATGATGAAGATATTTTTAGCAAACCTTCAGATATACCTGTTCCAATGGATGATGATGTTAATCTAAATAAATCGATAGATGCTAATACCGTTACTCAAGTTAGCGAGCAAGATAAAACCGCAAATTTATGTGAAACATTAATATCATCGGTAACAAAAATAGATGCCGAGGTTGGCCCTAGTACTGCTTTCACGCCAGTAAAATCCCAAATTAAAAAGGGAATTGGGCCAGAATTTCCACGTCCTAATCCTGTTCGTTTACCAACGCGACGTGAACTTTACGGTAATCGTCTAACGACACAAAAAGAGCAGGAATTGGCTGCCGATAAAAACGCTTATCAAAATTCAGTAACGCAACCGGATGGTGCTGAGTTTAGTATTGATGATTGGAATGAAGATAAATTACGTGAACAGTTTTTACAGCAGCAAAATAAACGTTATGACACTGATATAACTAACAATCTTAATCCGCCAACAGATAGAATCGATGACAAAGACAAACCGATTACATCAGATGAGGCAGAATTAAATACATCCGTTGAAAGTCAGCCGCATATAGAGTATAAATGGCCATTTGCAGAAGATAGAGAGGTATCGCAGGAGCAACTAGCAAAAGAGGTCAGAGAAATACTGCTATCTACTAAGGATAAAAAGCAAAACGTCGAACACACATTACCCGAGCAGGGAAGTCTTTTTCATCCTTTTCTGGTACGTAGTGATCAACCATTACCAAAACCCACGACACCGATGCCATCATTAGATCTACTTGCCAGTCCACCCGCCCAAAATGAGCCGGTTGATATGTTTGCACTGGAGCAAACATCCCGTTTAATTGAAGCGCGTTTAAGCGATTATCGGGTAAAAGCGGAAGTCGTTGGTTTTTCTCCAGGGCCGGTTATTACCCGCTTTGAGTTGGAGTTAGCTCCTGGCGTGAAGGCGGCACGTATTTCTAATTTATCAAGGGACTTAGCCCGTTCCTTATCAGCAACTGCCGTACGTATTGTTGAGGTGATACCGGGTAAACCTTATGTAGGATTAGAATTGCCCAATAGAAAGCGTCAGACGGTTTATCTACGCGAAGTGCTTGATTGTGATAAATTTCGACGCAACCTCTCACCATTAACCATTGTGTTAGGTAAAGATATTGAAGGTGAACCGGTTATCGCCGATTTAGAAAAAATGCCCCATTTGTTGGTTGCCGGTACCACTGGTTCGGGTAAATCGGTTGGGGTTAACGCCATGATCCTCAGTATTTTGTATAAAGCAAAGCCTGAGGATGTTCGTTTTATCATGATCGATCCTAAGATGTTGGAACTCTCTATTTATGAGGGCATTCCTCATTTGCTGACCGAAGTTGTCACCGACATGAAAGATGCAGCTAATGCACTGCGTTGGTGTGTTAATGAAATGGAACGTCGCTATAAGCTTATGTCTGCTTTAGGGGTAAGAAATTTAGTGGGCTATAACGATAAAATTAATGCTGCTGAACGTATGGGGCGCCCGATACCTGATCCACTTTGGAAGCTAGGTGATAGCATGGATAGTAGTCATCCGGTACTAAAAAAAGAGCCTTATATTGTTGTTATGGTTGATGAATTTTCCGATCTCATGATGACCGCGGGCAAGAAAGTTGAAGAGCTAATTGCACGTTTGGCACAAAAAGCGCGGGCCAGCTGGTATTCACCTTGTTTTGGCGACGCAAAGGCCATCGGTTGATATTATTACCGGTTTAATTAAGGCAAATATACCGACTCGGATTGCGTTTACTGTATCAAGCAAGATAGATTCTCGCACCATCCTTGATCAAGGTGGCGCTGAATCTTTATTAGGCATGGGCGATATGCTTTATTTACCGCCTAACTCCTCTATTCCAATTCGTGTCCATGGCGCGTTTGTTCGCGATCAGGAAGTGCATGATGTGGTTAAAGATTGGAAAGCTAGAGGTAAGCCCGAGTATATTGATAACATTACTAAGGCTAGCGATGAGGGTGAGAGTGGTAATGGTTATGATGGTGATGAAGAGCTTGATCCACTATTTGATCAAGCGGTTGAATTTGTGACGGAAAAGCAACGAGTCTCAATATCTGGCGTTCAACGACAATTCCGCATTGGCTATAATCGTGCCGCGAGGATTGTTGAACAGATGGAAGCGCAAGGGATCGTTAGTGAACCAGGCCACAATGGTAATCGCGAAGTCTTAACACCACCACCGACAGGACATTGATTTAACATATTATTTTAAAACCAATAAATATGATGGATAAAAAGGTCATTACTTAATGAAAAAATTGATAATCTTAGGCTTGTTAGCGATAACTTTTCATATTAGCCAGGTATGGGCAGATGCCGCTTCTGAACTGCAAATGCGCCTAAATAAAATAAATAGTTTTCATGCCAATTTTACACAAAAGGTGACCAGTGCTGATGGTGATTTAATTCAGCAAGGTGAAGGCCAGCTATGGATCAAACGGCCAAATTTATTTAACTGGCATATGGTAGCACCAGATGAAAGTTTGTTAGTTTCTGATGGTACTAATCTTTGGTTTTATAATACTTTTGTTGAGCAAGTTACGGTAACTTTATTGAGTCAGGCAACGACGGATACACCGTTTATGTTGATAACACGTAATGATCGGCAGGATTGGAAACGTTATCAGATTAGTCAAAATGATAATGATTTTCTGCTAAGAGCTACCCAAAATAAGGGAAATTTGAAACATTTTTCCATTACTGTTCAGCCTGATGGCACTATTCAACAATTTACAGCGGTAGAACAAGATGGCCAGATGAGTTCATATCAGCTCAAAGGCCAGCAAAATAGCCATGTTGATGATAACAAATTTAAATTTGATCCACCACAAGGTGTAACTATTGATGATCAAAGGTCAAGGAGGTGAGGTGACTAATTTGCCACTTGATTTTTCATCTAATGAATTTCAACCATTGGCCGCAAAAATGCGGCCAATCAACTTGGAGCAATATATTGGTCAGCTCCATTTATTAGCTAAGGACAAGCCACTCGCGCGTGCTATTGGTGCAGGCCAACTGCATTCCATGATTTTGTGGGGACCGCCAGGTACCGGAAAAACGACCCTGGCTGAAATTATCGGTCACTATGCGGATGCCGCCATTGAAAAGATCTTAGCCGTAACCTCAGGTATCAAAGAGATCCGCGAGGCGATTGAAATTGCTCGCCAAAATCGGCAATTAGGGCGAAGAACGATTTTATTTGTTGATGAAGTGCATCGCTTCAATAAAAGTCAACAAGATGCCTTTTTACCTCATATAGAAGATGGTACGGTAACGTTTATTGGCGCCACAACAGAAAATCCTTCTTTTGATCTCAACTCAGCCTTACTTTCACGCGCGCGGGTTTATCTACTGAAATTGCTTTCTAATGAAGAAATTGTCATGGTTTTGCAGCAGGCAATGGAGGATAGAGAACGTGGTTATGGTGGCCAGAAAATTATTTTGCCCGATGACACCCGTGACATGATAGCCCAATTAGTCAATGGTGATGCCAGACGAGCATTAAATTTACTGGAAATGATGGTCGATATGGCTGAGATCAATGATAAAGATCAGCGAATATTAGCCGTAAATTTACTAAAAGAAGTTAGTGGTGAAAGAAGCGTTCGTTTTGATAATAAAGGCGATCGTTATTATGATCTCATTTCCGCACTACATAAATCTGTCCGTGGCTCTACCCCCGATGCAGCGCTTTATTGGTATGCCCGAATTATCACTGCTGGCGGTGACCCCTTATATGTTGCTCGTCGCCTGCTGGCTATTGCCTCTGAAGATATAGGCAATGCTGATCCGAGAGCAATGCAAGTTGCGATAGCGGCGTGGGATTGTTTCACCCGTGTTGGCCCAGCGGAAGGAGAGCGAGCCATTGCCCAAGCAATTGTCTATTTAGCTTGTGCTGCTAAAAGTAATGCTGTGTATAAGGCTTTTCAGGCCGCCATAACAGATGCAAAGCAACAGCCAGATTATGATGTCCCCCCTCATTTACGTAATGCACCGACTAAGTTAATGAAAGAGATGGGCTTAGGCCAATATCGCTATGCCCACGATGAGCTTAATGCTTATGCTGCTGGTGAAAATTACTTTCCCGCCGAGATGCAAGAAACACGTTATTATTTTCCATCAAATCGTGGTTTAGAAGGAAAAATTGGCGAAAAATTATCCTGGCTGGCTGAATTGGATCAAAATAGTTTAACAAAACGCTATCGTTAAAAATCTCAATGGGGTAATGTAGCCAGATCAGACTAAAAAAGTGTTAAGTGTCAGAGAAGACTGGCAGGTTGTTTTTATTTTTAAACCATAATAATTTTATAGGTTAAGCATGCTCGATCCAAATTTACTGCGTAATGAGCTAGACGTAGTTGCTGAAAAACTGGCTCGTAGGGGATTTATTCTCGATGTAGATATGTTGCGTAAACTAGAGCAAGAACGCAAAGATTTACAAATTAAAACAGAAAGCTTGCAGGCAGAACGAAATTCCCGCTCGAAGACCATCGGTGCAGCAAAAGCGCGCGGTGAAGATGTTGAAGCTTTACGTAAGCAAGTTAACCAGTTAGGTGAAGAGCTGGATAGTGCTAAAAATAAACTAACGCAAATACAGGATGACATTCGTAATATTGCTTTAAGTTTACCCAACTTACCTGATGACAGTGTACCAGACGGCAACGATGAAACCGACAATGTCGAAATAAGTCGTTGGGGTGAGCCGCGTCAATATGATTTTACCATTAAGGATCATGTGGCGTTAGGTGAATTAACTGAAGGTTTGGATTTTTCTGCTGCGGTAAAAATTACTGGTTCCCGTTTTGTGGTCATGAAAGGCCAAATTGCGCGCTTGCATAGGGCATTGGCGCAATTTATGTTAGATTTACACACCGAACAACATGGTTATATGGAAACTTATGTTCCCTATTTAGTTAATCATGCCACTCTTTATGGTACCGGCCAGTTACCCAAATTCAGTGATGATCTTTTTCATACCAAACCATTGGAAGAACAGGCATCAAATCAGCAATATGCGTTGATCCCAACCGCTGAAGTGCCGGTGACTAATCTAATGCGGGATGAAATTTTAGCGGCAGATAGTTTACCTCTCCGCCTGACAGCGCATACTCCCTGTCTTCGTTCTGAAGCGGGCTCTTATGGCCGCGATACGCGCGGCCTGATCCGTATGCACCAATTTGATAAAGTTGAATTAGTGCAGATAGTAGAGCCAGAAAAATCGATGATAGCACTGGAAGAATTAACCGGCCATGCAGAAAAAGTATTGCAATTGTTAAAATTGCCTTACCGTAAAATTGTTTTATGTACTGGCGATATGGGTTTTGCAGCTTGTAAAACCTACGATCTGGAAGTCTGGCTACCGGCCCAAAATACCTACCGTGAAATCTCTTCTTGTTCAAACACCTGGGACTTCCAGGCACGTCGCATGCAAGCGCGTTTCCGTCATAAAGAGGATAAAAAACCACAGTTAGTGCATACCTTAAATGGCTCTGGTTTGGCTGTTGGTCGTACCTTGGTGGCGGTAATGGAAAACTATCAGCAAGCTGATGGACGGATTGAAGTGCCTGAAGTTTTACGTCCTTACATGAAGGGGTTAGAGTATATTGGCTAACGCAATGAGCATGTTATTCAAATAACAACGCTTGTGATCAACAAATAAACTTGTCTGTAATATTTAGTGAATATCAGCCAAATGAAGTCAGACATAATATAAAGCTACTGTTTAAAAGTAGCTTTATTTATTACTGCAGACCGGCCATGACAAAAGTGCTGAGTAGATATCATATTTTAATCTTGCTGGTGAGTTTTCTATTTATTTCCTGTGCCAAAGAAGATAATTTTTTTTTGCTAATCGCTTAAATTAAGTTTATTGCTGTTTATGCTTTAGTTAATTAAAAAATATCAATTGAATATGTTTAAGAAATACGTTTCCCTTAATACTGAGTTAACCTAACACTCAAAAACCAAGGAGGCAGTATGGACACAGCATCATTTAAAAGTACCCCCACCATCTTAGTACAAGATAATCGTGGGCTGGCCATCAGACAAATTCAATATAATCGTCATCCAGATACACCTGAGAGTACCGAGACGTTAATCACGCGATATCAAAATAATGCGCTGGGTTTTTTGGCTCGCAGCATAGATCCCCGTTTATATTAACAACAACAAACTGATAATACCGTTAAACCAAATTTCAGCTACATAACATCGCTTAGTGGTGAAGTATTGTCGGTAGAGAGTGTTGATGCAGGAATGAGGGTGACAATGAAAGATATTGCTCAAAGGCCCCATTTTGCGGTCAATGCCACCTCATATCGCTGTCACTGGCAGTATGAAGATAATGACTCGCTTGGGCGATTGTTTTCGATCACGGAACAACAGCCAGGTGAAGCGGCTCAGATCAGCGAACGTTTTATCTGGGCTGGTAATAGCCAGGCAGAGAAAAGACTAAATTTAGTCGGTGCCTGTGTTCGTCACTATGATACGGCGGGACTCGAACAAATCAATAGTTTCGCCTTAAGCGGTGCCATGTTATCGACTTCACGTTGCTTACTACAAGATAATCTGGTTGCTAACTGGCAGGGACAGGATGAATCTGACTGGGATGCGCAGTTAACGGCAGTGATTTACTAACCAGTATACCCTTGATGCGACTGGTGCGATCGGTAATTGCCAGCGGCAGGCCTATGACGTGGCTGGTATGTTAATGAGTAGCTGGCTGACACTAAAATCAGGCCGTGAGCAGGTCATTGTCAAATCGTTAACCTATGCCGCTAACGGGCAAAATTACGTGAAGAGCACGGCAATGGGATAGTGACTAGCTATAGGTATGAGCCAGAAACTCAGTGGCTAGTTAATATCAAAAACGGAACGACCGGTTGGCCATATGGCAGACGCCAAGATACTGCAAGATCTGAGTTATGACTATGATCCGGTAGGTAATGTTTTACGTATTACTAATGATGCTGAGGCGACCCGCTTCTGGCGTAATCAGAAAATTGTGTCCGAAAATCACTATCGCTATGATAGTCTCTACCAGCTGGTGCAAGCTACCGGCCGAGAAATGGCCAATATTGGTCAACAAACTACACAGTTACCGCCAGCATCTCCCATTGATAGTAATACCTTCGCTAATTATAACCGAACCTACACTTACGATAGTGGTGGTAATTTATCGCAAATACGCCATAGTACTCCGATCAGTAACAATAATTATACCGTCAATATTACCGTATCAGATCGCACTAATCGGGCGGTATTAAGTAGCTTAACCGAAGATCCGACTATGGTAGACAGGCTGTTTACCCCAGGTGGACTGCAGCAGCAATTATTATCGGGGCAAGCGCTTACCTGCGCTTACCTGGGCGCCACGTGGAGAGTTACTAACGGTAACATTAGCCGTCCATAATGACCAACCCACGGATCTGGAATGGTATCGTTACGATGCCAATAGTCAACGATTGATTAAAACAGCGTAAGACAGCAGAGTAATACCGAGCAGACACAGCAAGTGATTTACCTGACAGGTGCTGAACTGCGTACTACAACCAATGGTAATGGCGTGCAAGAGCTGCTGGAGATAACAACCATGGGTGAGGTGAGGTAGGACGTGCGCAAGTACGAGCGCTGCACTGGACAACAGGTAAGCCAACGAAGATCAACAATGATCAGCTGCGCTACAGTTATGATGGTCAGCTAGGCAGCAGTCGGCTAGAGGTGGATGAAAACGGGCTACTGATAAGTCAAGAGGAGTATTATCCTTATGGCGGCACCTCGGTATTACTGGCCGTCAGTCAGTTAGAAGTCAATTATAAAACTATTTGCTATTCAGGCAAAGAACTGGATGCCAGCGGGCTCTATTATTACGGTTATTGCTACTACCAGCCCTGGGTGGGGCGTTGGCTGAGTGCTGATCCGGCCGGCACGGTTGATGGGCTAAATCTCTATCGATTCTGTAGAAATAATCCAGTCACCTTAGTTGACGAAAAGGGAATGGCTCCATCTTTGAAAAAAGATGTGGCTAAGAGTGTCAGTAATGCGATAAAAACCATAGATAAATCACAAAAAGTATTAAAGGAAAATAAAGAAGCGGTTGAACAGGTGATGACTACTTTCTTTGGTAATACTTCAAGTGAGCTTAAAGAAAGATGGAGTAAAGATTTAACAAGTATGCAGGATTTTATGAAAGCTTTTAATGTGGATAAAAATTTTGTTACCTTGCCCGATGGAGAAGGAGCACCGATAGCTTCAGTAGATCTTTTGAAACGTCAATCATATTGGAGATATTGGGGGAGATAAAAAAAATTCAGGGCGATGCCTAGTTTTTGGATAAAAAGCAAGTCAAGAAGTTACTTGCTGAGAAAGAAGTATCCTATAAGGACGAGAAAAAAACGCCATATTTGGAATCAAATGCTAAAATGTGTGGTACCAAACCAAGAAAATAGCCGGTGATGATTTTATGACTCAGGTAATAATCCACGAATTCTCCCATGCAGCACTTTATACCGAAGATTTTATTTATGGAGCGAATTTTCCTTAAGTAAATCCGTTGCCACTATATAGCTTACGGGAGGGTAAGGTACCAGAGAAATATCAACTTCTGACATATAAAAGCCGAGGCGGAAATATGGGAGAGGCGGCTGATTTTCAAAGATTAGCTTATGCAAATGCAGATTATTTTGCTTTTGCCACCACGCTTTTAGCCTATTTAGCATCTAAAGACAGCAAGCAAAGAGAGCAATTTGAACGCTTTGTTATCAATCCACCGGCATTAGCAGATTAATCTTAGAGTTATTTTTAATATTAGGTTTTTTTTTGTTCATACCACCGTGAAAAAAGCCCGATTTATTAAAACTGAAAAATTAAATCACAAAATTTTTTATCGCCCATCGAATAAATTAATAAACTACTTTATGGCCATAACCTTGCAGAATACGTTTTATTCGCTCCATGGTTTCCGTTGATGGTGGTCTGATATCGCTCAGCTGGTACTCTTCCCCCATCGCTAGCCATTTATGCTTGCCTAATTCATGGTAGGGTAACAGCTCTATTTTTTCGATATTGGGCATATCACGGGTAAATTGGCCTAGTAAGTGTGCGGATTGGTCATCATCTGACCAACTGGGTACCACTACATAACGGATCCAGGTTTTCTGTCCACGTTTCGCCAGATAGCGGGCAAATTCTAAGGTGTGATGATTGGAAACGCCAACCAGATTCTTATGAATGCTATCGTCCAGTTGTTTTAGATCTAACATCACTAAATCGGTGACATCCAGTAACTCATCGATCACTTTATCATAACGGCGGACAAAACCATTAGTATCAAGACAAGTATGAATGCCTTATTGCTGACAAGCGCGAAACCAGTCTCGAACAAATTCAGCCTGCAAAATGGTTTCACCGCCGGAAGCGGTCACGCCGCCACCGGAAGAATTCATAAAATGGCGATAGCTAACCACTTCTTTCATCAATTCTTCGACGGTAATTTCTTTACCACCGTGGGTATCCCAGGTATCTCGGTTATGGCAGTACAGACAACACATCAAGAATCCCTGAAAAAAACGATAAATCAAATACCCGGGCCATCTACCGTACCACAAGATTCAAAAGAGTGAATACGCCCAACTAGCGACATAACATCTCCAAAATTGAATGGAGTTAAAAAGCCCCATTTTAAGAGGGGCTTTTATACACTACTATTTTAGGCCAACGGCAAATTGTTACATAGTTTCCGTAAATGTACGGGTAATAACATCTTGCTGCTGTTCTTTGGTCAAAGAATTAAAACGCACTGCATAACCTGAAACACTAATAGTTAGCTGAGGATATTTCTCTGGATTTTCCATCGCATCTAATAGCATTTCACGATTCATGACATTAACGTTTAGATGTTGACCACCTTCAATATTGGCTTCATGGTGGAAATAACCATCCATCAGTCCGGCCAGATTGGTTTTACGTACCTCATCATCTTTACCTAATACGTTAGGTACAATAGAAAAAGTATAAGAGATACCGTCTTTGGCATAAGCAAAGGGTAATTTTGCCACCGAAGTCAGAGAGGCTACGGCTCCTTTCTGATCACGACCATGCATTGGGTTAGCGCCTGGGCCAAAAGGTGCACCAGCGCGGTGGCCATCAGGAGTATTACCAGTTTTTTTACCATAGACCACAATCACATTGGAGGTAATGGTTAGAATTGATTGGGTTGGCACAGCATTGCGGTAAGTCCGTAATTGCTGGATCTTCTTCATGAAGCGTTCGACTAAATCGCAAGCAATATCGTCGACCCGATTATCATTATTACCAAATTGTGGATATTCACCGGTAATATTAAAATTAATCGCAACAGCATCTTCATCACGGACAGGCGAAACTTTGGCATATTTAATCGCTGATAATGAGTCAGCGGCAACGGAAAGACTCGCAATACCACACGCTATGGTACGATAAACATCGCGATCATGTAGTGCCATCAAGGCTGCTTCGTAGCTATATTTATCATGCATATAATGAATGACATTCAACGCAGTTACATATTGCGTGGCTAGCCAATCCATGAAGTGATCAATTCTGTCCATTACTACATCAAAATTGAGTACATCATCGGTAATGGCAGGCATTTTAGGCCCAACTTGCAGTTTAGCTTTTTCATCGATACCACCATTAATGGTATATAGCAATGTTTTGGCTAAGTTTGCGCGCGCGCCGAAAAATTGCATCTGTTTACCGACGATCATCGGGCTGACACAGCAGGCAATCGGATAGTCATCATTGTCAAAGTCTGGTCGCATCAAATCATCGTTTTCATGTTGAATTGATGAAGTATCAATAGATACTTTGGCGGCAAATTTTTTGAAATTCAGTGGCAGCTTTTCTGACCAAAGAATTGTCATATTAGGTTCCGGAGAAGGGCCTATCGTATATAGCGTATTGAGGAAACGATAAATATTTTTCGGCACTAAGGTACGTCCATCGACGCCCATACCAGCCAGTGACTCGGTTGCCCAAAATAGGATCACTGGAGAAGAGCTCGTCATATTCAGGGGTACGCAGAAAACGCACCATACGCAGTTTCATGACTAAGTGGTCGATAAGTTTCTGTGCTTGTTGCTCGGCAATCTCTTCACGTAAGTGAATGGTCATTTCCAGTTCTTCACCCTGCTCTAGTTTACTTTGCAGAGAGTTGAACTGAGCTAGTTTATAATCACGTAAAAATCAATACCATAATGTGCTACCCGACGATAGTCACCGATTATCCGGCCACGACCATAGGCATCTGGTAGTCCGGTCAAAATACCTAATTTACGGCATTTCATAATATCGGGTGTATAAACATCGAATACCCCTTGATTATGGGTCTTACGGTATTCGGTAAAGATTTTTTTCAACGCTGGATCCAGTTCACGATCGTAGGCTTTACATGAACCTTCGACCATTTTGATGCCACCAAAGGGGATCAATGCGCGCTTAAGTGGCGCGTCAGTTTATAGACCTACAATCTGCTCTAACTTTTTTTCAATATAACCCGGCATCATGGGAAGTAATAGTGGCAGCAATAGCAGTATCAAAATCGATAGGGGCATGAGTACGATTTTCGATCTTGATCCCTTGCATCACTTTTTCCCACAAGGTATCAGTCGCTTTGGTTGCACCGGCTAAACATGATTCATAACCTTCATAAGGAGTATAATTGCTTTGGATGAAATCACGCACATCAACGTCTTTTTGCCAGTTCCCCTGATTAAATCCTTGCCATGCAGCAGAGAATTTTTCATTTAACTTGGACATCATATTTTTACCTTTATTTTTAAATAATAAAATGCTGACAACCGGTACGCGATCGATCAATGTTTACATCCATCACGTAAATATATTAACCAATATGTCATACTGACTAACAAAGCGCCGCCGATAATATTACCAATAGTGACAGGTATAAGATTTTCTGTAATAAAATTGGCCACAGTTAAATGAGAAAACTGGCTTTCATTTACTCCGGTCATCAGCCAAAAATCCGGTGATGCAAAATTTTTGATCACGATGCCTAACGGGATCATAAACATGTTGGCAATGCTATGTTCAAAAACACTGGCAACAAACATGCCTATTGGTAAAATTAATACAAAAATTTTATCTAGCAAGCTACGACCTGAATAACTCATCCAGACACCCAAGCAAACCATCAAGTTGGCTAAAATACCTAAACAAAGCGCTTCGAGAAAAGTGTGATCAAGTTTATGATTTGCAGTTTGTAAAACATTAAGTCCCCATTGGCCACCATGTACTGTCCGGCAAACCAGATTAATGCAACGAACAACAGCGCACCAACAAGATTACCAATGTAGACATGAAACCAATTAACAAACATCTGTTTCCAAGAGACTTTGCCGGTTGCTTTTGCTACAATGGTTAACACGGTAGAAGTGAAAAGATCAGCCCCACAGACAACCACCAGCATCAGTCCTAACGAAAAACATAGACCGTCAGCAAGTTTAGCCAGTCCGAAAGGAACAGTAGCAATATCCGTGGTGACAGTAATATAAAAAACGAAAGCAATGGAAATAAATATACCTGCCGTAATAGCAGATAAATAAGTAATTCGAGGATGCTTATTAACTTTATATACCCCGGTATTATCGGCAAGTTGCGCCATTGCAGCCGGTGATAATAAATTGGACAAGTTGTTAGCTTTCATAACCAACATGCTCTTATGAAGTTAAGGAATTATGGCGTCAGCAATATTAACAAAGGGGACATCGGATAAATTTGATATAGATCATTATTATTTGGTTCATAAATAGCAATAAAACCAAAAAATTAACATAAATATTTGATTTATAATTAAAAATTTATTTTTAATTTTTATAAAAAATTTTATAAAAACGATTGAGAAATAAATAATCAGGTTAAATTATCGTTGAAAGCGGTTTTTTGTCCAATAAAGATTAACCTGATATTTATTGCTAGTTTTGACTAATCAGTTAAAGTAAGCCTGTTTAGCGATTTGCAGTTTATGATAAACATTTAGTAATGCTTGATGCGCCGGCAGCGTTTGTAACTCAGTATCAATTGACCATAAGCCATAAAAACAATTTTCACCGGCAATAGCTTTCGATGGGGCCGTAACAACATGTTGACCATACATTTTGTTGAAAGCTTCATCGTATTGAAAAGGCTGACGTTCAGCTTCTTGAGTTAATTGCAGTAATGTTTGTAGACAGCGATAATAATTGGCTCGCTCGATAGTAAATAGCGAAGAATTGAACTCTAGCGTCCATTCAACCCATAGTAGCGCTTGAGCAAAATCACCACCTGCCAATGCTAGCATCGATTTTAATTCACCGATCCGTAAGTGGCTCCAGCCATTACCGCTACCAACGGCAATACCTAATAATTCACGGACACGAGTAAAATCATCAAAACCTTTATCATCCAGCCGCCCTAACAACCGCAGATAATCATCTTTTTGCCACTGACTATCAGGCAGAGACATAATGGTATCACGTAAATCTATCGCCATCGCGTTATTGGCAATCTGCAGATCGTCGACTGGATAAATATCCGATATTCCCGGAACAATAATACGGCAGACATAAACATCTAAATGCTGATAATCGGCAATATAAACTTCAGTATTCATTTGATTGAAAATCGCCATCAAAGTAGCAAATTCTGAGTTTGTGGTGCCTGTAAAGTTCCAATCGACAAAGGAATAATCAGTATCACGTTTAAATAGCTCCCAACTAATTAAGCCACTTGAATCGATAAAATGGGTTTCCAGATTAGTATGCTCTGCAATTTCATCATCTTCAAATGTTGGCATATTAAATACATCCAAATCTTTTAAACTGTGGCCTTGCAGTAATTCGGTAACCGTACGTTCAAGTGCGATACCAAAATCAGGATGGGCACCAAAAGAAGCGAAACAAGTGCCATTACTCGGATTAAAAAGTACCACACAGATAACCGGGTATTTACCACCGAGAGAAGCATCAAAACAGAAAATAGGAAAACCTTCCTTTTCTAATTTACAACTGCCTGAACAACACCAGGATAGCGCTCCATGACATGCTCAGGAATAACAGGCAAACTGATTCGCTCGGAATAATACGGTTTTTAATATGACGCTCAAAGATCTCTGACAATGTCTGCACCCGCGCTTCATCTTGCGTATTACCGGCTGACATGCCATTGGACACATACAGATTACCAATAATATTCATTGGAATATAAACCGTTTGTTGCGGATAAAAGGTAACGTACAAATCCCACGGGCTCTATTACTTGATTGTAAATCAATCAGCATACTAGCGGACAGATTATTATCAGGATCGTAGAAAGCACGTAATTTTGCATTCAACATTCCTTCAGGTAAGTGATCGTCCGATGTTAGAGCAAACCACTTTTCATTGGGATAGTGGACAAAATTACCATTTGCAATTTTAGCGCCTAGATAAAAATCAGCGAAAAAGTAATTGGTTGCTAAACGTTCAAAATATTCCCCCAGTGCAGAGGCCAAGGCGGCTGTTTTACTGGCACCTTTACCGTTAGTAAAACACATAGGGCAGTCTCTATCACGGATATGGACTGACCAGACATTCGGTACTGGATTTAACCAAGAGGCCTCTTCAATATGAAAACTGAGTTTTTTAAGTTGTTGCTGAAATGTGGTAATAGAATCTTCTAATGCGGCATCTTTGCCAGGAATAAAGGTTTGGCTCATAAATTGGTTACTTATTCGTTTTTGATAACTAAAAGCAGATAATACGGCATTTTTGTTTGCTTCTCTATTCGATAGGTCACAGTAGCAAAATGCAATATTGAAATTAATAGCTATTTTTCTGGAAATAACAGAAATATATTTTGCATTTTATATAATTTACCAAATTTTTAAAATGGTATTTTATTATGAAGAAGTTAAATATTTCTTTGTTAGTGGGTGCTATGTTGTTAACTAACAGTGCTGCTTCTGCCTTACCAACCATTACGGTACTAGCCACTGGAGGTACGATAGCTGGTGGCGGTGATTCAGCGACTCAATCCCAATATACAGCCGGTAAAGTGAGTATTGATGCATTAATTAATGCGGTACCTGAAATAAAGAAAATTGCGCATCTTAATGGCGAACAAATTGTTAATATCGGTTCGCAAGATATGAATGATCAGGTATGGTTAACTTTAGCGAAGAAAATTAATGCCGATTGTGACAAAACAGCTGGTTTTATCATTACTCATGGTACTGACACGCTAGAGGAAATTGCTTATTTTTTAGATTTAACCACCCACTGTCATAAACCAATTGTAATGGTTGGTGCGATGAAGCCTGCCACAGCATTAGGTGTTGATGGGCCGTTAAATCTCTATAACGCCTTTATTGTTGCCACTGATAAAGAGGCGGCCAAACGAGGTGTCTTATTAGCCATGGACGATAAAGTTATTAGTGGTCGTAATGTGGTTAAAATGAATACCAACTTTGTTGAAGCATTTGAAGCTGTTAATGCTGGCGCTGAAGGTTTTATTTACAATGGCAAAGTGCACTATTTAAACGCGGCTCAACCCAGAGCGCAGAACGCAATTTTTGATGTTAGTCAGTTAGATAAATTACCTAAAGTTGGCATTGTTTATAATTATTCAAATGCATCGGCGATACAATACAAGTAATTAATATATAAAGTGATTTTTAGTTATGGTTTGGGTAACGGTAATATGTATAACAAAATTTTTAATGTATTGGCCGATGCAGTAAAACAAGGCATAGGAGTTGTTCGCGCTGGTCGTGTGCCAACAGGTTTTACAACTCGCGATGCAGAAGTGGATGATAGTAAATATGGATTTGTTGCTGTAGAACGTTTGAATCCGCAGAAGGCTCGGGTTTTACTACAGTTAGCCTTGACTCAAACCCATGATCCAATAAAAATTCAAGCGATGTTTGATAAGTATTAATTGGTTATCAGAAAAATGCTGTTTGCCGGCCAGTTGTTTTATTTATAGCTGTTCAGTGGTAATGTTAAAACCTAACCAGAGATTAAATAAAAGTAAAAGTTTAATTAGGTCAATAAGGGTGGGTGATGAGTCAGGTATATAATTTTAGCGCTGGTCCGGCCATGTTACCGGTAGAAGTTTTACATCGTGCACAACAAGAACTTTGTAATTGGAACGGTATGGGTGTTTCGGTGATGGAAATAAGTCATCGAAGTGAAGCATTTATGGAGATAGTTAAAGAAGCGGAACAAAATCTACGTCAATTACTCAAAATACCCGATAATTATAAAATCCTTTTTTGTCACGGTGGTGCTAGAGGTCAATTTGCCGCCTTGCCATTAAATTTATTTCAACCTGATGAAACCGTTGACTATATTGTTGGTGGCTATTGGGCAAAGTCTGCTGCGCAAGAGGCAGCAAAATATTGTGCTGTCAATGAGATTGATATTCGGCTGGAAAAATCAGCTTATTTAAGCGTGCAACCGATGGATAAATGGTCATTAACGACCAGTGCCAAATACCTTCATTATTGCCCGAATGAAACGATTGATGGTATAGCTATCCACACACTACCTGATTTTTCGGCCGATAAAATTGTTATTGCTGATTACTCCTCAGCTATCTTATCACGGTCACTTGATGTCAGCCGTTTTGGTGTTATTTATGCTGGTGCGCAAAAAAATATTGGGCCAGCAGGCATCACATTGGTTATCATTCGGGAAGATTTGTTAGGTTGGGCGAGAAAGGCTACCCCTTCTATCCTTGATTACACCATATTGGCTAAAAATGACTCAATGTACAATACGCCCCCAACTTTTGCCTGGTATCTATCGGGTATGGTGTTTAAATGGTTAAAACAGCAGGGTGGCTTACAAGAAATAGAAAAACGCAATCAACAAAAAGCCCGCTTACTGTATGATGTTATTGATAATAGCCAGTTTTATATTAATCGAATCGATCCAGTTAATCGTTCGGTCATGAATATTCCATTCCAAATGGTAAAACCTAACTTAGATGATGAATTTATCAAAGCGGCAGAGCGGCAAGGGCTACTTTTCCTGAAAGGGCATAAAGCTGCAGGTGGCATGCGTGCTTCAATTTATAATGCTATGCCCCTGGCTGGTGTACAGAAGCTAGTTGATTTTATGATTGCTTTTGAACATCAGAATAAATAAATTAAATAATCCTTTGTGGTTAGATTGGTAGTGATATCGTCTAACCCTATCAAATGAATATAAATGTGATTTAAATAATTTATCCAACTTCGTTATTGGAGAGTCTATTATTAATGCAAGCCCTGACAATACAACCCATTTCTTACGTTGAAGGTACTATCAATCTTCCTGGCTCGAAAAGTATTTCTAACAGGGTATTATTGTTAGCTGCATTAGCGCAAGGCAAAACCGTTTTAACTAATCTTCTTGCTAGTGATGATATTCGTCATATGCTTAATGCTTTGACAGCATTGGGTGTCGAATATCAATTATCCCAGGATCTCACCACGTGTATTGTAAAAGGTGGCGGGCATTATTTTAGCCATAAAAAAGGTTTAGACATTTTTCTCGGTAATGCCGGCACGGCTATGCGCCCATTAACTGCGGTTTTAGCATCTGCGGACAATGATATTGTCTTAACCGGCGAGCCCAGAATGAAACAGCGACCTATTGGCCATCTTATTGATGCGCTACAGCAAGGTGGAGCAAATATTGATTATCTTGAGCAACCTGGTTATCCGCCTATAAGGATAAAAGGTGGCTTTCGCGGTGGGAATATCACAGTAGATGGGCGCGTATCTAGCCAATTTTTAACAGCTCTTTTAATGGCCGCACCTTTAGCGCTTAATGATACGACTATTCAGATAAAAGGTGAGCTGGTTTCTAAACCCTATATTGACATGACTCTGGCACTGATGTGTGATTTTGGCGTTGAAGTAGACAATCAACACTATTGTCGATTTCATATTAAAGCCGGACAACACTATATTTCACCAGGGGATTATCTTGTTGAGGGCGATGCCTCTTCTGCCTCTTATTTTTTAGCTGCGGCAGCAATTAAAGGTGGTACCGTTAGGGTAACAGGTATTGGCAAAGATAGCTTGCAAGGCGATACCCAATTCGCTGCTGTACTAGAAAAAATGGGTGCCAAAATACGTTGGGGTAAAGATTATATCGAATGTCAACGAGGTGAGTTAATTGGTATTGATATGGATATGAATGCGATCCCCGATGTGGCGATGACGGTTGCGACTCTGGCGCTCTTTGCCCGTGGTGAAACGATTATTCGTAATATCCATAACTGGCGGGTAAAAGAAACTGACAGATTAACGGCGATGGCGACTGAATTAACAAAAGTTGGTGCAAAAGCGGAAGAAGGTCGTGATTATATACGTATTTTACCGCCTAAATTATTACAGCATGCTGAAATAGCAACTTATAATGATCATCGTATGGCGATGTGCTTTTCACTTGTCGCGTTGTCAGATACGCCGGTCACCATTTTGGATCCAAATTGTACCGCCAAGACTTTTCTAGACTACTTTAATCAACTAGAAAAATTAAGTTATCGATACTAGTGTATGCCTAAAAATTAGTACAATACTGAACGACGAGTATTATGTTTGCAACGCTAAATTTGCTCTAAATATCTCTTTGTTTTCCTTAATAGAATGAATTGAGTATAATAGGGTACTTATTAGCCTGATAGAAAGTAGTTGCTAAATTGCATTTCTATCACAAAGGAGGAGTATAATGGTGGTTTTACCCCCCGTTTTCACAGTTGATGGTCCAAGTGGCGTAGGTAAAGGTACATTATGTCAGGCATTGGCAAATAAACTGGGCTGGCAGTTACTTGATTCTGGCGCCATTTACCGTGTTCTGGCTTTAGCAGCATTACATCATCATGTTGATATTAACTCTGAAGAAGCATTAGTTCCATTAGCGGCTAATCTTGATGTCCGTTTTGAACCAAGAGAAAACGAATTAGCTGTTATGCTTGAGGGGGAGGATGTTAGTAATGCAATTCGTAGCGAAGTTGTTGGTAATACGGCATCTCTTAGCGCAACTTTTCCTCGCGTTAGAGAAGCATTATTGCGTCGGCAAAGAGCATTTCGCACTAAACCGGGTTTGATTGCTGACGGTCGTGACATGGGAACGGTGGTTTTCCCAGACGCACCGGTAAAGATTTTTCTTGATGCCACACCTGAAGAGCGCGCTCGTAGACGAATGCAACAGTTGCAGGAAAAGAGCTTTGATGTTAAATTAAGCGATCTTTTAACTGATATTAAAGAGCGTGATTATCGTGATCGTAATAGGTTAATTGCGCCATTGGTACCTGCAAAAGATGCGTTGATCCTGGATTCTACAAAGTTATCAATTGAAGGGGTCATCGAGCAAGTACTTGCTTATGTGAAAAAAAAGCAAATATTATCTATATAATATGCTCAATATTGACATATAATAAGTTAATACACCTATTTGGTGTAGCTGAATTTGTGTTCAGTTAAGTAAAGCTTTGTAACAAGGAGTGTGGCGAGGTATGTAAAATAACCCCATTTGGCAGGATGCTGAATGGCAGTTAAAAATTAAAATTTTTGAAGATCTTACTATGACAGAATCTTTTGCTCAACTCTTTGAAGAATCTTTACAGAGTATCGAAACCCGTCCAGGGGCTATTGTTCGTGGTGTTGTTGTTGCTATCGACAAAGATGTCGTGTTAGTTGATGCCGGTCTGAAATCAGAATCAGCGATTCCAGTAGAACAATTTAAAAATGTGCAAGGTGAGCTAGAAATTCAGGTTGGTGATGAAATCGATGTTGCTTTAGATGCAGTAGAAGATGGTTTCGGTGAAACTATCCTGTCTCGCGAAAAAGCGAAACGTCATGAAGCTTGGCTGATGCTAGAAAAAGCCTATGAAGATGCCGAAACAGTTATGGGCATTATCAATGGCAAAGTGAAAGGTGGTTTCACAGTAGAATTAAAAGGAATTCGTGCATTTTTACCCGGTTCATTGGTTGATGTTCGCCCAGTTCGTGACACAACTCACCTGGAAGGTAAAGAGCTTGAGTTCAAAGTTATCAAACTGGATCAAAAACGCAATAACGTTGTTGTTTCACGTCGTGCTGTGATTGAGTCTGAAAGCAGTGCAGAACGTGATCAGTTACTGGAAAACTTGCAGGAAGGCATGGAAGTTAAGGGTATTGTTAAGAACTTAACTGACTATGGTGCATTCGTTGATCTGGGCGGTGTTGATGGTTTATTACACATTACTGACATGGCTTGGAAACGTGTTAAACACCCAAGTGAAATTGTGAATGTTGGTGATGAAATCAATGTTAAAGTATTGAAGTTTGATCGTGATCGTACACGTGTTTCTTTAGGCCTGAAGCAGCTTGGGGAAGATCCATGGATAGCTATTGCTAAGCGTTATCCAGAAGGCACTAAGTTGACAGGGCGAGTCACTAATCTTACTGATTATGGCTGCTTTGTTGAAATTGAGGAAGGTGTTGAAGGTTTAGTACACGTTTCCGAAATGGATTGGACTAATAAAAATATCCATCCATCTAAAGTTGTTAATGTGGGTGATGTTGTTGAAGTTATGGTTCTGGATATTGACGAAGAGCGTCGTCGTATCTCATTAGGTTTGAAACAGTGTAAACCAAATCCATGGCAGCAATTTGCAGAAACGCACAATAAGAATGATCGGGTAGAAGGTAAAATAAAATCTATTACTGATTTTGGTATCTTCATCGGTTTAGAAGGTGGTATTGATGGTTTAGTTCATCTGTCTGATATTTCTTGGAATGTTGCAGGTGAAGAAGCGGTTTGTGAATACAAAAAAGGCGATGAAATCGCTGCAGTTGTATTGCAAGTTGACGCTGAACGTGAACGTATTTCTTTGGGTATTAAACAGTTAGCGGAAGATCCATTTAATAACTATCTGTCTGCTCATAAGAAAGGTGTCATCGTTACCGGTAAAGTAGTGGCTGTTGATGCGAAAGGAGCAACGATTGAGTTGGCTTCTGGTGTTGAAGGTCACTTACGTGCATCTGAAGCTTCACGTGATCGCGTGGAAGATACTACTCAAGTATTGAACGTTGGCGATACAGTTGAAGCTAAATATACTGGTGTTGATCGCAAAAACCGTATCATTACCTTATCTGTTCGTGCAAAAGATAAAGCAGATGAAAAAGATACCATTGCTTCTGTGAACAAACAGGAAGATACCAATTTTGCCAATAATGCGATGGCAGAAGCGTTCAAAGCAGCGAAAGGCGAATAATTAAGTTAATCATAGGGCAACATTTTGTTGCCCCGTAACGGTAGTTTAGGGGAGGTACTATGACCAGGTCTGAATTAATTGAAACACTTATTAACCAATTAGCTCATATACCAGCAAAATTTATTGAAGAAGCTGTGAAAGAAATGCTTGATCATATGGCAATAACACTTGCTAAGGGAAAGCGTATTGAGATCCGCGGATTCGGCAGTTTTTCTCTTCATTACCGTGCACCGCGTATAGGCCGTAATCCGAAAACGGGTGATAAAGTTGATTTGAAAGGAAAACATGTTCCTCACTTCAAGCCGGGTAAAGAATTACGTGATCGTGTTAATATTTATGCATAAATATTAACAAATTTAATTTATTTATTCTCTTAAAATGGTGTCTTAATTAAGGCGCCATTTTTTATTGCCGCGCTCAGGTCAATTTTTCCAATACAATTTTTTGAATTATTAAAACCTCTCCTTATTGTTATAAGACATTTAATTATTAAAAAATAATAATAAAATTTTATAATCAAAAAATAAATTTTCTTAACTTAACATCAGTTGAGAATAATCTCGCAAAAAAATGAAAATAGTAGAAAAGGGATAAATATTATTTTGACCTTTTATATACAATCTCATTTATCCTTTTGAAAAAATTCAATATTAATACTAATTTTCGTAATATAGATCTGGCCAGGGAAGAGCTATATGAAAAAAATGTCAGCTCATATAAATAGGCTGCAGATAAATATTAATTCAGCGTCAGTGGCTGTAATATTGGTATTATTACCTTTACTTTTTTATCTCAATTACCACATAAATCATTACAATTATGGTTTTTTGTCATATTCTGTTTATTTTGGTTTATTCCATTTTATTTAACAAAATTTATTGCTATTTTAGCTATAAGTTTTTTGTGGGGATGTTGGCAGGGATATTATTTATTAAAAAAGTAATAAATAACTATCACCCCCAATCGTTAATAGTCATCAATAGCATATCTTTTTATAATTAATTTGTTGTTTTATATTTATTTTATTTTTTATCTCAGTATAGAATAGCTGTTTTTAGTCGCCTATTATAATCCTTGTGTCATCAAATTTATGTACATATTGGTGTACATAAAATATTATATAAAAAAGACGCAAGGAGAAAAAAAGATGGCACTGAGTGATTCATGGTTAAGAGCGGTAAATGGTAAATCCCAAGCTAAAATGGTGACTAAATCAGACAGAGAGGGTTTATCAGTTCGCGTGACTCCAAAAGGTAAGGTGATTTTTCAATATCGCTATCGTTGGCAGGGGAAAGGTGATCGGATAGATATTGGAACGTATCCGGCAATGAGTTTAAAAGATGCGCGTGATAGTGCGCTTTTTTACCGTCGTGAACTAGAACAACACAGAGACCCTAAAGTAGTCAAACGCACGCGTAAACAACAGTCGATTTATGCGCACACGGTTGAATCGGTTATTCGCGACTGGTGGGATAAATCGCTAAAAAATGCACAGGTAAAAGCTGGCGAGATACTACGGTCATTTGAAATTTATGTTTTCCCCGAGATCGGCAATCTACCCCATGACGAAACCCACTTGCATGTCTGGTTATCCCTAATTGAAGAAGTGGTAAAAGTAAAACCGACAATTGGTGCGCGGATCTTACGTTATGCCAAAACCGCCCATCGATGGGGGGTACGTAGGGGGATTATTTCTTCAAATCCACTTATCGATGTAACATCACAGGATTTAGGGGTGAAAGCACAACAGGGCGAAAGGATGTTGAGCAACGATGAACTCAGGGTACTATTTACGTTAATTGATGCGCCAGGCTACAATCCCAGAAACGCCTTGATAATCAAACTGGCGTTGTTGTTTGGTTGCCGGATAGGGGAATTGCTAAAAGCGAAAATGACCGATTTCGATTTTACTAAAGGAATATGGACAGTACCGCCCGAAAATCATAAAACAGGGCGAAAAAGCAAAAAGCCCATTATCCGGCCTATTATTCCAGCGGCAGAGGAATTGATAAAAACTGCTAAAAAATTGAGTCATGGTAGTGATTATTTATTTACCGTCTCAGAGGGTAAAACATTATGTGTAGGTGGTCATGTTGTTTTGATTACCGCTCTTAACAAAAAAATGGCTAGCAGATTTGAGAACTATACCCACTGGTCAATTCACGATTTACGTAAAACCATGCGCACGGGCGTTGCGGAGCTAACCCAGCCTCATGTTGCTGAAATCATGTTAGGTCATAAGTTACCGGGGGTTTGGCAGGTATACGATAAGCATACCTACCTTGAGGAGCAGAGGGCAGCTTATGAATGCTGGTGGAATAAAGTTAATCAAATCGTTTACCCCTCTCCCAATCCAGAATATCCTGCCGGGCGAAATTAAGCTCATCAGATCTAAATCGAGGGCGTGGAAAACCTTCCCGCCGTTGGTATCCGTTACCCGCCCACAGTCTGATAGTGTGAGTTGACACTCTGTACCTTTTTGCAAGTTCACTGGTTTTGATAAAAGGGGATTCATTCATAGGGTTTTTTCCTTTATTAGCTCTGTAGATTATTCAAAAACTCACACTATTCTCAGGCGCTTCATTGCCCCACAGAAAACCAATAACGAAGAGCGAAAAGTTTATCTTCGTGCTTTGTTAGGTCAGGGCATATGATTTGTGGGGAAGAGTATTAGGATTTATTTGCTGCGCTGTTTGATGCTTTGTTTTGGTATTGCCAGAGTGGTTGCTCTGTGTTTTTAGATCCAACAGAAACATTAGATCTTTTCGTCGGGTTCTATTAATGACCCGAAAAGAATTAGTTTGGAGGGGATCAAATCAGACTGTAAAGTACATAAAAACCCCGTAACTTATTGTAAATACCGGATTTTTTATTGTTTAAGATGCAAATTTGGTGGAGCTGGCGGGAGTTGAACCCGCGTAAATAATAATGTAATAAATTGATTTTAAAAAGATAAATTTTTCTAAAATTATTAACGTATCATTTTATATTTTTGTTTTTGTGGGATATTTTTCTACAGGAAAATTTAATTGTTTACTAAAAAACATTATTTCGGAGCCTTTGTATTTATTTTGAACGCTGTAGTTTATGTCATATGATAAAAATTTAGATTTTGAATACATTTTTTGTATTGGTTCTACATTATCATATGAAACAATCCATGGAGTTGATATTTCAGTCTGAATGATATTAGCAATTACTTCATGATCTTCATGTATGTAATGATTTTCATATAAACCTTTTCCTTTTACATAATATGGTGGATCAAAATATGTTAAAGAATTTATTGGTAATTGTTTAATTGTCTTTTGTATAAATTCTCTGGCATCTAAATTAGAAATAATTATATTATTTTTATATTTTGATATTCGCTCAATTCGTTCAATTAAGTTGTATTTATTAAATCTGGCATCTAATTTCCAATTACCTTTTTGTTCTTTTCCTCCAAGAATTCCTCCCAAAAGGATACCAGAACGGTTAGTTCTATTTAGAAAAAAAGTTGAATATCCTAGTTCGAAAATATTGCTAGATTTGGCATGTACCATAATCTTCCGTTGATGATGCCATTCATCAATTGTGACATCTGTTTTCTCAATTTTTTTGCAAAAATCATGTGTATGGTTAATTATACTATACCAAAATGCATAAATAGCTGGGTTGATATCGTTTAAATAAATTTTCTTCGCATATCCCTTAGTAAGTAAGTTTAATGCTAGTCCTGCCCCCCCAGCAAACGGTTCTGCATAATGTAGATCGTGAAGATTATTTTTTTCAATAATTTTCATGACAAAATTGGATAATTTTGCTTTACCACCGGGATATCTGAGTGGGGTATTAAATAACATAGTCATACCTCGTATTTTACTATCATTATTCATAGGATTTCTCCGGTTATTGATTAAATTCTGCATATAGTTATCCTTCAATATTAAAATTGATGAATGAATATGGATGTTTGTTAAGCGATATTGATCATGGGGGGATAATGCCGTTCTGGTGTGAACTACTTTTTTAGCTTAGGCCATAATATTATGATATAAATCAATGCCATAGTGCCTAACAGTACGAATATGTCCTCCATCTCTTTTCCGTCTAACTGTAATCCGCTCAATGCTTCATTACCCCATTTGATCTCGGGGAATATTGCCGGTGGTGTTGTATCAACATGGGATAGATGTTCTACTATCAGCTCAAAGGCAAACGCTACACTAATAAACAATAATGTCGTGATTAATAATTTAATGATGTTAAGTTTCATAATTGAACCTCGATGAAATTAGTTTATTTCTTAACGCAAATCGATTTGGCGTTGATATCCTTGAAAGTTTCAAATTCCTGCTCAAACTGTTTAGCAGCGAATTGACACATATTTTCAGTATCAAATTCCTGTGTATGAACACTTGCAAAGTTGCTTGATGCATAAGGGCTGGCGTACATGGCCAGGATTAAAATCCACATGATGGGCTCCTTTAATTAAATGCTGTTATTTTCTTCTCATCGCTTCCAGTAATAAGTCCTGTATTGCTCGTTTTGAATTGCGCCTTTCCATGACCACTTCATCAAGCGTATCTTTAGCGACGATATGATGGATAAAGACAGGACGATTGTGTCCGGCTTGCGCTTGACGCGTAGGGCCGATACGTTCGATAATTTGCTGGTACTGCTCCAAGTCCCACCAGTGGGAGAAAAACACCAGGATATTACCGCCGTCCTGTAAATTTAAGCCGTGTCCACAGCTCGCAGGATGGGCAAAGAGCACTGGGATTTTGCCATTATTCCAGTCGGTAAGGGTTTGTGGGTTAGCGTCTAACATTTTGCCTTTTGGAAAGGCTTTTAATAAACGCTCCAGGTCATGCTTCCAGTGATAAGCAACCAGAACTGGCATCCCGCCGGCTTCATTGATAATACTTTCCAGCGCCTGGATTTTGGCATCGTGTATCACTGTCCAGTTGTGATTGTCATCGCTATAGATAGCGCCTGCTGCAATTTGCAAACATTTTATTGTTTTGGCAGCGGCATTTAATGCTTCGATCGCACTGTCGCCCAACTCAAGAAACAGTTCTTTTTCCATGGCCTGATAGTGCGCTCGCGCTTTTGCAGGTAACGTAATGTTGATAACGTTGCGAACAGGTTCGTCGATATCAAACCAGTCGGCGGCATTAAGAGATAAGGTGACATCGCTAAGGGCTAACTGAATTTGTAGATGCGCAAACTCTAAAGGCTCAAACTTACTCCATTGCTGCCCAGGAAACTGGATACGGTTAAACCAGCGGGACGTAAACGCATTATGCGTTCTGCCTAGCCGTTCGCCCTGGTCAACAAACCACGCTTGCCCCCATAAGTCCATCAGCCCATTGGGTGAAGGCGTACCGGTCAGATTTACCCAGCGATGAACCGATTTATGCGCGATTTTGGCGAGTGCGGCTGTGCGTTTACCGCCTTTACGTAGCCGGAATGATTTTAACCGTGTGCTCTCATCGGCGATAATCGTGCCAAAAGGCCAGCTGTCTCCAAGGATGTCAACCAGCCAGACAAGATTGTCATAATTGATAGTAAATACGCTGGCATGGGTATTTTTGAGTGCTGCCATCCGTGCTTTGGCAGTACCAATAATGGGCTGTACTTCGACATTATGGAGGTGGCTCCATTTAAGCGCTTCATCCGGCCAGGTGGATTGGGCTACCCGTAAAGGGGCTAACACCAATGTGGGTTTGGTTTCACTGCCTGATAAATAAAGATTTTCTAATGCTGTCAGGGTTGCTGCTGTTTTGCCCATTCCCATACCGGCCCAGACATTTGAGCGTAGAGTATCCATAATAAAGTTAGTGATGATTTCTTGGTAAGGGCGAGGGGTGAAGGGTTTTACAATTGTACTTTGTTCAGTCGACAACAGGGATAGTTTTGTCATGCGTGTGTAATCCGTTCCAGTTCTTTTTCATGAGTAATTTATTATCCAGATACCATTCATAAAGTCGTTGTGCGCCTTTTCTAAGCAAAACAGTACGATACGTAATGAAACTATTCGTACCGTGAGGGCTGATTTCATTTTGTTTTTCGGTTAAATATTTATCCCGAGCGTTAGAGGCCACGCGCCAGCGTAAATTGTTGCCAGATTTACTGTCGTTGTAGAGCCATTTACGTTCTGCCAGAAAATGATTTATTTGTTGACTGTTTACCCCGTTAAGCATTTTGCTAAATTGGGTAGAGGTCATACCTTCTTTAAAGAGATTCTTGAGGCAATCGACTTCTGTTGAGAGACTTTTATTTTCCAGTAATAGCTTTTCTTTCTCTTCCTCGGCATGGACTACCATCAAAGCAAGTTCTTTTGTTGTTGGTAGTGATGTTTGGGGTTGTAAAATCCGTCTTTCACATTCAATAAAGTAATGGCTGGACTGTTTACCTTTTTCGTTGCGCTCAACCATTGATAGCTCTTTCGCCATGTCGATACTGATGCAGTAGTCTTTCATCGGACGTTGACGGGATTTTGCACTCCCCAATTTTGGGGAGCTCAAATTTTCTACAATTATTTAGTCCTGATTTTCAACAAATCCATATTGCTTAATCCTGTCTTTTATCCATGTGGTAAAATCTTTGCCAATTTCCAAAAACGCATGTAAATCACGGGCATTAACCGTTTGGATTAATCCACCGTTAATGTTTTTTGTTTCGATGTTCATTAAATTTGACATAAAGAAATTCCTCAATAATGAAATTGATAAACAAATAGCCCCTTAGACAGGGGCGTTAAGATTATTTAGTGACGTTCTAAGAAATGGGTCAACTCACCTTCGTACCACTGATCGGTGCGAGCGCTGATTATCTCTATTTGTTGATGGTGAAAATGCTCAAAAAGCTGTTTGATCTCCGTGAGTACCGTATCGACATTTTCACGTTTACGTAACAGTCGCTTAATCGTCTGTTTTTCAGCGTTATTAATAATGTTGCGCAGTGACTCAGTGATGTAGTAAATGCGCCGGCACTCTTCAGCCATTAACGGTATATGCTCCACCTGAAAACGCTCCGGTGATTGTGTGCGGGTCACTTCACGTAACGCCAGCCACACCGCATTACTCCATGAACGTTCAAACCAAAAGCCATTTGTCATACACCAGACTAAATGCGTCAGGTTACGTGTATCCGAATGGCTAAAACGCTCTACAGCTTTCGGGTGGGGTTGAGGGTGCTCATATTTACCCGTTTTGCGAATCGAGGGGAGGACTTCATTAAATACCCAATCCTGAAATTGTTTTGCTTCTGGCTTATTACTACGGAAAATCACACGATAAAGGTTAGGTTCATTCACATAAACAAGTTGTTGGTTTCCGCCTTTTGTAAGGGTGTAGATTTTTTCTACTCCACGTGGGTCAAGAGTTCCTCGTGTATTTTTAAGGGGTTCGTTTTTAACGAATTCCTTTGAGATCTGCACTAAGTCAGATGAACGTGATATATCTAAAATTTCACATACATCTTTAAGGCAGAACCACGGCTCACCATCTATTACTTGGATTCGTACGTTATGAGTTTCTTGGAAAGAAAATGAGATAGCTTGTGGGGTAGTCATAGTATGACCTCCGATGGTAGTATTTTAATTATCACCCTCTAAGCTGCTAAACTTATTGGTGGTGAACTGAACAGGATTAGCAGTACCGGAACTACCGACCGGCCAGCTTTTCAGCTGCCCCATCCAGCCCACCATTGAATTGCGGCCAGATTACGACATTAAAAAACACGCTCGCGGCGTGCATATGTCGCGGTAGTTTACGGCAGGCTGCTAAACCTGACACCTGATTTATCAGATGCAAATAAACTATAGCGCATGATTTCTTCTTTCGTCAATGTTTTATTATGCTGCAATCCCGTTCATCATTACACCTAACAGCCTAGGAAACTGGTTATCGTAGAAGTGAGGTTGAGTCTGACGGGGATTGTTAGGGTCAGTCAGATTTTTACCAAACTGCAATCCTTTTTCTGTCAATGGCCAGAATAATTTTTCCTTATCAGGATGTTTGCTACTTGGACGCGATTTACGCTCAGCAAGTCCTAGCAGTTGTAGCCGCCGATAACCAGATTGTGCCGTATAGGGTTTGCCATGAAGCAATAAAAGCTCAGTAAAGGAGTGTGTCACTTCACTTGAACCTGTTAAACTCCCCTCTGGCGCATCAACAGCGTAAGCAGGAAGTATGTCAGGCATACCAAGGGAAGATTGCAGTTTTTTCATTGCGCCCAGTAGACCAGAAGGGGCGATACGTAGTTCCTGCTTATAAAAAGCGATCATGGCTAAGCCAGCGTGTACTTTTTCGACAAGTACACCGTTATTGCTTTTTATTGAATCCCTAAACCGCTCGTAAACCTGAACTTCAAAAGCAGGGTCTATCCATGCTGCATATCGGATGGCGATAATTTCAACTGCAAAGCTGCCAGATTCAAGGCCACCTTTGATAATATTGACCGAAGCTATTTTCGTAGCTTCGCTTGCTTTTTGTACAAAATTACTTACTCCTTCTGATTTAAGGAAGTTTGATGGCCGCTGAGATTCTGTCGCTTTACCCTGAGCAACTGCCGCACGGTGTAAATCATTAAGACAATAACGCCCAAAAGCGTCTTGACGAACAACGGTATTTTCAATAATAACTAATTTAGACATAAAAATTTCTCCGTAATTAAACGAATTAAGTTATAAATGTGATAGATTTTGCAGATTGAGCCCGAAACCCGTTATACTTACCAAAACAGGAGGATTCGCTATGGGCCAGGTTGCATTTGATACACAAGAATTTGTCGAAACATTAGAGAATGCAGGTTTGCCAAAAGAGCAGGCAAAAGCAATTTCTATTGCTGTGCGTAAGTCACACGAAGTTGCGGATGTAGCGACTAAACGCGATTTAGATGATGTTCGTAAAGAAATAGACGGCAGATTTGATAAGCTTGATGTCAAGATAGACTCACAGATATCACTAGTCCGTAAAGATGTTGAAGGGTTAACCAATAGCCTTCTGATAAAACTAAGCGGTGTCATGTTAGCTATTGTTGGTGCTGCGGCAACGATTGTCACCCTAATCATAAAACTGGTTTAAAAACCGTCCTGTAGTTCCTCAGCGGGCAATATGCTGCCTAAATCCTGGCTGTCCAGTACGATGACCTGATGGCCAAGGGCAAAAAGCCGTGCGTGTTCGCGTAATTGGTAGGGGGTAGGTTTTTCGCCCGGTGCTTTGCACTCCACAAAAATAATGTTGCCATTGGGCAGGGCGACTAATCGGTCAGGTACGCCTCGTCGCCCTGGTGAAACAAATTTATAGGCAATGCCGCCGATTTTTTGCACTTCACGCACCAAATGTTTTTCGATACTCTCTTCCCTGATTAACCGCATGGATACATCCTTTTAATATGTTCCCTTTTTATTTGCATCAGGCAAAAATCGGCGCGGTTCTCACTCCAGATACGGTTATTGCGATTGCGCGCCAGCCGATTTGCCTGCGACCATGCGCGCGCGGCTTCATGGTATTGCCCTGACTGCTCAAGGTGAACTGCATCCTGCGCCGCCTTGAAATAAAGTGGGCTGTCGTTTTTCATAAAGGCCATGATGTTTATTTTATCCTGTGTGTTAGTTTATTCCTTGCGATAGCGATAAGTCTCAAAGCCGGCTGCACTAAGCGGTAAATCGAAAGCCCAGTCCGGATTAAGACTTAACAGTGTGCTTAACCCCTCGGCGGAAAATTGTGGGGTATCCGGCGCTTCGCTGATAATTTCATCATGGACGGTTAAGACAATCGCATAACCTGCCTTTTCAATAGGCAGTATGCTATAGGCTAATACATCCCGTGCGGCGGCCTGACAGATATTTTCGGTGATTTTACCGCCATAGGTTTTTAACCGTTCCCATTTACGGTTGTAGGGGTTAGTCCCCATATAGGTAATTTGTCCATTCTCTGTTCGCGCAGAAGGGTAGCAAAGACTACGACCTGATGGTAGACAAATCCTGAGCCAGCCTTTATCGCGCCGGACGCTAAGTTTACGGCACTTAAACGCTTTCCCCGGTGCCTGAATGGCCTGTTTTACTGCCTCTTCAATGTCGTACCAGAATGATACGGTTTGCGGATGGGCATTGCGCCACATGCGCTTAAGGGAATCGCAGGTAATAAAGACCTTTTCGCTGAGGCCATAAGTTTTATCCGTTTCAACGGATTTTTGATACCAGCGCATCGCCTCTCGCTTAACGTTAGGCGGTATGTTAGGTAATGCGGCTTCCGCCAGTTCATCTAAATCCAGACCGTAGGCGAGGGCGAACGTCAGAAATGCCGCAACGCCACCGCCATAGCCTAAGCCGAGTTCCATCACCTTACCGATTTGTCGTTGAGCTTTAGTGACGTTCTCAGGTAAAAAATTAAATGCGCGCGCATAGGCGAGTTTATAGAGGTCATCGCCCTTGCCGTTATCAAATTCGCTAAAAGCGTTGACTTTCCAGTTTTCCCCTGCCAGCCATGCTAGCATGCGGCCTTCAATATTTGATAAATCGGAGATAACCAGCTTCTTACCGGGTGGGGCAATAATACATCCTCTAAGTGCAGAACTGGTCAGTTGCATAATGTCATCACAAATCAGCTCGGCGCAACCGGCTTTTAACGCTTCAATCCCGTCATTAATGGTGCTTGGGTCAAGCGTGGGTCTGGGGAGATTATCCGGTTGAAAAATCCGCCCCGCCCAACGTCCAGTGCGTGAGGCACCGCAGAATTGTTTTGTCCCTCGAAGTCGTCCATCTGCGCTTACCGATTTTAACAGCGCCTTATATTTACTGGTGCTGGTTGTACACGATTGCAGACGGACTGATAGTAGTTCGCGTAAAGCAGGTGGAATATCAGGGTCATTAATGCGTCGCTGTAGCGTGCTGGCTTGCATATCCGGTAATGTGATGCCAAATGCCGAAACGATATGCTGTAGCAGTGCATCGCGTTGTGTTGCGGTTTGCACGGCATTATCTGTCAATTGTCGGGTGACGGTTGATAACCTTTTTTGCTCGTTTTCAACCGCGGTCAAGGCGCTTTTCGCCAGTTCAACGTCCATACCCATTCCACGGCGATTAATCTTTTGGTCTAACTGCCATAGTTGGGTTTCATCAGCATTCATATTCCAACGCGGTAAATGTTGGTAAATCTCGCGCATGGCTAAAATATCTGAACCTGCGTACGTTTTAAACCGCTGCCATTCTTCGAAATGTGTTAACGCCGTAGCGCGTTGTATTTTGCTATTCTTAGGACGCGGTTTGCAAAATAACTGTATGAGCGCTTTACCTTCTTTATCTTTGGCTTTATCGTTATTGATTTTGAAAATATCGCAAAGCGAACCTAGTGCACCGGGTAAGCCATGCGCCAGTGCTTGCACCAGGGTGTCGTGAATGCGGGATAAGGGTAAATCGATATTTAACACGTGTTTTAAAATTACCGTATCAAACATCCCCCCATTATGCCAGACAGTTAAAATCGCAGAGTCATCAAGATAGGCTTTTAAATCCTTTGGCATCGTTTTATCTTCAGTCACATCCCAAACCTTGACAGGGCCATGATTGTCCGCATACGCAAAAAGTAATATTTCTGCATTTTCAGCATAGCGATGTGTGCCACAATTAATCGGTATATCGCTGTATGTTTCTAAATCGCAAAATAGTAAATTTTGCATATAAAAATGCCTCAATACTTAAATTGATGAATGATTGCCCCTATAAAAAGGGGCGTTAAGATTAATTAGTGACGTTCTAGGAAGTGGGTCAGTTTACCTTCGTATCAGGAGTTGTCAGTACACGAGATGCTTTAATAAAAAGCGGTATTTATTTTTGTTTTTTTTTATAAAAAACTAAGCTTAATTATAAAAATTAAATTGTAATAGGGATATTTATGAAAACTAGCGATGTACTAACAAGCCATTTGATTTCGTTTATGGAGAAACAAGAAGATATTTGGGACATAAAAGATACTGAGTCATGTTTTGTCTATGCTAATAAAGCGCTGCTTACTAGTTCTTGTTTGTCAGTAAATTTTAACATCGAAGGAAGACGAACCTTTGAATGCCCTGTGTCATGGTGTGAATATGCGGACACAACTGTTGAATATGAACAAATTGTTGTTCAATCTGATAAATCCATATTTTTTATTGTTACACATCTAGCAGAAAAAGAGCGAACATTACAATCTGTTTTTGTTAAAAAGTTTCCTTACTACACCCAGAATAAAATCGCTGGAACTATCTGTCATGGACGAAAAATATCCCCTCGATTACTATCAGAACATTTCTTTAAAAACCCAACCACGCCTTCTTTTTTAACAAATCATCCACCGAATAATTTATTTACGACTGAAGAACTTAATGTGCTATTTTTCGCGATGAAACTTATGAGTAATCAAGAAATCGCATTGCGGTTAGGTACCTATTCTTGTGTTGTAGAGCAAATAATACAACAGATATATAAAAAGATTGATATTTACACCCGAAAACAACTGAGAGATTATGGTATCGCTGAAGGTTTTGATAATTACTTTCCACCATTTTTGTTAAAGGGATTGTTATAAATTACTATCATGGGTTATTAGCTCAGTTGGTAGCCCAGAGGACTTAATACATCGGTCACAGGTTCGAGTCCTGCATAGCCCACCATTTTACCAATGGCTTTTTGCCAATCGCTTATTCTCTTTTCTCAGGTACTGGTTTTCTTCTGCCAGTAGTTGAATCATATTGATTAATGTTCTGGTTTCCTCATCGGCATTAACGGGTTGCTCCAGGTTAAGCAAATAATGGCTGTTGTTATCGGGATTAGTGAGCGTAAGGACTTCAGTCATATTATCTAATTTCATGTTTAATTCTCCTTAATGAATTTAACGTGGTGCCTGATTATTTCACTACCTCAGGCGGCGGTAGTTCCCTGGTGTTTAACTTGCCAATAACTCTTCTTCCTCAGCCATGCTCAGGTCGTCAAACTCGTCAACGGAGCTACACTTCCACCGCTAAACGCATCACCATCACGGAAAAACTGAACGCCTCTTAATGAGACGGAGACGCCTTTACCGTTATTGTCATAGGCGTAAAACTCAATGGTGGCGTTAACGTAGCAGCCTGAGTAGGGGCGACCGTCCTGTGCGGTGAGTGGTGTGCGATTTACGTCAATGACTAGCGGCCGATCTTTGTTACTGGCGGTAATGTACATATTTCCGGCATAGCCGTCGTATTCCTTATTGTCTCCGTCGCGAAAGCAAAAACGGTTGTTGGAGTGGCAGATGCTGTTATAAATTTTTTCTACCTCTTTGGCTCCCCATTTTTCCTTAATGACGGCCTTAATCCCCGTTTTGATTTCCTCAATCAGGTCCGTACGACTTTTGGCGATAAGGAAATTTGCTGCGGTATTTGAAGGCGCCCTGACCACTGACTTGTGTAGGTTCAAACAACTCAGGAAAAGCCAGACGTACGTTGCTTAATTTAATTTTCATAACGTTACCTTTTAATTAGATGGATTTGTCAACAAGTGACGCTTCGGTCACATCGTCAAAGTCGTTCAGGGGGGTATTAATAACAAGGGCAGGTCGTGGGTCAGACTCGGGTGCGATAACGGGTTTACTCGTCTGCTCGCACAATAAGCGCTTCCAGTTTTGCCCAGCGACTCGGTTTGTCTTGTTTAAGTAGTTTCTCAGCCTGTCGTGGACTGATAATTTTTTTGTGGTAGATTTGCTCCTGCTTAATTTTGGCGTTTTTCAACAGCGTTTCGGCTTCACGTTCATCACCCCATGTGCGATTTCCCTGTTTGCCAGTCACCAGTTTAAAGCCCGGTACCGATTGCCCGCTATGTAATGCCTCAGCGACCCGATTTCGCAGGGCTTTGCAAAAACTCTCTATCAAATCGACATGCGGGTAGAGCGCTGCCATTTGCTCAGGGGTAAGTAACGTAATGCGTTTTGGCACATCGCTTAATTGAGGGGCTAAAGGCTGGGTTAAATCGACAAAATCACCTTTGACTTCATTATGGACAAACTGCGCCTGGGCAAAACACAATCCGCCTTTTGCTTTGCAGAACTGGCATTGCTTGATACCTGGTGAAAACGCATTATCCGGTAGGGCATCAAGCCCGTTGCGCTCAGCGAGGGTTGCCATCTCCATGGCTTTTTGCGCCCGCAATCTAGCCAGGTCACCAAAGTCTTTTAATTCGTCAACTGATAGCGCCCATTCAGACAGATGGTTAAGGCGGGGTTGATGGATAAAAAGCCGAACCGTGTTAAAATCATAAACAAGGTCAAACTGATGTAACGCCCCGAGCGCATAAAGCATGAGCTGCTCATTGTTCGGGGCATCCACTTTAACGCCTTTACCGTATTTCAGGTCATGGATTTGTAGCTCATCCTCACTGACAATAATCGCATCCGCGGTACCAAACGAATTCTCTACGCCAATGACCGCTGAAAAATCCACCCGTTCTTCAACCTGTAAGATTTTCCCGTCCGCAAGCCTCCAGACAGTATCAACATAGGTCTGGACGTGCTCAATCATCTCCTCATCCACTGGTGGCGAGTTGGCTTTCAACAAGGGATACGTGCCGATATAATCCTTTGCATCAAAGCCAGATGTTCGTCTACGCCCGTCACTAAACGGGTTTTGACGCATTGTTAAGATACTTTCCGCTAACGCATGCGCTGCGGTGCCTTCTTCCGCAAACGACGATGTTTTATTGGGTACGGTGGCTTCCACTGCGAGACTGGCGCTACATCTTATCCACCTATGCGCTGAGGAGGGGGCAAGTTTTGCATGCTCAGCCATCGCTACCCTCGGCATTATCATCAGCTAAAACGCGTTGGGCTTTCTCGATAAACTGAACCAGATTGTCATCAGTAACGTCACCCATCTTTTTAGCGTTAAATGAGGCGAGGATATCCAGCGCTTCATTACGATATCCGCCTTTGACCAGTTGAGTAATGCAGGCCGACGCCTCACTGCGAAGTGCCTTAAAATCAATCGGTTTGGCTTCTGCGGGGGTAGGCAATTCACGCAATAATGACAAGGCAAATTCACGACGTTCGGTAATGCCATGGAGATTATCCCAATTGGCCAGTATTTTTAGGCAT